>JAYZDB010000032.1:0-27659 GCA_036338025.1 Planctomycetota bacterium
CAGCGTGTTCTCCGGAAAACTCCCGGAATCACCGCGATGCGCGACGGTGATCGTCGTGCGCTTGGCGATCTGCTTCAGCTTCACGTAGACCGCGGTCTGCGGCACGCGAAGTGGCGATGTACAGCCCACGATCACGGCGAGGGCAAGCAAGAGGATCGCGGGCGGATGTTGGTAATGGTGCAGCATGCGGCTGAGTGCTCAGGTGGGCCCTGGGTGGTCTGGACCGCAAGAGTAGAGAATCAATGCATACCAGATGACGGGGTGACTTGACCCCCACAAACGGTGCTATGACCCAGGAAGCGATTTGGCGACCTGTGTTGCGCCTGCGACCGTGCAGGTCCGGGATGTGGATCGCAGTCTGACGGGGCTGGCTGGACTGTGGCCTCGCGGCTGCCTAAGCCCCGCGTTAGGGTAGTGTGTATGGTGCTTGATGTCCCCGAACTGTTGTTGCTAGGCCCAGGCCCCTCACCGGTCCCCGACCGCACCCTGGCTGCCTTGGGTACCCCGTTGGTCGGCCACCTCGACCCGGCGTTCCTCGAGTTGATGGATGAGGTGCAGACCAACCTTCGGTCCCTGTTTTGCACTGAGAACACGTTCACCTTGCCGGTGTCCGGAACTGGTAGCTCCGGCATGGATCTGTGTCTGGTGAATCTCGTGGAACCTGGCGACCGCGTCGTGATTGGGACCCACGGGGTGTTTGGTGGCCGGATGAAGGACCTGGTGCAGCGTCTCGGCGGCGAGGTCGTGGAGGTCTCCGCCGAGTTTGGGCAGTCCCTCGATGTCGAGGCGATGGTCGCGGCGATCCAGGGTGGACCGACCAGCCTGGTTGCGTTCGTGCACGCGGAGACCTCGACCGGAGTGTTGACGGACCCTGTACCGATCGCGAAGGCCGCTGCCGATGCGGGGGCGCTGGTGATGCTCGATTGCGTAACCAGTCTGGGTGGCGCGCCTGTCGAGTTGGATCGGTGGGGGATCGATGCGGCGTTTTCCGGTACCCAGAAGTGTCTCTCCGTCCCACCGGGACTTGCCCCATTGTCTCTCTCTGCACGAGCGATCGAACGGATCTCGAACCGGACGAGCCGACCGCCGAGTTGGTACCTCGATGTAGGTCTGCTGAATGGGTATTGGGGAGGTGACCGGGTCTACCACCACACCGCGCCGGTCAGCATGGTCTACGCCCTGGCCTCTGGGCTGCAACAGGTCCAGGAAGAGGGTCTTGAGCTGCGTTTTGCGCGACATCGCGAAGTGGCGGCTGCGTTCTACCGCGGCCTTGAGCCTTTGGGTCTGGAGTGCCTGGTGCCGGCTGGGGAACGTACGCCCATGTTGACCACGGTTGTGTTGCCCGAGGGCTTCGATGAGGTGACGGCTAGGCGGACCATTCGAGACGAGCACCGGATCGAAATCGGTGGTGGCCTGGGGTCCTTGAAGGGTCGGGTGTGGCGCATCGGATTGATGGGCCACGGCGCGCAGATGACTTCGGTCACGCGGGTGCTTACCGCGATGGGTGACGTCCTTCGCGAAGCGGGTCACCCGGCAGATGTTCCCGCAGCCACCGCCGCGGCGCGTACTTAGGCACGCGCTGAGCCCACGAAAATTGCCGCGCCTCCCAGAGCCCATGCGCCTGGGAAACGCGGCTTATGTGGTAATGGGCCTCGCACTGCCCCTTGGGGGGTAGATGTCTACGTGGCTACCACGCACGTGGAACCGGACTGTCTAGTATGTGCCGAGGTAACGCTGCAGTTCCCAGTCGTGGACCTGCGCGATGTACTCCGACCATTCCTGTTTCTTGGCTTCGATGAAGTGGTTGGCGATGTGAGAGCCGAGGGCTTCTCGAATGACTTCGTCTTTCTCGAGCGCGGCGACCGCTTCGTTCAGATCTCCGGGCAAGGTGCCGATCTTGCTCCGTGAACGTTCGCGAGCACTCATGGCGTAGATGTTCTTGTTGACCGGTGCCGGCGGCTGCAACTGGTTCTTGATGCCGTCGAGCCCCGCGCCGAGAGAGGCGGCGAGGGCCAGGTAGGGGTTGCAGGTCGGGTCGGGCATCCGCAGTTCCATCCGTGTTCCCAAGCCCCGGCGTGCCGGGATCCGAATCATCGGTGAGCGGTTACGCATCGACCAGGCGACGTGGGTTGGTGCCTCGTAGCCGGGTACCAGCCGCTTGAAGCTGTTGACTGTCGGGTTGGTGACCGCACACAGCGCGCGGGAGTGTTCCATTACTCCAGCGATGAAGTGCAGCGCCATCTCCGAGATCTCGTTTTCGGCGTTTGCGTCCCAGAACAGGTTGGTCTTGCCATCTTCGCTGAACAGCGACAGGTGGATGTGCATCCCGGAGCCGTTGATTCCGAAGATCGGCTTTGGCATGAAGGTGGCGTGCAAGCCGAAATCGCGGGCGACTCGCCGGACGACATACTTGAACGTCGTCAGGTTGTCCGCGGTATGGAGAGCATTGCCGTAACGGAAATCGATCTCGTGCTGGCCGGGTGCAACCTCGTGGTGAGATGCTTCGACCTCGAGTCCCATGGAGTTGAGATGATTGGTGATCTCACACCGACAGGATTCAGCGTTGTCGAGCGGCGCGGCATCGAAATAGCCGGCTTCGTCATTGGTGATCGTGGTCAGCTCGTCATCGTCACCGCGTTCGAACAGAAAGAACTCGGCTTCCGGACCGGCAGTCAACTGCGTGCCGATTTCCTTGGCCTGATCCATGACCCGAATCAGGGCCTGGCGTGGGCAGCCTTCGAAAGATGTGCCGTCCGGGTGTGACACGTTGCAGATCAGGCGTGCCGCCTTGCCGTGACCGGAGTTGTCCCAGGGGTAGATGCGGAAGGTGTCGAAGTCTGGTTGCAGGAGCATGTCGCTCTCTTCGATGCGAACGAATCCTTCAATCGACGAACCGTCAAACAGCATCTCACCGTCGAGTGCCTTTTCGAATTGCGAGGTTGGAACCTCGATGTTCTTGTTGGCACCGAGGATGTCGGTGAAGTTCAGTCGAAGGAACTTGACGTTTTCCTTTGCGAGCAGATCTGCGACTTCATCGCGGGTGTGGACTGCTGAGGTTTGTGGGCTTTCAACGCTGGTCATGGACGGTGTTCTCGTGGGTTCTGGTTGGATCGGATCGGGGTTTTAGGACGGTCCTGAAACCGCCGCGCAGGCTAGCGCAGAATCTAGGAAGTGAACCCCGAATTTTGTCGAAACGGCAGGATTTCATCGTCGCTGGAGCAAAAAAAGTCGCCAAATGGTCCGACAAGACGCAGTTTTTGTCCATGTGCGCGTGATTTGGACGTCATCCCGCATATACGGCATGACGGAATAGGACAGTTTCCACGGGTGGGAAACCTCGGGGAGAAACCTCGCGGAGATAGGCCCCAACGGCTTCTCAGGCGGCTGGCCCGATTGTCCTCCTCGGGGAAAGTAGCAGTCAGGAAAAGAAAGGGCGTCGCGATTCCCGCTGGGCTAAGTTGCGTTTCCCGACCGAGACGATCATGACGAACAAGGCAATCGAAGCAGCAATTCGCGAGAGCATTGCGACCAAACAACGCCTCCTGGATCAGTGTCTCGATCAGATCGAAGCCCTTAACCGTGCGGCGATCGCCGCACTGTCGGGTGGTGGCAAGCTGATGCTCTGTGGCAACGGTGGGTCGTCCTGCGACGCGGCGCATGCCGCGGGGGAACTGATCGGTTGGTTTGAGAATCGGGATCGACCCGGTATGGCGGCGGTTGCGCTTGGTCATGAGGTACCGTATCTGACGGCGATCGGTAACGACGTCGGCTTTGATTACATCTTCGAGCGTCCCCTGCGTGCGATTGGCAAGCCAGGCGATCTCCTGATCGGGATCTCGACTTCCGGGGCTTCCGAGAACGTCGTGCGTGCGATGCGCGCGGCCCGCGAGATGGGGATCCATACGGCGGCGTTGATGTCGTCACGAGATGCCGTGATGGCGGAATTGGCGGATGTCGCGGTGCGTGTGCCGTCGGATAACACGGCGCGCATCCAGGAGAGCCATCTCCTGTGCGTCCATCTGCTGTGCGCTGCGGTCGAGGCCGAACTCGCCTGACCAGCGTTCTCGCTGGTTGCTACTTACCGCGTCGCTTGTTTTCGACCTGCTCTGCGAGCTGCCTGGCGAATGGGTTGCTGGGCGCGACAACGCCCGGTCGTGGCTTGCGGGGCACGATGTGCAGGGTGTCGAAGTAGACACCTGGGCGTTCCGGCCAGGCCAACATGGGACCGGCCAGCGGCGCGGTGGCGCTGTCGAGGGCCGCTTGCAGCAGCGGGTGGGGCAAGCGTGTCTTGCCGATCACCTGAGCGCGTCCGGCGCGCGGCATGTAGAAGCCCATCGACCGGTCGCGATAGGCCCGGTTGCCGACTTGCATGGTCAGCGGCAGGATGGCTTCGAGGTCCGTCAGGGGTTTGCGGCTGGCGATTACGCACAAGCTCAGGGACTCCGGGAGGTCCGGGACGAACCAGGTTGAAACGGAGCCGTTCCAGCTGCCGGGTAGCGTGTGCTCTCCTGCTGCCAGGAAGTTCATCCGTCCGGTGGTGGGGTCATGGAGATCCGTGCCGAGGTATTCGGTTGGGAAATACGTCACGGTCCCGTGTAGATGATCGAAGCTCACCACGTATACGTAGGCGTCGAACGGCAGGCTGACCGACAGGGTCATGGAGTCCCAGGCTGGCACGGTCTCGAAAGACCCGACCGCTGCCTCGTCCGACCCGAACCGCCAGGTGACGCCTGGCTCCCCGCTGCGGGGCAGGACTGCAATCCCAGCCATCCACGCCGCGCAGCCGAGGGCCAGAGCGGTAAGCACGAAGGTCAGCCGAGCGGGTTTTCCTTGGTTTGTCATCGGTATCGGAAGCTCGACGAGGTGGGTGTGGTCAACCGCTGCTTCCTGGATCGACCACCGACCGCCTTCGACTTGAGCCGATGCTGTGGGGAATTCCGGCGAATCGCCCCGGCGATCGGCTAGAGCACGAACAGGATTGCTACGGCCGCCAGCAGGAGGTCGAGTGGCAGGCCGACCTTGAGGAAGTCCCTGAACCGGTATGCGCCCGGGCCGAACACCAGCAGGTTGGTCTGGTAGCCGAGCGGGTTGGCGAAGCAACAGCTGGCCCCGAACACCACCGCCATCACCATCGGGCGCTCATCTATGCCCGCGGCCTGCGCAATTGCCAGTGCCACGGGAGTCAGGATGATGGCGACGGCGTTGTTGGACAGGATCTCGGTCAGCAGGATGGTGGCCAGGAACAGACCGCCGACCAGCACTTTGGGATCCGTCCCGAGCAGATCCTTGACGGCTTCGCCGATCGTGGTGTTGAACCCTGATGATGTAGCCGCTGCGCTCAGGGCCAGGGTGCCCGCGATGAAGGCGAGGATCGCCCAGTTCACCGCGTGATGCGCCTGCCGGACGTTCAAGCAACCGGTGACGACCATGGCGAAGGCACCGATCAGGGCCGCGATCGGAATGTCGATCAATCCGGTGACGAACATCGTCACGACTCCGAGCAGGATGATCAGGGACAGCGGCGCCTTGTCAGTGTTGTAGACGCTTTGATCGATGCCCTCGATCAGGTGGAAGTCGTTGGCCCGTCGGATGGATGCCTTGCTCTCCTTGTCGCCGAACGCCAGCAGCACATCGCCGCGCCCGAAGCGCAGGTCGTCGAAGCGTTCCCGCATGTGCTGGCCGCCACGCAGCACGCCAGTGATGGCGGCGCCGTGTTCTTCCTTGAGATGGAGGTCGCCAATCCGGCAGCCGACCAGCCCCGATGCGGGCGTCAAGGCGAGCTCGAAGAAGGTCATGGTGCGGGGGTCGTAGCGATCCTCTCCGTGGCTTCCGTCACTCTCCGCGCGTTTCATGGCGGTGAGGCCTTGCACGCCACCGCTCACCATCAGGTGGTCGCCTGCTTCCACTGCCATGTCATCGAAGGGCGGCATGTGTAGGTGTTCCTTGCGCACCAACATCACTGGACGGGTCGCGGTCTTGCCCTCGATGGCGCCGAGATCGGCCACCCGTTTGCCGAGCAAGGCGCTGCTGGTGCTGACGGTGATCTCGGTGACAAATTCGCGGACTTCACTGGCGCCGGCCTGGGTCGCGAGCGACGGGGTGTCTGGCAGGAGGCGGCGACCGAAGACTGACAGGTAGAGGATGCCGGTGCCAGCCAGGATCAATCCGCCCGGAGCCATCTCGAACATCGTGAGGCCGCGTGCGCCAGAGGTCGTCAAGACGCCATCGACGAGGATGTTGGTCGAGGTGCCGACCAGCGTGCACATGCCGCCCAGGATCGAAGCATACGACAGCGGGATCAACAATCGGGACGGGTTGACCTTGGTGTCCCGACAGATGGTCGTGATCACCGGCAAGAATGTCACGACCACCAGCGTGTTGTTGACGAAGGCTGACAGCAGGGCTGCCATCACCATGATCAGTATCAGTAAGACGCCTTCGCGTCCGCCGGTGCTGTGGAGCACGCGATCTGCGAGCTTGGAGGCGGCGCCGGTGCGCAAGAAGCCCTCGCCGACGATGAACAGGGAAGCCACTGTCACGACCGCCGGGTTGGCGAACCCGCGGATCGCGGCCTGGGTGTCGATCAGTCCCGGCCAGACCGCCATCGCGATGATCATCCCCAGTCCGACTACGCTCATCGACGCCTTTTCGAACGCGAGCAGCCCGATTGCCAGGACAGCGACGACCAGGATGTAGATGTGGACTAGTTCCATGCCCACTGCAGTGTCGCCCAGGTTCGCATCCGCGTCACGCTTCACGCGACGAAATGCGTTGCGGCCTGGTTGGAGCGATAGTGTCTAGGTCGGCTTGCGCCCCCAGACCATCAGCCGCTCACCCTGTCCGGTCGCCGTCGCCAGCAGGCCGATCAGTTTGTAGACAACGCGGCACAGACCGCCGATGACCGGTGTTTCGTCCGACCAGCGGTCTCGCAGGCTGAAGTGGTGGGTTTGGATGGCGAGCAAGTCGATTCGCTGGGCTTCGAATAGCTTCCGGAAGGTCTGGGGCGTGAAGAAGCCGACGTGCCCGATCTCGGCGACTCCGTAGTGGCGCCACCGTGCGCCGACGGCCCGAGCTGTCCAGCTACGGTGGTTGGGGGTTCGCAGGACGATCAGCCCACCAGGGCGCAACACCCGCCGCATCTCGGTCAGCAGTGGGATGATATCGTCCACGTGCTCCATGACCTCGTTGGCATGCACCACGTCGAAGTGTCCATCGGGGAATTCACATTCGTGCAGTAGACGGGGGTGGATTTCGACCCCATCCGGGCAATCCTCCGACAGGTTTTGCATCGAGGGATCGGCGCCGACCGCGTGCCAACCACGGTCGGCGGCGCAAGCCAACATGCGGCCAGCACCGCAGCCGATGTCGATCATCCGGCCCAGTTGGTGGTATGGGGCGATCCGGTCGAGGAAGCGGCCGAACTTGCGTCGGGCCTTGTCCGTGACGACTGCGGCTGTCTTGAGTTGTTCGTCGTAGCGTTCGCTGTAGATCTTGACGTTGACTGCGTAGGCGTCCAGGTCGAGCAGGCAGGGTTTGAGGTAGGAGCAGTTTGAGCACAGTTTGTAGACCGCTTCGTCATCCTGGAACGAGACGGTCATGGTGCTGCCGCATACCGGGCAGGGTGTCGATTCACCGCGTGCGTCACTCACGGTCTGCTCAGGGGTGGCTGCCTGGTAACCGCTGCGCATACCGTTCAGGGCTCTGTGCGGTGCACCCGGGTCGCCGTTGACTGGTCGGTGGCGAGGATCAGCATGCTGTCGATGCAGACGTGGGGTGGTCTGGTGAGAGCGAAAGCTACGCACTCGGCGACGTCCTCGGGTGCCAGCGGCCGGGTGCCCTGGTAGGGCAGCCTGGCCCGCTCCTTGTCGCCGCGGAACCGCACCAGGCTGAATTCCGACTCGACCAGTCCGGGGCAGATGTTGGTGACCCGGATGCCGGTGCCGTGGGTCTCGAGGCGCATGGTCTCGCAGATCGAAGTCAGCGCCCGTTTCGAGGCGCAGTAGACGCTACCGCCCTCGTAGCTGTCGATGCCGGCGACCGAGCCGGTCATGATCACGTGGCCGGTGCCGCGCTCGATCATCGAGGGCAGGACGCGTCGGGACATGTGAAGGACGCCCATGACGTTGGTTTCCATCATCTCGCGCCAGGCGCGACCGTCGGCCTCAGCGATCCGTTCGATACCGCGGGCGAGCCCGGCGTTGTTGATCAGGACGTCGACCGGACCGTTGGCTTCGATGGCTGCGGCCAGGAAGGTCTCGACCGAGGCCTCGTCGGTGACGTCCAGGTAGTGATGAAATGCCGTGGCAGCGATCGCCGGTAGCCGTTCGGTGCGCCGTGCACCCAGTGTCAGCCGTGTGTCGCTGTCATCGAGTTTCTTGGCGATCGCCTCGCCGATGCCGGCGCTGGCGCCAGTAATCAGGATGTGTTTCATGTTGTCATCACCCGTAAGCTGAACAGGTTATGCCAGGGGCCCGGGCAATTCCCGGAATAAGTCGCTTCATCGGGTCATCCAATCGCGCTGTGAAGGCAACGGAGATCGAGATGAAATTCGCCCCCAGGATTCTCAGTCAAGCAACCGTGTTTCTCGTACTTACCGCCTTGGCGTCAGCCCAGGGGGTCGTTCTGAAGCAAGGTGGCCTGGTGCTGTTCGGCAGCGCCGCGGTTTGTTCGAGACCGGCTTCGATCGACTTCCTGCGGGTCCGAAAGGCCACGCCCGAGTGGAAGACGATTCGCGCGCAGGGTGTGCCGGAGGGTTCCGGCCGCTACGCCCTGCTGATCGCGGGCATGAATGAGCGCATTCGGACGGCCGTCTCCGAGGTCGCAGAGGAGCAAAAGCGCGACTGTGTGTTCCGCAAGCGTGATCTGAAACGGGCCAATGGCCTGAGCGTCACCAATCTGACCAGGATGGTGCTAGACAGCTTGCGTTAGTTGGCTTCGAGGTTGTCGTAGACCACCACCCGCTCGAAAGCAGGGCCGAAGGTCTCTCGAAAGGTGTCGTGGACAGGGTCGGTCTGCCAGGCATCTTGCGCGGCTTTGTCACGGAACACCACGCTGGTCAGCAACTGGTAGGAACTGTCGACAACCTCCCGATCGGTGCCCGCCGGACTCCCTGCGAAGACCTGTTCGACGCCGTCGACGCCGGCGATCCGTTGGTAGTAGAAATCTGCCATCGTGGCGGGGGTGCCGGCCGGCGCGTCCGGCTTGAGCCAGAACACGACGGTGTGCATCAGGCGGGAATCGCTGTTCATGAGTACAGACTAGTGTGGAGGGAACCCGATCGCGACTACCATCGTCGGTATGCAGAGAGTCTCGCTCCTCGTGTTTCTGCCGCTTTTGGCCTGTCAGGTTCCGCAGAAACCTCGCGCTGCCGTCGGCGCCGACCGGCCGAACTTCATCCTGATCTACGCGGATGACCTCGGCTACGGGGACCTCGGTTGCTTTGGTTCGAAGAAGAACCGTACCCCGCGCCTGGATCGGATGGCTGATGAGGGCGTACGTCTCACCAGCTTCTATTCGACCAGCGGCGTGTGTACCCCATCGCGGTCCAGCTTGATGACCGGCTGTTATCCGCGGCGCGTCAACATGCACAAGGACGCCAAGAACGGTTGGGTGCTGTTCCCGAACGCCCGCAAGGGTCTGCATCCCGACGAAGTGACGGTCGCCGAGGTCTTGAAGACCCGCGGTTACCAGACTGCTTGTATCGGCAAGTGGCACCTGGGTGACCAGCGCGAGTTTCTGCCGACACGGCAGGGTTTCGATTCGTACTTTGGGATCCCGTACAGCAACGACATGAACCGGAAGAACATTCCCCTGCCGCTGATGCGCGGCGAGAAGGTGATCGAGGCGCCGGTCGTGCAGCCGCCCCTTACCAGGCGCTACACCGAGGCGGCTGTCCGGTTCATTACCGACAACAAGGACCGGCCGTTCTTCCTCTACCTTCCGCACACCATGGTGCATCTGCCCCTCAACCCCGGAGTAGAATACAAGGGCAAGTCCGCCAACGGACGCTATGGGGACGCCGTTGAGGAACTCGACTGGTCGACCGGCGAGATCCTCGACACCCTCAAGGCCCTCGGCATTGACCAGCGGACCATGGTCATCTTCACCTCGGACAACGGTTCCAATGGCCGCAACGGTGGCAGCAACGCGCCCCTGCGCGGCAGGAAGGGCAGCACCAACGAGGGCGGCATGCGCGAGCCCTGCATCATGCGCTGGCCCGGACGGATCGCTGCTGGCAAGGTCTGTGATGAGATCACCTCCACCATGGATGTCCTGCCGACGTTTGCGCGGTTGGCCGGCGCCGAGTTGCCGAAAGGGCGTACTCTTGACGGTCACGATTCCTGGGCTTTGTGGTCGGGCGATGCCTCGGCACGAAGTTCGTACACGGCGTTCTACTACTACCGCATCGCCAACTTGCAGGCGGTGCGACAAGGTCCGTGGAAGCTGATCCTGTCGCACAAGCAACGTGGACGTCGCGGGGTAGCGGGCAAGCAGGTCGCCACGCGTCTGATCGACCTGAGCAAGGACATCCACGAGGATGTGGACCTCAGCGCGAAGCACCCCGATGTCGTCAAGCGCTTGATGGATCTGGCGAAGGTCGCGCGTGCCGAGCTTGGTGATGGCAACAAGGCTGGCCGTGGTCAGCGCCCCGCGGGTTTGGTCGAAAAGGCAGTGCCCCTGCTTCTCGACAAGTGACGGCCGGCACGCTGCGCATTCGTTCGGCTTCGACAATCCAGAGCGATACCCGGATAGGCGAAACCAGTCCATCGAGAGAAACCGCGGCCAGGTAGAGGCCGAAGTCCGCGGATGGGGTGATGGTATTTGCGGGGATGAGCAGGTGTGGACAGACCTGCTCACCTGGGCAAGACAACAGAAGTCCTGACCTGGTCCCCGATCTGGAATCAGCGTGCGATTGCGCCGATCTGCGGGCTCGACAAGCCGACGATGTTGTTGGGCGTCAGCGTGATCGCCTGCAGGATGTACGGCGCGCCGGTGAACGTCGGCGGCAGGCCACGAAGATCGAGGGAGTGCTTGGCGTGCCCCCAGGGGTCCAGCGTGGCGGGAAATGTCAGGACTGGCCCGAAGGGATCGACCAACAGGTAGCCGAACGGCAGTTGGATGGGCGCAAAGTTCAGTGAGAGCCACGTCAGCGAGTTGGCGTTTGGCTCGCCAAAGAGCTTTATCTGTGGCGTGCCGCCGCGCACGAACCCGAACAGGGACTGTACGACCGGCAGCTTCGTCGTCGGCGTCGTGATCGTGCTGCGATTGTTCGTGATGGCGAGGGTCCACGGTGAAGCACCGATGCCGGCCTTCACGGTCACCCCCTGCAATATGACGGTCGAACGGGTCGCGGCGAGTCCGGAGCCGCCATAGCTCAACCGAAATGTTGCACTCAACCCGTCGCCGCCGAGCAACTGGTCATTGGCAAGGCCGGTGATGCGTGCCGTTGTGTCGGTCAATTCGAGCGCGTGGCCGCCGTTGGTGTAGAGCTGGAACATGCTACCGTATTTGGTGCCCCGGAAGCTGCATCGCGACGCCTCGAAGTTGCCG
Source organism: Planctomycetota bacterium (assembly GCA_036338025.1). Classification (GTDB taxonomy): domain Bacteria; phylum Planctomycetota; class UBA1135; order UBA1135; family UBA2386; genus JAYZDB01. The sequence continues at coordinate 11,551 of JAYZDB010000032.1, forward strand.
CCGTTCACGACGGTGCCTGGGAACACCATCGGAAACCAACCGTACGAGTTGCGGTAGAGTGGGTACACGTTGCACTGGTGCATGAACGCACGCTGCACGTTCTGGAACTGCAGCTGATACGGGCCCTCAGTTGCCGGCGTCAACAGGCATCGCGACAGAGACACCATGCCGCTGTGGTTGACGAACGACCACCGGGTTGCTGAGGAGACGTCCTCAAAGGCCAGATTGCCACTGGATGAATCGCAGTTGACTACACCGGTGGTCATGCGCGCGAAGCGCGATGTGTGCGCCGCCGGGTGGTTGCGGATCCCGATCGTCCCATTGACCTGAACATCTGTCCGCAAGAGCCCGATTCCGACGATGTTGGCGGCCCGGTTGATGAGGACGATGTTCTCGTTGTACACGCCCTTCCGCACCCGGATGATGTCTGTGTTGCTGGTTACCGCCAACGCGGCGTTGATGGTCTTGTACGTGCCGGGTCCACCCTTAGGATCGACGATTACGCCAGACTGTGCGTGAACGCCATTCAAGAGTCCGGACGCGGCCAGGAGGAGCGGAAGGAGCGGGAACGGCAGCGTGCGATTGATCATTTTCATACCTACAAGATATTTAGAATCTTGGATCGGGCTGACATGTCCGATCTCAAAGCTCTAGGCGTGGAATGGTCACGGGACGCGCAAGAAAAACCGCATCTTCAGGTTTTTTTCAGCTGCAACTCGTCGGGTTCCCGACATTCGCGGTCTGGAGGCTCGGAGTTGTCAGTCGGCGATCAGTTGGTAGCCGATGCGTACGAGGACTGCGACGCAGATCATCACGACCACGACCCGTACGGCGCCATGGCCTTTCGACACCGACCATCGACTGGCTGAGAAACTACCGAGCGCGGCGCCGGCTGCCATGGTCAGTGCCGGTGCCCAGGTGATGCGATCGGTGCAGGCCAGGGTGATGCTGCCGGCGACGGCGGCAGTCAGGACGACCGCCATCTTGGCGGCGTTGATTTGTACGAGATCGCGGCTGTGGACGATGGACAAGATGAAGATCGCCACCAGGCCGGCAGCGATTTGCAGAAAGCCCATGTGGGCGCCGAGCCAACTGAACAGGATGACGAGCAGCCACCATGGAGTGCTCTTCTGCGGGTTGATCGGAGCCCCGTTCTGGCCTCGGTTGCGCAGCTGCTGAATCAAGATCACGGTGAGAATTGCCATCACGATGACCCGGAACAACAGTTCGAAGTCAGAGTGCACCATCAGCGCGCCGCCGACTGCGCCGGGGATCGTCAGCAGGGAGTAACCCCACATCTTTCTCGGGATCTTCTGCCCCTTGGTGGAGAAACCGACCATGCCAGCCAGCGCGACCGCGACTGCGGATAGTCGCAAGCTGGCGTTGGCTTCCATCGTGGACATGCCCGTGAGGCCTTCCAGCGCCACCAGGCCGATCACTCCCGCCGCGCCCGCCAGGTTGTTGATGAAGCCGAGCGCCAACCCGGCGGCGACCAACCAGACAATGACGTGGAGTTCCAAGGTGATGGGATGAGCTTCAGTTGAGCAGGTTCTTGACCACCGCTCGCTCTTCCTTCAGTTCGTTGACCGAGTTGTCGATCTTGCTGCGCGAGAATTCGGAGACATCGAGATCCGGTTGGATCGACCAGTTGCCGTTGCCGTCGGTGGTAGTCGGGAATGAGCAGATCAGGCCTTCCTCGATGCCGTAGCTGCCGTTGGATTTCACGCATAGCGACGTGAGGTGACCGTCGGGTGTTGCGTGGAAGAGAGTGTGGGCGTGGTCGAGAGCAGAGCTGGCGGCGGAGAATGCCGACGACAGACCACGTGCCTGGATGACGGCCGCGCCACGTTTTTGCACGGTGCTGATGAACTCTCCCTGCAGCCACGCATCGTCGTTGATGGCGGCAGCAGCAGCTTGCCCGTCGATGCTCGCGTGGTGCCAGTCGGGGAACTGGGTGGCGCTGTGGTTGCCCCAGATGATGACGTTGTCGACCTTGCTCCAGTGTGATCCGGACTTGTTGGCCAGTTGGGCGTAGGCACGGTTTTGGTCCAGCCGGGTCATCGCCGTGAACCGATCGTCGGGGACGTCCGGGGCGTTGTGCATCGCGATCAGGCAGTTGGTGTTGCACGGATTGCCGATCGTGACGATGCGGACATCCGATCCAGCGTGGTCGTTGATGGCGCGACCTTGTCCGACGAAGATCGGACCGTTTTCTGCGATCAGGTCCTTGCGCTCCATGCCCTTGCCGCGCGGCTTGCTGCCGATCAGCAATATCAGGTCGGCATCCTTGAAGGCGACGTTGGGGTCATCGCTGCAGGAGACACCCTGCAACAGCGGGAAGGCACAGTCCTCGAGTTCCATCTTGACGCCCTCGAGGGTCGGCAGGACCGGCGGGATCTCGAGGAGTTGTAGATGGACGGGAGTGTCCGGACCGAAGATTGCTCCCGCAGCGATGCGGGGGAGGATGGCGTAGCCGATGTTGCCTGCAGCACCGGTGACTGCGACGCGTTTGGGAGTGCTCATGCAAGCATTCGAACACTTGGCCGAGTGGGTTCAAGGCCAAGTTTTGTCGGATCCGGCTTCCGCTAGGTCTCCGACCCCTCGGCGATGATCCGTTCCTCGACTACTGGCTGCAGCAGTTCCTCCCAGACTCGTTGGTACTCTGGATGCCGTTGGAAGATCTGGCAGGCCTGGGGGTCCTCGAATACCGAGAAAAGCACCAGGGTGAATCCCTGGTTCAGCTCGGCCAGGTTGTCGACGACTGCGAAGTGCAGCACGCCGGGCAGGGTCTCTACCAGCAGCGCCAGGGCATCGCGAGCTGCACGGACCTTGTCCAGGGTGACGCCGGGCTTGAGTCGAAACAGCGTGCTGTGGTGGTACACCGTGGCCACTATAGCCCTGCTATCCGGCGAAGCACGACGGAATCGTCGCCTGGAAACCGAGCCCCTAGGCTTTGTGGGTGTCGACGATGCGCACCTTCAGCGGCCGGCGCGGCTCTTCTTCTTCGCCGATCGCGTGGCCGTGGCAGAGGCTCTCCTCGCCCTCCTGCCAGCAGAATACGACCTTGCCGTTTCGCGTTCGGCCGGGGAAGTGAACGGTCAAGGGTTGTTGGCGCAGAATCGTCAGGCCGAGTGCCTCGAGTTCCCCGGTGGACTGGGAGATCGCGGTGCTGTGCTCGAAGATCATGGCGTCGAGGTTCGCGAGGGACTGCCCGAGGCCCTCTGGGGTCGAGGAATTTTCGAGCTTCCCACGTAGCCGGGTCAGCTGACGGTGCTGTCCGCGGCGCTCGACGCACTCGCGCGCGATGGCCTTGACCAGGGGGAGGATCAAGTTGGATTGATCCAGGGAGTAACGTGCCATTGTGCCGACCTGTTTCCTTTGGAAAAATTCCGTTGGAGGGGGGGTTCAGGTGTGCTGTGAAAGCGATGAAAACCGGTTGGGATGGCAGGGTTGGTCGCGTATGACCATCAGCCAGGAATAGCCGGTCTTGTCCTAAGTGTAACCGCCTCTGCGAGGCAATCTTTTCGGTCCGGGAGGTGCGCATTGACCCTCGATGCTGAGATAGCGTTGCGAAGGGGCAACTTGAGACTTTTTTCTTGATCAGAAAATGACGGAACGCGACTCGATGGAATTCGACGTGGTGATCGTCGGGGGTGGTCCTGCCGGCCTCGCTACGGCGATCCACCTGCAAGATCTCATCGAGCAACACAACGCGACCGCGGCAGCTGCTGACCAGTTGGAGCCAGAGGTCGTGTTGATCGAGAAGGCCAAGGAGATCGGTGCCCACAGCATTTCCGGTGCGGTCATGGATCCCAAGGCGATGGACCAGCTGATGCCGGATTGGCGGGACAGCGGAGCGCCGGTCGAGTCCGCAGTCACCAGCGACGCGACGCTCTACCTGACGGCGAAGTCGGGCTTCAAACTGCCATTTACCCCGGGGCCGCTCAGGAACCACGGCAAGGCGGTGGTTAGCTTGAATCGGCTGATCCGGTGGATGGGGGAGCGTGCCGAGGATCGGGGCGTACAGATTTTCCCGGGCTTCCCAGGCGCCGCCCTGGTGCGGGACGGCAACACCGTCACCGGCGTCCAGTTGGCCGATGCTGGCCTCGACAAGGACGGCAGGGAAAAGGCGACCTTCGAACCTGGCGCGATTCTGGAGGGCAAGGTGGTGGTGCTCTGCGAAGGCAGCCGCGGTTCGATGACCAAGCAACTGGTCGAGGACCTCGCCCTGGAAGGCGACAATCCACAAGTGTATGCGGTCGGCGTGAAAGAGGTGTGGGAAGTTCCCTCTGGCCAGTGTCCGCCGGGAACTGTCGTGCACAGCATGGGCTATCCGCTGAAGTCGGACACCTTCGGCGGCGGTTGGGTCTACGGCATGGGTCGGTCGAGTGACGGCAAGGACATGGTCTCGATCGGGTTCGTCACCGGACTGGATTACAAGGACCCGTCGCTGGATCCGCACTACGAGTTCCAGCGTTACAAACTGCACCCGAAGATCCGGCGCTACATCGAGGGCGGCAAGATGCTGCACTACGGCGCCAAGAGCCTGCCCGAAGGCGGGCTCTATTCGATGCCGAAGTTGTATGGCGATGGCTTCATGATCTGTGGTGACGCTGGTGGGTTCCTCAATAGCATGCGGCTCAAGGGTATCCACCTGGCGATTCGCAGTGGCATGTTGGCAGCCGAGACGATCCTGGAGGGACTCAAGAACGGCGGGGTCTTCGACCAGGCGCAGACTCGGAAGTATGACGAACGCTTCCGCATCGATTGGTCACACACCGAGCTACGCAGCGCACGCAACTTCCATCAGGGCTTTCACGGTGGGCGGATCGCAGGTTTGTTGGGTGCCGCCTTCAACGTTTTGTTCGGTGGCAAGGGATTCTTGTTCAAGGACAAGCTCAAGACGCAGGCCGGTCACGAGTACATGCAGCCCCTCGCGCAATACCACGGTGGCACCAAGCCATCGCCACCGAAGTTGGCCGAGGACGGGGTACTCACGTTTGACAAGCTGACCGACGTTTACAACAGCGGCACCGAGCACGAGGAGGACCAGCCCTGCCACCTGGTGGTGGAGAATCTCGACCTTTGCCACGACCGCTGTGCCAAGGAATACGGCAACCCCTGCCAGCACTTCTGCCCGGCGGCGGTCTACGAGATGGAGCCCAATGCCGCCGGCGAGGAGCGGCTCAAGATCAACGCCAGCAACTGCGTGCATTGCAAGACCTGCGACATCATGGATCCCTACAAGAACATCAACTGGGTGACCCCAGAGGGTGGCGGTGGTCCTTCCTACCAGTTGCTCTAGGCGAGTCGCCGCAATGAAGCGCCCAACCTGTCTGCGGATTTCATGCTGCGCACTGCTCGGGGTCCTCGCTGCCTGTGCGGTGCCGTTGGACGAACCACCGCGCCGTCCCAACATTGTCTTGATGATCGCCGATGATTGGTCCTATCCCCACGCCGGGTTTCTGGGCGACCCGGTGGTGGCGACGCCGACCTTCGATGCCTTGTGCGCCAAGGGCGTGTGCTTTTCGCAGGCGTTTGTGTCGGCACCCTCCTGCTCGCCGGCCCGCGCCGCGATCCTGGCTGGCCAGCACCACTGGCGTCTGGCCGGTGCTGCAAACTTGTGGGGTTCGATGCCCCGCGACACCCTGCTACTCACAGACATTCTTGCGGATCAAGGCTACCTGATCGGCAAGTTCGGCAAGGGTCACTGGCCTTCGCATCATCGGCATCGCAAGACCCTGCCTCTGCCTGCTGGGCACGAGCGCTTCGAGAAGTTCTTGCGGCGTCGCCCCGCCGGGCAACCGTTCTTCTACTGGTTTGGCGGGCAGGACCCGCATCGTCCTTACGACACCGGCATCGGCCAGCGGAGTGGTCTCGATCCTGCACGGGTGATGGTCCCGACCTGCCTTCCCGATCATCCCAAAGTGCGTTCCGACCTTTGCGATTACTACTGGGAGGTGCAGCGCTTTGATCGGCAGTGTGGTCGGATCCTGCAGGAACTCGAGCGGGTTGGCGAGTTGGACAACACCGTCGTGATCATGACCTCTGACAACGGGATGCCGTTTCCGCGCTGCAAGGCGACCTTGTACGACCTGGGCACCAGGGTCCCCTTGGTGGTGGCCTGGGGTGCCCGCGTGCCGGGCGCGCGTCGGGTGACCGACTTCGTGGGTCTGCAAGACCTGGCGCCCACCATCCTCGAAGCCTGTGGCGTGGCAGTGCCAGCCGCGATGAATGCCAGGAGTATGCTGCCGGTGCTGGTCTCGACCGCCACCGGGCGCGTTGACGCCAGCCGCGATCACGTCTTGACGGGCATGGAAGGGCACGTTGAGGACAACCCACAGCGAGCGATTCGTACCGACCGGTATCTGTTGATTCGGAACTACTACGAGGGTGCCTGGCCGGTGCATCCCGACAGCGAGTACAACTTCAACATCGACCCCTCACCGACCAAGACCTACATGGCTGGGAGTCGCGACACTGCGGGTGCCGGGCGTTTGTACCAACTGGCTTTCGAAGCCCGCCCGAAGTTGGAGTTGTACGATCTCGACCGCGACCCGGCCCAACTGGTCAACGTGGCGCAGGTCGAGGCCTACGTCGAAACCCGCAAACGTCTGGAGGGTCAACTACTGGGCGCTCTGCTGGTGAGCAGGGATCCGCGGGCCTTTGGTCGTGGCAGCGAGTTCTTGAGCTATCGCGCTGCAGACCGCGCCCACAAGCGAGCCCAGCAGCGCAAGTAGAGTCGAGCGGCGGAGTCGCGGATCGCTGGCGGCATCACGTGTGTGGAAGCGGAAGGCGCCCACTGCCTGTGCGAGTCCCCGTTGTCGTCGCACCGGCTTTCCTGGACCGCGAACCGTCCCCCGACGGTCCTGGTCCTGATCCGGTTGGGTGTCGCGTGGCGAGGCGGCGGACCGCCTTCCACCTTCAGGGAAATCGATGCCGCTGATTTTCCCGAAAACTCGTGAAAAGCGCAGGCATCAGAGGACCGCCAAGCTGGATCTAGCGGATCCCGTGCACCCTGGTGCGGTGGAACACGACGTCGATCTGGTCGTTGGTCTGCAGAATCTCAACCAACCGCCGATCGAGATCCGCGATGTGCGTGGAGTCGGCCATGCCGAGTTCCTGCACCACCTGTCCGAGGACGTACGGGTTCTCCAGGTGCAGAAGGTGGGTGCCGACGCTGGTTTCGACGCGGCGCAACCCGCAGTCCCGGAGCGCGTGGGCGACCTCCTCTTGCGTCGGGCCACACAGCAGGGACAGTGCGTCGTTCGTGCCGGTCAACCCCTCCCAGGCGCGGCGCAGTGGTTCGCACGGGGTTTCCGCCGGTAGATCGAGGACGAAGCGGCCGCCGGGTCGCAGGTTGGTCGAAATCAAGTTCGCCCACAACTCCAGGGACCAGTTCATGGTGGTCAGTGGGCATGCCAGGACCGCGTCGATGGTGCCGAAGCGATCCCCGGCTTCCGGATTGTAGGCCAGCACTTCGAGTTGCTGGTGCTGGGATTTGCTGGCGCGTTCCGCCAGTCCGACATCCGGCTCGACGACGACGATGCTGGCCTCTCGGCCGACGATCTGGGAGACCGCCACCAGGTGGGCATCGGTCGGGCAACCCAGCATCAGGCATCGGTCCCCCTTGCGCAGGTCGACCTGCTCCAAAGCGTCGATGAGCCAGGGTTGTGGGATCGGCATGCTCTAGAAGATCTCGCGGGCGCCAGCCTTGAATCCGCGCGGTCCCGTCTCGACCCGGGCGGCTGGACCGAACGGATCGTGTTCGAAAAACAGGATCCAGTCTTCTTCGGTGGCGCGAGCCAGGACCTGCTTCTTTTCCTCGATGGTGGTCAGGGGAAAGTTGTCGTAGCTCATCACCCAGGGTACCGGGATGTGGACCGAGGTCGGAATCATGTCGGCGCAGTAGGCGACGTGGCCTTCGGGACCGTGGACGTGGGGCAGTTGCATCGCCTTGGTGTGGCCGTTCGAGATCATCAACTCGATGCCGGGTAACCACTCCCCCGGGCCGTCCAACAGTTCCAGGACGCCCTCGCGCTGCAGTGCCTCGAAGTTCTCGGGCAGGTAGCTGGCGCGGTCTTTCTCGGTCGGGTTCAGGGCCCAGGCCAGGTTGTCTTGCTGCAGGTGGTAGGTGGCATTCGCAAAGGTCGGGATGATCTTGTCGCCCTTCCGCATCGTGGCGCCACCGGCGTGATCGAAGTGCAGGTGGGTGAGCAGGACATCGGTGATGTCACCGGTCTCCAGGCCGCGGTCTGCCAGGGAGCGGTGCAGGTCGTAGTTGTCGTGGTCGACTCCAAAGATGTCGGCGCTCTTGGCGTCCCACTTCTGGCCGATGCCGGTATCGACGAGGATCTTGCGCGGGCCGTCGATTTCCTCGATCAGCATGGCTCGCAGAGCCAGTCCGATCCGACTGCGCTCGTCGGCGGGGATGTGCTTTTCCCACAGGGTTCGCGGGACGACGCCGAACATCGCGCCGCCGTCCAGGGCGAACCAACCGGTCTCGATCGAGCTGAGCTTCCAGGGGCCGATTCTCATGCGGTCATTCTGCCACAGGTCACGCCGCGACCAGAACATGCTTCCCTCACAGCGCCCGGTCTGTTTTCCTTGGCGTGTGCGCACCGACCCGCAGGCCCTCGACGGACGCAGTTTTGATTTCCTCGTGATCGGAGGTGGGATCCAAGGTGCTGCGATGGCGAGAGAGTTGGCACTGCGGGCAAGTTCGGTGTTGTTGGTCGAGCGGGCTGATTTCGGTAGCGGAACGAGTTCGAGGAGTTCGCGGCTGATTCACGGTGGCTTGCGCTACCTGGAACATGGTCGACTGTCCCTGGTACGCGAAGCGCTGCGCGAGCGCGAACGTCTGCTGCGTCTGGCGCCACACCTGGTGCGACCGCTGGCCATGTTGATGCCGTATTTTCGAGGTGGTCCCAGCCCGCTGAAGATCAAGCTCGGTCTGAAGCTCTACGGTCTGCTGGCCGGTCGCAACAGCCTGCCGGCTGCGCGATCGTGTGGTCCAGAAGACTGCCAGCGGCTCTTTCCACCCTTGCGGACCGAAGGCCTGCGAGGTGGTTCGGTGTTCTATGACGCGCGCACCGAGGATCAGCGTCTGACCTTGGCGAACGTCGAGGCGGCGGTCGCTGCGGGTGCCGAGGTGGTCAACCGGGTGGCTGTCGATGGACTCTCCGAGACTGGTATCCGCCTGCACGATGCGATCAGCGGCACCGAGATCACGGTCCGGGCGTCGCGGATCCTGAACGCTGCCGGCCCGGGGGTCGATGAGGTACGTCGGCGGTTCGGGATCGACGCGCCCGATTTGGTTCGTCTGAGTCGAGGCTGTCACCTGGTGCTCGACCCGATGCCGTCGGAGGTGGCCTTGGCGGCTTTCTTGCCCGATCGCCGGATCCAGTTCGTGATCCCACACCATGATGGAACCCTGTGCGGTACCACCGAGGTCGAAGAGCCGAAGTCTGATACGCAGGACATGCAAGTGCCGGACGACGACATCCAGTACCTGCTCGACGCCTTGGACTATCTCTATGAAAAACCACCCGCGCGCGACGAGGTGCGCCATGCCTACGGTGGGTGGCGGGCCCTGCCGACCGGCGCGGGTCCGGCGGGCGCCTTGAACCGCGAGGCCTTCCTGGTGGATGAGGAATCGGCGGCGGGTCCTGTGCACACCGTCATCGGTGGCAAGTTGACCACCCATCGGGCGTTTGCTGAACGCTCGGTGCAAGGACTCTTCGGTGATCGCCAGGCATCGACTTCTCGAGACCAGCCCCTGCCGGGTGGGGATGGGCCCCAGGAGGTCGGGGACCCGCTCTGGTGGCGGCATGGATCGCGTGCCCGAGACGTGCGGGCCCTCGGCGCGGACCGAACCGGGTTGCTCGAGCCGATCTGTCCACACCGTGATCTGCTGGGGGTCGAGGCGGTGTTCTCCTTGCAGCATCAGGCCACCGTGACCTTCGAGGACCTCATGATGCACCGGCTCTTTCACAGCCAGGGACCCTGCCTGGAGGCTGGGTGCCTCGATGCGGCCTTCGATCTGTTCGAAGAACACCGACCAGCCGAGGTACCGGCGAATCGTGAGGCCGACAAGGCGAGACTCGAGGCGATGGTGCGTTACGCTGTTGCGGCCTTGTAGCCATGAGCGACGAACTGACCCAAGCGCCGGACCTCCCGCACCACTTCTACTGGTTCAACACCCAGCAGCCCTTGAGTCTGCTGGATGACCTGACCGGGTATGTCGTGTTGCTGTACTTCTGGCGCGGGACCAGCATCAACTGCCAGCACGTGCAACCGACGATGCACTACCTGGAGCAGCGATTCGCCGAGCGCTCCTTCCTGATCATCGGTGTACACGCAGCCAGTTTCGAAGCCGAACAGGATCCCGATCATGTGCAGGAGGCGATCCGTCGCTTCGGAGTCCGGCACCCGGTGGTCATCGATGAGGATAACGAGCTTTGGGATGCCTACGGTTGCGTAGCCTGGCCGTACTTTGCGCTGATCGACTCGGGCGGCTGCTTGCGTTTCCAGGGTGCCGGTGAGCCAGAACGCGATCGGATGGCAGGTGCGATCGAGTTTCTGCTCGATGACGCGGCAGCGGCAGGCGAGGAGCCGTACATGGAACTGGCTTTGGACGAGTACGAGCCGCAGATTCGGCTCGCCGGACTGGCTTTCCCGTCGGGCATCGCGGTCGATGAAGACAAGGGTCGGCTGTGGATCGCGGACACCCGACATCATCGGGTGGTGGCGATCGGCTTGCAGGATTCCAAACTGCAGGCGGTGGTGGGCACGGGATGGCCGGGCGCGGCCGACGGGAGCCTAGAGGTGGCGACCTTCTTTGAGCCGACGGCGCTGACGGTGGTGGATTCGGATGTGTTCGTTGCGGACACCGGCAACCACCTGCTGCGTCGGATCGATTTTGAGGCACAACGGGTGGAGACGGTGTTGGGGACCGGCCGCCCGGTCATCGATACGATGGCGGGCGGGACTGGCACCGACCAGCCCCTGAATTCCCCGCTTGGCCTGGCCACCGACGGGGAGTCCCTCTACGTGGCGATGAGCGGCAGCCACCAGATCTGGCGGGTGGACCTCGCCACGAAGAGCGCCGAGGTGCTCGCCGGTAGCGGCGAGACCGGTCAGTGCGATGGCCTGGCCCGCGACGCCTCTTTGTCGCAGCCTGGTGGCCTCGCGATCTCCGGCACCCAATTGGCTTTTGTGGACAGTGGGGCCAGCAGTTTGCGCTGCGTGAATCTCGCCAGCCAGGAGGTCCATACCCTGGTTGACGGCGACATGCAGTTTCCCAGCGCCTTGGCGTGGCACGGTGACGACCTGCTGATCGCCGACACCTTCCATGACAAGATCCGGCGCTGGCGGAAAGAGGGCGTGCTCGACACGCTGGCTGTCGAAGTGCACCGCCCGACGGCTTTGTGCGTGGTGGGCGACAGTCTGTTCATTGCAGACGCCGGCAGTCATCGAGTGCTAAGGCTGGGTCTCGCTGACTGCGTGGTCGCGGAGGTGTCCATCGCTGATTTGCCAGCCGGACGCAGCGCCTTTAATACCGATTACGAACACGCACACGAGGTCACGTTGCCGCCGATGGCCGAGGTGACCTTGCGCATTCCGATGGACTTGGGCGAGGCTACCGTGTTGCAGCCCGGGACCAGCCCATCGCTCTTCACCGCGAATGTCGAAGGCTATCCACTGCTGATCGACGGCACCCTCACGCCCGATACTGAGGACGGGTGGTTCATGGTGCGCGGTCTGGCTACCGGCACCGAGGGCGAAGGTATGATGCGCCTCCGACTGAACTACGTCACCTGCGAAGAACCCGGCCAGGTGTGTCACATGCATGAGCGCCGTATCGATCTGCCGGTCAAGCTGGAGGCTGACACCGAGAATTGCGCCGACGTGCTGGTCGTGCCGGGGGCGAGCTAGCGCAGTTCCAGGATCAGCGGCAGGTGGTCAGAGCCGATGTGCGGGCCGGTCTGCAGCCTGGTGACCGTCAGGTCGGCGGAGTGCAGGCAGTGATCGATGGGGATACGGCAGATCCACGGTAGTCGGGCTGGCCAGGTTGGTTGTGGACCGAAGCCGCGACTGCTGTCGCGGAGATCGCCGGTTGTCAGCACTTGACTGAAGATCGTGGCAAACGGTGTGGTGTTGAAGTCTCCGATCAAAATGGTGCGTGGACCCCGGGCTTTTGCGATGCCAGCCAAGATGCGGAGTTGCTCGTCGCGCATGGCGGTGTGGCGTTTGCGCATCGGTGGTAGAGGGTGGGTCAGTAGCAAAGTGATCGCCTGATCCTGGTGGCGGAACCGCGCTTCGATGGACGGCACGTTGGCTTTACCCCAGTAACGGATCTCCCCGATTTCGAGTGGATGCCGGCACCACAAACCGATCCCGAAATTGTCGTCTTGAGGGCAGATTACCTGGTGGGGGTACTGTTCGTGCAGACTTGCAAGGCTGTTTGCCCAGCCTTCGTGCACTTCTGCCAGCGCGATGACATCTGGCGATTCCCTGCGGATCAGGTCGAGCATCGATTGATGGTCCCGATTGCGGGTGTTGACGTTTGCATAGACCAGCCGCAGTGCTGGACCGTTTGATGCGGGAGGGTTTCGACCGCCGGTGTAATGCGGTAGCAGCATGGCCAGGATGATCACGAGGCCGAGACCGGTGGCGACCATCCCGAAGCGACTGCGTAGGATCGTGAAACCCACCAGCAGACCGGCGGTCGCGATCGCGTACTGTATCTGGAAGTGACTCAGCAACTCGAGGATCCACCAGGACCCACCCCACAACCCTGCCGACAAGCTCGCGCAGACCCCGAGCGTCAGTGTCCAGGCGATGCGGGTCAGGAACCGTCGGATCGGACCCGCTGACGCGTACGATGGCGGCGGTTCAGTTGGCATCCTCGACCGCGTGATCCAAGCACACCCGGTGCAGTCTGCCGTCGTCTTCGAGCAAGGCGAACTCGGCCCGTCGGCCGGGTTCGATCATGCCCCACTCCTTGGCGTTGATGCAGCGTGCCGGATTGCTGGCTGCGACCTGTCCCAGACACCATGGGCTGGCGTTGGGCACCATCGAGAGAAAGCGGCTGGCAGCCTCGGACATCGTCAAGGCCGCGCCAGCCAGGGTGCCATCGCTGGTCCGCACCGTTCCACCGTTCAAGGTCACCGGCAGGTGTCCGAGCTGGTAGTCCCCATCCGGCATGCTGGTCGCCGACACGCTGTCGGTTACCAGTACGCAGCGTGCGACGCCGAGCAGTTTGAGAGCTTGCCGGACCAGGATCGGGTGGACGTGATGGCCGTCCGGGATCAGGCAGCATGTCACGTCGCGGTTGTCCATCAAGGCGTTGGCCATCCCCGGATCGCGGTGGGTGCCATGCCCCATGGCGTTGAACAGGTGGGTGGCCATGGTGGCGCCGGCGTCGACGCATTCGGTGATGCCGTCTTGGCCTCTGCCGTGTCCCAGAGAGACGGTGATCCCGGCGTCGCGCAGCAACCGCACGGCTGCTGGCGCGCCGGCCCGACCAGGCGCCAGGGTCACCAGGGCGATCTGGCCGGCCCCGGCGTCAAGCAATTCGTCGATCCGCTCGGGGGTCGGGTCGATCAGGCAATCCGGATCATGGGCGCCGGCGTTGACCAGGAACGGTCCTTCGACGTGGATCCCAAGGGGCGTCGCGCCGCTACCCGCGTAGTTTTTGGTCCAGGCTGCTGTCGCCCGCACCTGCTCGAGCAGCGCCGACCACTCCGCGGTGATCAGCGTCGGTAGGAAGGCGCTGGCACCGTGCTCGGCGACGTTCTGGGCGATGACGTCGAGCGCTTCTGGAGTCGCCTCCTGAACGCTCCGACCCCGGGCCCCGTTGACCTGTAGATCGATCAGGCCCGGTAGCAGTGTGCCGGGAAGCCGCTTGGCGTCTGGGTCGGTCCCGAACCGGATATCATGAATCAGTCCGTCGACGACTTCGACGAGAGCGCCGACGGCGATGGCGTCGGGGAGGACGATACGTTCGGGCTGCAGAAGATGGGTGGTCACGTCTGCCAGCCCACACTATGTTCCCCGGCGACCCGCGTCGAGTTATCGACGTGTCGGTTCTGGTCAATTTCCGGAGGAAAATTGCAAGCGCAGAGGATTGCCATCACCGCTCTATGGGGCGCACTGGTCGGGACCCTGGTGGTGTGGTTCCTCGCACCGGGCGATCCACCGCGCCCGCGTTTGCACTCCCAGACCTGGCACATCAACAACGAGGAAGGCACCAAAATCCGGCCAGACCGCTGCCTCGACCTGCCAATCCGGTTCGGGGATTACGACCTCAACTGCGTCATCGAACTCCCACCGGCCGCCGAACTCGACCTGGTGTTCCGAAAGGTCGAACACTGGGGCACCACCGATCTCCCGCTTTTTCACACCCGGTTCGCCGTGCTTCGCATGTCGAGCAAGACCCCCGAAGAGCCTGCCGCGCCGAGCTTCCTCAGCCGGGAACAGGCACTGTTTTCGGAGTCATCTGGTGGCATCCAGATCGCTCCCGGAGAGCCGGGCGCCAGCCTCGCGCTCGAATGTCGTGGGCGCGTGGTGCGGGGCAACGTCAACGGCATCGAGTTGCCAGCGATGACCCTGCCGGACGATTTTGGAAACATGACGATGGTCGCGCGGGGTGGCACAGCGCTGGTGCGGGAATTCCACGTGACGCCTTGGGTCGCCGTGAGTCCGGCGCCGGCCTGGTTGCCAGCGGCTGCGACCGGGGTCGTTGTTGCGCTGTTGCTGGCCCTGTTCGGTGCCAGCTTTGGGCGGGTGATGGTCGGGCTGAGCTGCGGCCTGCTCGGGATGGTGGTCGGTCAGATCGCGGATTTCGGCCAACTGTTGCCAGCGGTGCGGGCCGATCCGGATGCGGTGTACTTTGCGGCAGTGTGTTGCATGCCGCTGGCGCTGGCGGTCGGTTTGCCGATTGCAAGTGCGGGGGCGAGGATCGCCGTGGCCTTGGTCTTCGGCGGCGCCGGTTGTGTGGTGTGTCTCGAGAGCGGTGCCCGTCTGGAAATCGACCGCTATGTCGAGATGCAGGACGACCGTCTCGATCTGTTTTTCGGTCCCGAATCCGGTACGGCCCCCTGCGATGCGCTGACCAGGATGCTGCGTTGCGAGTTTCAATCTCACACCCAGGTTCCTGAGCGTTACGACGTGCTCTTGCTCGGCGGCAAGCGGTTCTTCGACCACCACGAGCCTGGCAAGATGGAGAGAAACGTCGGTGCGCGGCTGCCGGCTCTATTGAGGACTCGCCTCGGACTCGGGCGGGAGGCTCAGGTGAGAGTTGCGGCGGTTCCGACCGAACTCAGCCACGTCTACCAGCAGTACCTCTTGTTCCGGACCTTCTACAAGGACTACCGGCCCAAAGTCGTGGTGCTGGGGGTGACCTCCGAAGAGGCTGAGTCACTGCTCCATCTACCAGCCCGCCAGGTGATGGGGGCGGCACTTTCCGAGTCGGCCGGGGGTTTGGCCCTGCTGCGCCGCCGTGCCCGGGCGAATCGGCAGATGGCCGTCCTACAGTCGCCGAGTGAGTTGGCGACGACGCTGGGAGAGCTTGCGCAGATGTGCCGGCAGTCGGACAGCTTGTTGGTGCTGGCGATCGACGCTGGCGTGCCGGAGGCCTACGCCACCGCCGTGCAGGACTTTGCCCGGACGTCCGGGATCCCGATCGTGTCGGGGTTCGATCTCGACCAAGGTGTCTACCCGGTGGCCAGGCTGGCCGACACTCTTGCAGGCTTGTTGGGGCGCTGAGGGCTTAGTCGGTTTTCGAACCTGCCACGCGGACAGATTCCGCGACTACCGGTTCACGGTGTAGATCCGCTGTGCGGGATCGTGTCGGACCCGAGTCTTCGGTTTCGGGGCTCTCTGTTTGGGTCAGGAATGCTTCGATGGTGATCGGCGGCGGTGGGCGCACGCAGAGATGTGCGACGTAGATCCCTGCGAACAAAACTCCGAAGACTGCGTGCCCCCATCCCAGCAGTGTCCGAAGGCCTTCGTCGCTTGCAAGCTGCAGCAGATACCCACTGAGTGCCAGCAGCGGGAACAGCACCGTCAGTGCGATACCGGTCCGGCGACGCGCGGTGAAGCCG
>JAYZDB010000033.1:0-21600 GCA_036338025.1 Planctomycetota bacterium
GGCTTTCAAGGTCCCTGGCCGGGTCGGTGATTCGCCCCTGATCGGTTGCGGACTCTACACGGATAATGACTTCGGGTCGGCGGGATCGACTGGACGGGGTGAGGCGGTGATTCTCAGCAACGGTTCGTCGTTCATCGTCAATCTGTTGGCAGCCGGCCAACACCCCAAAGACGCGTGTCTCGAGGCCTGCAAGCGGATTGCCCGGATGACCCGGTCGCGTCGCCTGTTGACGCCGGCTGGTCAGCCTGACTTCAACGTGAACTTCTACGCCGTGGACAAGAAAGGTCGGACCGGCGCCGCTTCGATCTATCCGAGCCGCTACGCCTCGATGGGCGCGAACGGTGCCGAACGCCACGACACCGCCCATCTGTTCGCGACCAAGAAGTAGCGGCGTTGTGAACTAGCGCTCTAGCAAGGGCTCGAGTTCGGCGGCGGCGGTCAGGTAGCGGTGCGCCAGTTCCGAGCTACTTGCCAGGCTTCCCGGACGCCGGTTTCTTGCCAGGGCCCGGCCCGCGTCCTTTCTGCACCGGTTTGCGTGCCGGCTGAGAAGGTGCCAGGCTGGTCTTGAGTTCGTTGTTCTCCAGCATGCCGTTGCGATTGCGGTCGGCATCACGGAACACCACCTGGTGCCAGCGCTGCAGGCTAGGATGCAAGCCTGCCAGCCGGCGACTCAGGTCGGCGGGCCCGGTGCGGTCCTCGGTCTTGCTGCTCTGAGCGAGCACCAATTTGGCGAGAAATGGCACGGCGCTGAGGATCGGCACGAATTCCGCCTGCGACAGGCTGCCGGACTTGTCGAGATCGACCGCGTCGAACGAGGATGCGAGGCTGGCCGGTTGCCCCAGGGCCTTCAACAGACCGACAAACTCAGCGCGATTGATATGAGGGTCGTCGTCGACGTTGGCCATCGCGACCACCAATTCGGCGGCGTGCTGTTCTTTGGGGATCTGTTTTCCCTTCACCCTGGTACCTGCTGATGGGTCGCTAAAGGGTCGGGCCGGAAGGAACCGGAACGTGCTGCCGCGTTTGGTAGTGAGTTTGAAACGCTGGTCGAACTCAGACCAATGCAGGAAGCCATCGCGGTTGAGGTCGAAGGCCTGGAAACCAGAGAGATCTTCCGCGGTGCCGATCCCCGCCAGGCAGAGGCGTGCCTCGACCACGTTGAGCCGGTCGTCTCCGTCTTGGTCACAGGCCTTGAATGCCGCCCGGCTGCGACGTTCGTCGTAGTTGTCAAATGCGATCCAACGCCCGTCGGTGGTGGGCTGGGCGGTTCCCGGAGCGGGCATGGCCGCGCCGAGTGCCACGGTCAGGGCCAGTGAAGACAACCCGGCGGGCCGCCAGGCAGAAGTGTGGGCGCTGACGTTCGGGCGAGGAGTCATCTCCGGACTACACGACGAAGCAACTCTCGGCGCCAACCGCCACGTGCTCGTTGGCTCCGAGTTTGGAATCTCCGGTTTCCTCGAAGCTCGCCGTCTCCACTCGCACACCGCGTGCCTGCAGGGTTTTGGCGAGATGTGCCAATGATTTTGTTCCAGGTACCAGGATGACGCAATCGACCCGATCGGCAAGAGCCATGGCGTCGATCGCGATCGTGATGTGGGTCGCGGCCTTGGAATCGACGGCTGTGACCTCGAAACCACAATGCGCAAGGCCCTTGGCGAGGTCCTTTTGTTTGGCAGGGTGGTAGGCGATCGCCCGGATCGGGACCCGTGCGTTGGTGATGTGGCGCCGCAGGTGCCCGAACGAGATTTCCCGTTCGCCAGCGCTGGCTTGCAGTTCGCTGGCGTCGAGGAAAATGGCCACGCGCTGGCGCGCGGGTAGATCGAGGGGTGGCCGACTGTCCTCGCGAGAGGATCCACGGCGGTTGTCGCCTCGGTCACGCCCGCCCCGGTTGCCGCGGTCTCGACGGCTGCGGTCTTCGCCACGGTTGTCACGGTTGCGGCCCTGGCCGCCGCGCGAGCGCCGACCGCGCTGCCGGCCGTGACGTGCACCGCCCCCGTCGGACCCGCCGTTGCCATCAGTCTGCTCGTCTTGGCTGGCGGACTGGGCCGGGCTCTCAGAGGCCTCGGGCGGCTCCGCCTCCTCATCCGAGGTGGCTGCTGGGTTCCGCGGCTTGCGTCGAGCGCGTGGGCGCTTCCGGCGCGACCCCTGACCCTCATCGTTGCCCGACCGGTCGCCACCGTCGCCGGGGGTCGGTTCCTTGCCCGCGGGGTCGCCGGAGGAGTCCGGGGCGGGTGAGTCCCCAGTCCCAGGGGAGGATGGCGACGATTGTTGGGTCTCGTCGAAGATATCGGAGCCGAAATCGCTAGTCATGCGCCTGGGATCCTATGGCTGGATGGGTGGTGATCCCAGCCCGGAATCTCCGGAACAGTCGGTGGACCTGTGCATCTGGCTACCCAAGCCAGCCGCGGCCTTGGCCTTGTCAGGCCCGGGGTGGGTGCCACGGTGGGCCGAATTTAAGCTGCTGCTGACTGGGGTTGGCTGGACGGTGGCCCGGGGAGCCGGTCCAAACCCTGCCCACGGAGTGCTTTCGTCCCGAGGAAATCTCTACCGACACCTTGTCAACAGAGGCCAAAACCGTTTCCATTCCATCCCGTCCCCCCTCTAGCCCCTCCCTGAGGTATTCGCACTTGAAGCTCGGCAAAGTCCTCATCGTCACAGTTCTCACCGCTCTCGTCTTCTCGGCCACCAGCTGCGGCACCCTGCGTCGCTTGGGCAAGGATGCCTACATCACGGTGATCTCTCCGGTATTGGTACCAGCCGCAGCGGCTGCCGACTCCTACCGTGACGCGACCGCTACCCGCGAGGGCTATCAGACCGGTGCTGTCACCGAGGTCCTGAGCTTCCCGCTGTTCTTCATGTGGAACACCGTCAAGCACGCTGGCTACTGCTTCGTGCACCTGGTCGACATCCCACTGAACCTCGGCTACGGGGTTTCCGAACTCATGGAACTCGGTCCTGAGATCGTGCCGATCGACTACTACCAGAACACCTGGTTTGACGAGCAGGCCAGTGGTGGTACCAACGCCGAGAGCGGCGAGACCGGTCGCTAGCCGAGCGACCCCCGCCGTTACTGACGGAACAGGAGACCCCGGTATGGAATCCGGGCGGCGAGTAGCAGTCCGTCCTTCCATTGTCTGGCCGCGGAATGGCTGGCCAGCCGCTTGGCGACTTCGTTAAGGACGCGTTTCTCGTCTGGAAACGCGGCTCGGCCAGCGATCCACTTCTGCAGGTTCGGGAGCACCTCACCGTCGAGCAAGGCCTTCTGTCCCGGTTGGTCGAGACTCTCGATACGTGACACCAGGCCGTGGACGTCCGGGTTCCTGTAGAACCGGCGGCCGTGACTCTCGAGATACCGCTCCATCTGGATGGCGCGGGCGTGTTCGCCGTTGAGGTGGAGGCGGGTCATCTCCGACCAGCGGTTTGCGACCAGGCGGCGTGACCCCTCCCGGGCCATGCTGAACTGTCGCATTCGGATACTGAACCAGAGTTCCTGGGCGCGGCGGCGGTTGCCCTGCTCCAAGGCCGCTCGGCGGAGGCTCTTGAGTTCTTCCAGCTTCGGATCGGTCTGCCTGGCTTGCTCACCCCGCCATTTTGATAGCACCTGGGGCATCTGGGCCCGCGGGTCGAATTTCTTGTTGCGGGTCAGGAAGGTGCGCAGTTGGGCTCGGATCTTGACGATTTCGTCCTGCTTGTTGTCTTTGAGGGCCGTGGTCATCCGTCGGCTGAGGTTGGTAATGGTGCGGCGGTAGCTGGATAGTTCGAGGACGTAGTAATCACCTCGGTTCGCCAAGGCCACGCGGTACTTGCTGCGCTGTCGGTCATCCGTGTGTCCTTCACGCAACCGCAGGAGGGCCATCTCGGACTGGTAGTTGGGAAGGTCCTTGCTGGCGGCGGCTCGTGCGTAGTGCTTGCGTGCCAACTCGGGGTCGCCATCGAGGAGTTCGGCCATCCACCCGTCGAGAAACCAACTCTCCGGAGGGGTGTCGAGTTCTTGGGCCGAGAGGACAGAACCCGAGATCGACAGGACCAGGAAGCTCCGGACGATCTTGGCGAGCCGGGTCATGAGATTTCCTTGGACTCGAAGCGGTAACCGATTCCGTGCACAGTGACGACATGCACTGGCTCGTCTGGGCAGACCTCGACCTTCTTGCGCAATCGGGCGATGTGGTTGTCGACGGTGCGGGTCGTCGGCAGGTGGACATAGCCCCAGACCTGACTCAGGAGGTCACCGCGGGTCACAACTTCGCCGCGATGGTCGATCAGCATGCGCAGGATCTCTGCTTCGTATCTCGACAGTTGATGCTCATTGCCCTCGGAGGTGACGGAGAACCGTTTGAAATCGACCGTTAGACCCGGGAACTGGAACAGGTTGACCTTTGGTGCGCTCGTGTCCGTGCCGTTGGTACGCCGGAGCACTGCGCGAATGCGTGCGGAGAGTTCTGTGACACCGAATGGTTTGGTTACGTAGTCATCGGCGCCCAGTTCAAGACCGGCTACCTTCTCATGGTCCATGCCCTTGGCGGAGATGATGATCACCGGGGTATGGAGGCCGTTCTCTCGCACCTTGCGGAGAATGTCGAGGCCGGGGACTTCCGGCAGCATCAGGTCGAGCAGAATCAGCGTGAAGCTGTTCTGCAAGGCCATGCTCATCCCCTCCGTCCCGGTGGCGGCGGTCTCGACGCTGTAGCCGTCAAGTTCCAGGTTGTGTTTGAGGCCTTCGCGAAGGTTGGGTTCATCCTCGATCACGAGGATCGTTTGCTTGTTCTCGGTCATTGCGTTTCCTGGTTGGATCAGCTGGTCGAATTCGATGGTTCCTTGGAATCTGCTTCGGTTAGCGGCAGGGTCAGCCGAATGGTTGTGCCGCCGCCTTCACGGACGAGGGCTTCGATCTTCCCGCCGTGCGAACGGGCGAAGTGATCGACGAGGCTCAGGCCGAGCCCGGCGCCGCGGGTTTCGCCGGCATTGCTGGCTCGGTAGAAATCGTCGAACACCCGGCCCAGCTCCTCGGTGGGAATTCCTGTGCCACGGTCACGGACCTCTAATACGGCATGTCCGTTCTGGCGTTGAAGGTCGAGTTCCAGATTTTGCGATGGTGCTGTATCGGGAGTGTATTTAACTGCGTTCTCCAGCAGGTTGACGACTGAGCCGGCCAATGCCTCCGGATCGACCCGTGCGAGCAGGCCGTGTCGGATCGTGCCGACCAGGACCTTGCCCTTGGCCTCGATGTGGGCAGTGTATTCGTCCCGAACCGACTCGACGATCTCACCGAGGTCGATCTGGCGCTTCTCGTAGGAGAAGGTGCCTGCCTCCATCTTCGAGAAATCGAGGATCCGGCTGACCATATTGGTCAGACGATCGGATTCGGTTGAGATGATGCCTGCGAACTTGCGCAGCTGATCTTCATCTTTGGCTCGGCCCAGCCCGAGGGTCTCACCGTACATCTTGATCACTGCCAGCGGGGTCTTCAGTTCGTGGGTTACCCGCGACAGCAACTGCACCTTCATCTTGGCGAGTTCGGTCTGCTGTCTGGCTGACCGAACCAGCATGAATGCGCCGCCGGCGGCAACGATCACCAGGATCAGTCCGAGAATCAGTTGGGCGCGTTCCGCGTTCTGGAGCTCGGCGGGGTCAGTCAGTGGAATGGCGATGAACTTCAGGCTTGCCAGTTCGGATTCGATCGGAGCGAACTCCATGGCGGGTTTCTCGCTGGGCGGCGTCTCTCCGCTGACGAGCAGCGGAACTCCGGAGGGGTCATGCACAGCCAGCGCGATGTTGCCCGGCACACTGGTGGGATTGCCCGACAGACTTCGGCTGATCAGGGCTGGCAGGTCGAGGCGAAGGCCGATCCACTCCGCTCCCTCATAGCGGTTGCGGACGGCTAGCGTGGCGGGGCGCAGCGCCAGCAGGCTGGTGCTCCGCTCGGTGGTCAGAGTGTGGTAGACGATCGGGTGGCTGCTCGGGTCGTTCTTGGAATGGCCGATACGGAGTGCCCGCTGGGCGTGAGATTCGTAGTCACGTGCGAATCGGCGTCCGAGCTTGCGGACCCGATAGAGTTCAAGCGCCCGATCGACCGAAGCGCGATGCTCCGACTGCCTGGGGAAGAACTTGATCAGGTATTGATAGACCGTCCAGTCCAGCAGGTCGTCGGTCAGATCGTCGGTGAACCGGAACTCGTAGCTACCTGCACAGATCCCCTCGAAAATCTCCAGCAGCTGCTTGGGATCGAGCAGGACCTCGGCCCGCAGGATCTTGCTGAACAGCTGTACCGTAGCGTTGTCTTCGTTGGGTTGTTGCACCCAGGCCTGCTCAGCCATGGTCTGGGCGAAGAAGTAACTATCGGCGGCTTTCAGGCCACTCCCGACCTTGTCGTAGAGTCCACCCAGCCGGAAGTTCGCCCAGATTTCTCCCGTCGCCTCGCTACTGCTGAAGCTCTCCCGGTCGCGGATGTAGGACTCGAGCGCCTCGATTGCGCCGTCGGTGTCGCCCATGTTCGTCAACAGATCTGCGAGCGCCAGGTCGTGGTGCTCGGAATCGTGTTCGATTGGGAACCGGTGCAACGGGGCGGCGGGTCCTTTGCCGGCGCGCACCTGGGGTGCGATCAGTGCGAAGGTCTGGTCGGCGACGAAGACCTCGAGGATGGAAGATTCCTGGGCGAGGGTCTGGGATACTTCGCTGATCGTCTGGTCGGACCGGGCCAACTGTTCCGACACAACCTGGGGCTTTTGCCATAGCCAGCGGTTGGCGAGGATTTCGATGTCATTGCGGACCTTCGTTTCCTCGGTGTTCAGAAAGCGGTGGGCTTCCTCCTGCAGGATGCTGCGCGCGCGGTGCTCGAGGCGGCTGAGTTCCTGGCTCCCGAGCCAGGCTAGCAGGCCTAGCGGGATCAGCAGGGTGAGCAGCAGCGGAAGGTGTTGGAGAAGCGTGCGCAAAGTGAACTCAGGCCGTTACCGGGGAGCGGAGCAGGTGCGATGCCCGGACCATCTCTAGTTGGCCAGGATAGCGGTAACGGTCGACCGACGAGTCGCATCCCACGGAAATCGCTGCTGCGCCCAGGGTCGATCCGCTCTACCGGCGTTGACTCCGGGGCCTGCCGCCGATGCAATGGCCCTGTGACCGTCCCTGAAGCGATGCAGGATCCTCGGCTGCGTCGCTTCAGGCTGCGGCGTCACCGGCTGCACTGTGCTGGTGGCAAGCTGTCGGTGGTAGCGCCGGCCCGCGGTGATGACCTCCTGGAGGGGGATGCCGCGCTGGAGTGTCTACGTCGTGGGCAGATGCCGTACTGGGCGGAGATCTGGCCGGCGTCCGTGGGTTTGGCTCGCCAGCTTATGCGGGGTCCGGACCTGACTGGCACCAGGGCTCTCGATCTGGGTTGTGGGATTGGGATCGCCGGGCTGGCGGCGGCCACCAAGGGAGCTGAGGTGACGTTTGCAGACCTGTCTGACGACGCCTTGAACTTCGCGATGTTCAATGCACGGGGTATCGATCGTCAGAGGCTGCACCGGTGGCGGTTCGACTGGTTTGATACCACCGTGTCTGGCACCTTTGACCGGCTGCTACTGGCGGACGTCGTCTACGAAGAGCGGAGCTTCGATCCGGTCCGGCGCCACCTCCGGCAATGCCTGGGCACGACGGGGGTGGGCTTGATCGCGGATCCGTTTCGGGAGGCTACCAGTGATTTCCTGGAGTGGCTGCAACCGGAATTCTCGGTGACTACTTCCCGCATTGACACGTCATTTGGTGGTGACAAGTCGGAGTTGCGACTGGCTACCATATGCCGGGCAGAAGCCGGCATTCGGCGCGAATGCGATGCTCCGAAGGCGGAGTAGCGGCGACCAGTGACACCGAGGCTCGATTCGCTTCGCCGGACGCCGCATGATGCAGTGCCATGAGCGAGTACCGAGCGCCCGGATCCGGCACTGAGATGCCGTCGAGCCAGCAGCAACTCCTGGATCACGTTGGCTGGTTCAATCGGCTGCGGTTTGGTGCTGTGGTCGGCATGATCTGCGCCGCGTTGTTCGCCCGGGCTCTGGACCTCCTGGTTGCAGTGGCGCCGGTCTTCATCTGCGCAGGGATCACGCTGGCATTGAACCTGATCTACATCTGGCGGTTCCGTAGTTTGTGCCGGGCTTCGTTTGCCCGCGTGCGCGCCCACGTCTACCAACAGATTGGACTGGACTTGCTGATCCTCACAGCGGTGTTGCACTACAGCGGCGGTAGCACCAACCCGCTGAGCTTCTTCTTCTTGTTCCACTCCTTCATCGCGGCCCAGATGGTGTCCGTGCGTACTGGCCTGGTGGTGGCGATCCTGTCGGTGTTGCTGGTGGGTGGGTTGGGAGTGCTGGAACTTACCGGAATCCTGTCGCCGGCAAGCGGTGGCCTGCTCCTGATGGACCTGGCGGAGGTCGGAACGGTCGGTTTGGTCAGTTGGTTGATCACTCTGGGCATGACTCTTTTCGTTTCGGTTTACTTTGTCGCGACCGTGCTCGATCAGGTCCGGCATCGGGACACGGAGTTGCGTCATCTCAACCAGCAACTCGCGCAGAGTGAGAAGCTCGCGTCTATCGGCACCTTGGCGGCTGGCGTGGCCCACGAGATCAACAATCCGGTCGGCGTGATACGAACCAAGGCGCAGATCCTCCGCTACCGGATCGCGGATGGTGATGACTCCTCCGCGCTCTTGGGCGAACTCGATACCATCGGGAAGCACACCGACCGCATCGGTGCGATCACCAAGGGACTCCTGACGTTTTCAAAGGAGTCGCCGTTCGAGTTGGTCCGCCTCGACTTGCAGGAACTGGTAAGGGAGGCCACCGATCTCGTTTTGGTGCCGTACAAGGATCGTCAGGTGGTTCTGAAGATCCAAGGCGTTGACCGCGAGGTGCTGGTCCTCGGGTCCGAAAACCACCTGCTGCAGGTCCTCGTCAATATCCTCCTGAATGCACGGGACGCCTCGGGTCCGGGGGACACTGTCACCGTGTCGATCGAGATCGATTCCCCCTTTGCGGTGCTGTGTGTGCAGGATGAGGGGGTTGGCATCGATCCTGAGCACCTGGGCAAGATCTTCGATCCCTTCTTCACCACCAAGGAGGTCGATCGTGGGACTGGGCTCGGCTTGTCCATCTCGCATGGCATCGTCGAGCGGCACAAGGGGGATATTTCTGTCGAGAGCGAGGTGGGAACGGGCACGAAGTTCTGGATCCGTCTACCGGAGTCGGCCGGCTAGCCGGTTTTTGGGATGGGTGGGTGGCGCTCGGCGCAGAGTTCGTCGTTGCATCGTCTAACCACGACTGCTGGTGGGAGCTGTCAAAAGATGACCCAGATTTTGTGGCGTCAAATCAAAATCCCCTTGTCAAGGTAGCTAGGGGTCCCTATGAAGATGCCCGTGTTGGGCGGTCACAACTATGGGAGGGACCGACAACCGAGGCTGGTTCAGGTCCGGCAAGCTGAATCGGCCAGCTCTTTGAGCTAGATCAGCCAAGTGCATCCGAGGTTATCAAGGTCAGTCGTCCTCAACGCGGTCCCTTGTTGGCTCAAGAGTTTTTGGCCGCTGGGGCGCCTGGCGCCTTGGCGGCCTTTTTTTTTGCCGTCACCAGTGGCCTCGCTGCAGGTGTTTCCCTGCCTCTCGGCGCCGCAGGACCTGTGCCAGGCCGGGATCCTGACCGCACTGGAGGTGAGCGGTCTGGGTACAAAAGAACACAGGAGAGCCAAGGTGGGGCCCTCCTGCGCCTATTCGGGATGGGACGCGATCGCTAGATCTTGACGTCCCGGACCTGATTGACGGTGAAGTCCAAACTGATTTCGTTTTGGACGTTGATCAATCGGCCGGTGCCCTTGAACTCGTTGAAGATGATGGCGCCCTCGAAAGAGCGGTCATCGGTCAGGTGGAGCTCGACCCACGCAGCTTGCCGAGCGTTCATGAGGAGATCGTAGACCTCCTCGCGGCTCCGTGCATGGTTCCGGTCCACAACGCTGCTATTCCTCTCTGACATTGCCCCTAGCTGAATTGGATTGAAGAGTGCGGGAATCCCCCATCGGTTGGGGGTTTAAAGAGCGCTCCGAGCACCAGCATGGACCAGGTCTCGAAGCGGTGGGAATCTTGCCATAGCTCCTGCATTTCGACAAGCGGCTTGAATCCACCGGCCAATTTGGAGGTTTCGCGGACGCTAATTGGCTGTGCTCCCAGGGTTTGATGGGATTGAGGGACCTCCAGCCGGTAGACGAGACCGGCATGCACCGCACCGACTTCATTGGAGTCATCGTTCAGCAGGCCCAGTAGATGGGCCTTGCAGGCCAGATTGTCGACTCCGTGTAACTCTTCGCAGAGTTCTCGTCGCAGACCATTGGCGACCAGCCGTGGGTCACCCTCCGGGCCGTCCTGAGGACCGACGTGCCCGCCCAGACCAATGGAGTACAGCCCGTGCAATCTACCTTCGGTGCCTTGCTTACGTCTGCGCACCATAAATATGTCGGCGCCGCGGGTCAGGGTGCAGTACGGGATGGGCTGCTTGAAGGCGGGGTCTTGCTCGGCCTGCGCCCGGTCCACGAAGCGACCGGCCCGCGACCATTCCTCGGCCAGGTTGTTGGCGTCCTCGGGATCCAGGGGCACGAACCCCTGCGGCCAGTCGCCGCCGAAGTAATTGCCCCTGGGCACCACGAGGACCCGTTCGCCCATGGTCAGTCGCCCGTTGGGGATTCGTCGGCGCCGTCGGTGGGCGCGGGTGGGGGCTGTTCTGGCGGCGCCGGCTCCGACGGACTCTCCGAATCGGTCGGTTCAGGCGGAGCCTCGGCCGGCGGTTCCGTAGCCTCGGGGTCAGGAGTCTCGGCTGGCGGTGGGGTGTCGGCTGCCGGGGTCTCGGGCGGCGTTGTCGGCGTTTCCTCAGGCGGAGTCGGGTCACCTCCGCCGAGCAGGTTTGCCAGACTCGACAGAGAGGTCAGCTCGCCCTTGTGGCCGCGGCTCTCTTCGATCTCGAGACCGCTCTCGACGGTGATCACCCGCGGTTCGCCGCCGCTGCGTTGGCCACGGTCCCGGCCCCGGCCGCCGCCGCCCATGCCACCGCGTCCTCCGCCCTTGTCGCCAGCCCCGGCCTTGGGCCGCGGACCAGCCCGCATTCCCCCACGCCGTCGACCTTCCGGGGCGCGGGCTGCGCGGTTGAACGGCTGCTCTGCCTGTGGCTCACGCTTGCCGCGCCGGGCTCCGCGCCGCGGGCCGCCGCCGGGTTGCATACGCTCACCGAGAGTCGGTTGGCGGCCCTCGACGAGGTGGCGGGGCTTGTGCATTGAAAGGCTGATGCGGTTCTTGTCCTGGTCGACCTGCAGGACGAAGACGGTCACTACCTCACCGACTGCCAGCATGCGGTGATGGTCGCGCAGGCGGCCGGGCGGGATCTGGGAGATGTGGATCAGCCCGTCCTGGTGGATGCCGAGGTCGACGAAAGCCCCGAAGTCGGTCAGGTTGGTGATGCGGCCTCGCAGTTCCTGATCCACCCGGATGTCTTCCATGGAGTTCAGGCCGTCGTTTTGCACCCGGGTCAGGGTGCCGCGTCGGTCGTGACCGTGGTTGGCCAGGTCGAGCATGATGTCCTTGACGCGCAGTGGACCGTGTTCGTCGCCAGCGATTTCCTCCGGCTTTGCCTTGGCGCGTTGACCGAGCAATTCGGCTGGCGTCTTGCCTTCGGCGGCGGCGATCTTGTCGACGATCCCGTAGTCCTCAGGATGCACGCTGGTTTCGTCGAGGGGCTGCTCGCCACCCTCGACCCGCAGGAATCCGGCGGCCTGCTGGAAGGCATGGTCATCCAGGGTGCTGCTGGTCTTCAGCTCTTCGCGGGTCTTGTACGGGCCCTGTTTCCGGCGTCTATCGACAATCTTCTTGGCCAGTTCCTGGGTCAGTCCCGGAACGCGGACCAGGTGGGCGATCGTGGCGCGGTTGATGTCCATGCCGATCTTGGCGACGCACGAGGCGATGGTCTCATCGAGGATCCGGGTCAGCAGCCCTTGGTGAACCTCATCGAGGGTGTGTCCGAGTCCGAGCGCCTTTGGATCCAGGCTCAGCAGTTCGTGCAGCGAATCCTGCAGACGGCTGGCGAGGCTGATCGCGGTGCGCACACCGACTTCGACGCCGGGATGCTGTTTGCGGGCGTTCGCGCCGGTAGCGTGGATGGCTGAAGCGGCTTCGTCGACCGGCACGACCACGCAGTCGTCGTAGCCGCGGCGGAGGACTTCGACTACCACCTGGCTGGTGCCCTCTTGGTGGCGACCGTGCGGCAGCGCGATGCCGGCGGGGCGGTGCTCAGTCAGCAGGTTGGCGATGGTGGTGAGGGACTCTTCGCGTTTCTCGTCGCCCTCGAGGCTGAGGGTGTGGTGGGCGATGATCGAGCCGTCTTCGCCGAGTAGTGCGACCCAGACCGTGTTGCGAGACGCTCGAATGCCGATCGCCGTCTTGTGACCGAGCGGCGGAGACATCAGCTGTGAGCGCAGGTTGCGCGCCAAGGTCTGCGCGGTTGCCCGGTCCACGCGTTCCTTGATCTGGTGACGGACGTCGGCCTCACAGCCCGGCCGCAACAGCTGTTCGTAGGTGTACCGGAACACCAGGTCGAAAAACTGGCCGAGCACCGGGTCGGCGGCGTCCTGGGTACCGGCGTGCTTCTTGATGATGTCCGTTGCCTTGCCGAGCTCCAGGGAGATCGAGACTTCGAGCACACCATCGCGCTCACCACGGTAGATGTTGAGCAGGTGGTTGCCCTGCACACGGCGCACTGGCTGTCGGTAGTCGAAGTAGCTCTTGTAGCGGTTCGCGTTCTTGGCGTTTTCTGCGATCACCTTGCAGGTCAACTCGCCGCTTGCGAGCTCACGCCGCATCCGGGACTTGAGGACGGGATCTTGCGCCAGTTGCTCGGCGATGATGTGTAACACGCCCTCGAGCACCGCCTCGCGATTCGGCAGATCCTTCGCCGGATCGATCCTCGAGTCTGCGAACTCTGGGAGGGTTTGACCTTCGTCCAAGCCGGTGGCCAGGAGCTTGTCCGCGAAATCTCCGAGATCGCGTTCCCTGGCCTGCACTCCAGGTGTCCGTCGGCTGGGCCGGAAGGTCTGGTAGATGTCATCGAGGAGGTCCTGGTCGAAGCAGTTCATCAGCGTCTTGCTCAACTCCTCGGTCAGTTCGCTACGTTCCTCTGCCTGTTGCCGGATCGCTTCCTTGCGAGTCTCCATGTCGTTGAGGAAGTGGAGACGCTCAGCGATTTCGAAGACCCTGGCCTCGCCAATGTCACCGGTCTCATCTCGCCGATAGTGGCAGATGAAGTAGGGATCACACCCGCCCTCAAGCAGGGCGGCGACGGCCTTGATGGACTTGGGAGAATTGTCGAACTCCGCCTCGAGGCGGAGGATGGTCGATTCTGAGGACATTATGAAGTTTGCCGGGCAAACATCGCTCACGGATACGCGTGGTCCCGCGGCATGGAAGGACAACCACCATACCCATGCTCCCCCTGCCCGCCAGCCGTGTTGGCCATTCCAGGTCGAATCAGGCCGGTTTGCAGCGTTGTGTGGACCCCCTCGATGGCGTAACAAGGCCCACGTGGAGACTTCCGACGTCCATCGCATCTTCGTGCGGGCCCCCAACTGGGTAGGTGACATGGTGATGGCCACGGGGGCCCTGGCCCGCATCCGATCCGGGTTTCCCGAGGCCCAGATCGTCTGCGGGATGCGGCCATATCTGCAGCCGCTGGTGAGCAACTCGCCATATTTCGACGACGTGCTGTCGATGCCGAAAGAAAGCGGTTGGGGGGCGGTGAGCAGTTTTGTTTCGCAGGTCGCTGCGGTCCGGTCCGGGCGGTTTGATCTGGCAATTGTGCTGCCGAATTCTCAGATCACGGGTTGGGTGGTGCGCCTGGCGGGGGTGCGGTGGCGGCTCGGCTACCAGCAAGGTCGCCCCGGTACCATGAACCTGGGCCTGCGTGCCGAGGTGAACCGTGGCCTGTTCGCTCGCCGGATAGGTCCCCGGCGGGTGCCGACGCCGATGCCCGAGTACTACGACACGCTCCTCGACGTCATCAATCTGCCGCCGACCCCAGTTGGGGCCAGGCTGCAGACCAGCGATGCGGAGCGGTCCGGCGTGTCCGAGTACCTGGCGAATCACGGGATTGACCCGCAGGGTAATCTGGTCTTGTTGAACGCTGGCGCCTCGTTCGGCCCGAGCAAGTTGTGGGTGGCGGAACGGTGGGTCGAATTGGCTCGCCACTACCAGTCCATTGGGATGATCCCGATCTTCCTGTCCGGTCCGAACGAGACGTCGATGGTGAGGGCCATCGCCGCCGCCGCTGGTGTGCATGGAATGACCGACCCGGTCAGGTCCCTGGGCATGCTCAAGGCCTTGTTCGAGCGCGCCCGATTGCTTGTCAGCACCGACACCGGACCACGTCATCTCGGGGTGTGGATGCACGTGCCGACGGTGTGTTTGATGGGGCCCAACGACCGTCGCTACACTGACTACGCCCTCGATCGCCAGATCGTGATCCAAAAGGACCTCGAGTGCGTGCCGTGTCAACGCAAGGTGTGCCCGTTGGGGACCCGGCAGTGCATGCTGGACATCACCGTCGCAGAGGTGGTCGAGGCCGGCGAGCGGATGATGGTGCAGGCGGTTCGAAATCCCTCCTCCTCAAGCTGACCGACAGCAGACGGCCCGGCGGTGTGGCTTGCTGCCAGGGTCAGCCAGCCGTTACCCATGGAGGCCGCTGCCGTCCAGGGTCGCTGTGGTCGGAGGCCCAGGATGATCCTGTCTCGGAGTCCGCGTTGTCATGGTGTCCATCGGCTTGATCCCGCCCTGGCGCCCACCGACCGGGAAAATCCCGCCAGGGCGAGATACCAAGGGGCTTTTGAGGACTACACCTGCCCGACGGTCGCGCGCCTCGCGCCGAAGGTCCAGATAGTCGAATCGTCGGCCTGGGTCTGGGCGGGGTATCCTCTTCCATGAGGGCATTGCGGCTGACGGCCTCTCCCCGTGGCCGGACCTTCCACTTGCCCATCCCGCCGTTAGTATTGGAATTCTGATGATGAGCCAGGGCCCGTTTCTCCTGATCGTAACGCAGGAGGGTAACCGCCAGACGTTCCGGTTCGACCAGGACCGGGTCACGATCGGTCGCTCTCGCCAGTGCGACCTGTGCCTCCCCGCCCGGGTGGTTTCCCGCAGCCACTGCTACGTCGAACGAGACGGGGAGAAGTTTTTCGTTGTCCAGGATGCCGGTCAGAATCCGGTGATGCTGCGCGGTGTGCCGGTTGACCGGGCGGAAATCGAGGTTGGGGACTCCTTTTCGATCTCCAAGATCGATGTCGAACTGGCGATGCCGAAGGTCGAGTCCGTGTCCATCGATGAGACTTACCTGGGCGATCCGGTGCAGAGTGCGAAGGATCTTGCCACGCTGATCAAGATCGGCCGCGCGCTCAACAGCGAGCACGACACCACCAGGTTGCTGACCCTGATTGTCGATTCTGCCATCAAGCTGCTCGGCGCCGAGCGTGGATTCCTGCTACTGGGTTCGGGGGATCAACCGATGGTCGAGGTGGCCCGTAACTTCGCGGAGGAAGAGGTGCTGTCGCCGGAGTACAACTTCAGCCGCACCATCGCGACCCGGGTGCGCGAGAGTGGCGTGCCGGAGTTGACCATCAATGCACAGGAGGACGCCCGCTTCCGGGACCTGGCCTCGGTCGAGGATCTGCGGTTGCGCTCGGTGCTGTGCATTCCGATCCGGATACGGGAAACCTTGGTGGGTGTTCTGTATGTCGACAATCGGCTCCAGCAGCAGGCCTTCCACCAGCGTGAACTCGAGCTGCTGACGGCGCTCGGGGATCACGCCGGAGTCGCGATCTCCAACGCGCGGACAATGGAGGAACTGCGGGCCAAGCACATCGAGTTACAGGATGCGCTGGCCCGGGTCGGGCAGCTCAACGCCTCCTTGAAAGGCCAGGTAGCCACGCAGAAGGCTGAACTTGGCGAGATGCGGCAGGAACTCTCTGACACCATGCGAGGTGGGCGTTTCGCATTCGATTACAGCGAGATCGTCGGTGAGAGTCGCCGGATGGTGGAGGTGTTCAAACTGCTCGACAAGTTCATCGGCGCCGAAGATCCGGTGCTGATCCTCGGGGAGTCAGGTACCGGCAAAGAACTGATCGCGCGTGCCATCCATGCGAACGGCTCGCGGAAGCAACGTCCGTTCGTGACCGAGAACTGCGCTGCGATGCCCTCGAGTTTGCTGGAGAGCGAACTGTTCGGCTACGTCAAGGGTGCCTTCACCGGCGCAACGGCGGACAAGCGGGGATTGTTCGAGACCGCCAACGGCGGCGTCTTGTTCCTTGACGAGATCGGCGACATGCCGACGGAGCTGCAGAAGAAATTGCTGCGGGTGCTCCAGGAGGGCGAGGTGCGTCCGGTCGGAAGCCAGCGCGTTATCAAGGTTGACTTCCGCCTGGTGACCGCGACCAACCGCAATCTCGACGAGATGATGAAGGAGGGTGAGTTCAGGGAAGATCTGTTCTACCGCCTCACCGTCCTCCCCGTGCAGTTGCCGCCGTTGCGCGAACGTCGACAGGACGTGCCCCTGATGGTTCGACGCTTTCTCGCCGGCCTCGCGAAGGAGAACGACACCCTGGTCCGGATCAGCCCGGACGCCATGGATGCCTTGGCCGAGTACCGCTGGCCCGGCAATGTCCGTGAACTCCAAAATGAGGTGCGCCGGGCCGCCTTGCTCTGCGATGGAGTGATCCTGGTGTCCCACCTGAGCCGGTCGGTCACCGAACCGCAGCCGGAATTCGATGACCTGGTGCCCGCCGAGAAGGGTACCAACCTCCCCGATATGGTCCGCGATCTCGAAATGCGTTTGATCGGTCAGGCATATCGGTTGGCCAACGGTAACAAGAGCCGATCGGCGGAGATGCTCGGGATCTCCCGCTTCGCTTTGCAGCGCAAGCTCGAGAAGTACGACATTCAAGACGAGGCCTCGGGCTCCGAGGAGTCGACTGCGGACGACGACGCATCGACCGGTGTGGATAGCGAAGTCGACACCGATGCCAGCCCGGCCAAGGGTCGGCAGCCGTGACATTTGCCCAGCCGTTTACCGAATACGAGGTCATGGACCGCGTCGGAGCTGGTTCGATGGGGACGGTCTTCAAGGCGCGGCACAAGAAGCTGGACCGTATCGTCGCCCTGAAGGTGCTGAGGCCATCGCTCGGTCGCGATACCCGCTACGTCGAGCGTCTGCGGCGGGAGGCTCGGATCGTGGCTTCGCTCAACCATCCCAACATCGTGACTGGCTACGACCTCGGCCAAGAGGGCGGATACCACTTCTTCGTGATGGAGTTCGTCGAAGGCAAGTCCTTGCGCGAATTGCTGAGTGAAGGGGGGATGTTTGACGAGGAGCGTGTTCTCGACGTAGCGATGCAGATCACCATCGCTTTGGACCATGCGTTCCAGTGCGGGGTGATCCACCGGGACATCAAGCCGGCCAATATCCTCATCGCGGAAAACAACGTCGTGAAGTTGACCGATATGGGGCTGGCCAAGGGACCGGACAACCTGACCCTCACCCGGGATGGCGCAACCGTTGGAACTCCGCAGTACATCAGCCCGGAGCAGGCCAGGAACCCGCAGGATGTCGATGTTCGCACCGACCTCTACTCGCTCGGTGCGACGCTGTTCCATATGTGCACCGGCCAGCCGCCGTTCCGTGCCGAGACCATGGCAAACGTCCTGTGCAAGGTGCTCGAGGAGCGGGCTCCGTCGGCGGCGGGCATCAACCCCGACCTCAGTGACGGGCTCAACCTGATCATTCGCAAGCTGCTTTCGAAGGACCCCGGTCGCCGCTACCAGACCCCCGCTGAATTGTTGGCGGACCTGCAGCGCGTGCAGAGTGCTGAGTTGCCGCATGTTGAGGAGGGTGAATTGGATCGTGGCGAGGTGGAGGAGACTCCCTCCAGCCCCGTGAAGCTTGGCTTGCTGGTGCTCGGCGCGGTGTCGGTGTTGGCGGTCCTGGCGTCGCTCGCCTTGGTGGATTGGGGCGGCAAGACCGATGTCATTCCGCTGGCAGAACGCAGACGCGCATTTCATCTCCAGGTCGAAGGCCAGCTGGCGGCGTTCCAGACCGTCGGGTTGCAGATTCGTTGTGTGGAAGGACTGCGTCAGGCGGCGGCAGAGTCATTCGAGGAGAGCTACCTTGATCAGAAACTGCAGCGTCTGAACCAGGAATTGAGCGGCCAGGTCGAATCGCTTCTCGACCGGGAGGCGGGCACACTCGAGCAGACTTTCGACCAGCTCAGCTGGAATCGGACCGAAGGAGACTTTGAGGATCGGGTGAAGGGCCTCGTGTTCGCTGAGCTTGGAATTCAGGTCTCACAACTGCGTGCTGCCGCGGCTGATGTGTACAAGAAGGAATGGGGTGAGCTGGAGAACGATGTGCGGGCGAAGATCCTGGTGCGCGAGAGTGAGTTCGAACGCGCGGTTGTGGAGTACGGTCAGCGACTGCACGGCATAGTCCGGGCACATCTGAGTGAGCCGGATTTCCTGCAGGCCGGCAAGGACCTGGCGGCTGGACTCCAAGGCTTCGACCGCGTGTCGGAGGACATACCGCGTATTGCGGACTTGCCCGAGAAACTGCGCGAGTTCGCCAGGCAGGCTCGGCGCAAGCACGCGACGGACCTCGATACGCTGATCACGACGAGGGAAAGGACCCGGCTCAATACCTTCGAGTCGGGCCTGAAGGATGTCACGCTGCGGGTCGAACAGCTGTTGTCCAACGATGACCCCAGGGAAGCCCGGAGTATCTACGCAGAGCTCTCGGGAGCTCTCGAACGCGACTTCCCGCGCCGCTTCCGGGTCCAACACGATCCCTGGCCCGACGCCGATGTTCGCCTGGATCGGCTCGACGCGCAGCTCGCGCGGGCCGAGTCTGTCCAACGCCGGGTGGCCTTGCGCCAATTGGTTGAGACGACCTATCGGATTGTGCTGAGCGGAGACCTCGGCAAGGCACGCAGCGAGTTGGTCGTCGGGGCCGCCGGCCGCCAGGAAGCTGCCCTGCCCAAGCACATCAAACTCCTCGACTACGCCATCTTGGCACGCAGCAGGTTGCTAGGGACCCTGCTGGGGACCAAGAAACTCCATCGGCTCAAGGGTGTCCGTACCCGGCTCGGCGCACTCGACGTGGAGTTGCGTCAACGGGGTAGTGACTTCATCTTGCAGGCCTCCGGTCGCCGCAAACCGATCGCCCTGGGCTTGCTGCAGGTTCGTGATCTGGTGCCACCGGACTTTCTGATCGGGTTGACTGCGGAACACCGGGCCGGTCTGGCGGTGTGGTACTTGCTGACCGGTGTGGATGAAGTCGCTTTCTTGACCGAGGGGAGTCCCATGTCTGAGTTCATCCGTGACGAACTGGCTCCGGCGCTGCGGCAACTCAAGCGGCCTGAGCCGGGATGGCTGGCGGACCGTCAACTGCTGGAGTCGGTCCGTACGGCGGTCGAGCTCTCGCAGTGGGTGGAAGCAGAGAAGGCCTTGTCGTCGCTGCGGAGCCGGTCGGAGCTCTTCGCGGCCGACAACGACCAGGAATTACGTCGCCTCGCGCGTGCGATCCGTTCTGGAACGGCCCGCTCGCTGCTGGAAACCGAACTGCGAACCCAGGTCCTCAAGGGTGGTCGCTTGCAGGTGGGTGCCGGACTCGGCGTGTCCCTGGAGTATCAGGACCTGGGCAAGGTCGGTTTCCCCGGCGGCTTGCCGTCGGGCTGGAACCGGGAGGAATACAGTGGTCGGCTTGTCTTCGATGATGATCACGTTGCGCTGGAAGAGGCCAAGGAGTTGGCGTTCGCGAGTCTGTGCGTGACCAACAAGCCGATGTCCGTCGGCTTCGAGTTTGCGGTCGCTGCCGACCGGGAGGTGACGCGGCTGTTTTTCCTGACCATGCACGAAGCGACGCTGGGTGTCGCGGCTCTGCGAGATGGTACCCTGGCGATTTTCGAGGTCGACAAGCTACGTGCTGGCAAGGAATTACGTGATCGGGTGCAGAAGGCCCTGCGGTCGGCGGAACGCCAGCCGCAGGTCTATCTGGTACCCGGGGCGCGCCACCGCCTCGATATCGATGTGCGACCCAGGGGGCTCGGTGGCAGAGTCGTGTTGGGGGTGCGTGTCGATGGACGCCAGTTGCCGGAAGTGAGCATCGTGCGTTCGACTGGCAGGATTCCTGCGACCGTCACGCTGACCACGCTGCATTCCCTGGAAGCCTACAGCATGGTTTTCCAGGGCGCCGGCCGTTGACGCGACCGCATCGCAATGCCCGGAAGATTCCCGTGTTGCGGGCTTGTGCCGCCTTGCTTTCACCCGGCGGTCCTCGCTAGCCTCCGGCTCGCCGCTCTCTCCTCTTCGGTTGAACTTGTTGCGCGTTCCTAGCTTCCGATTGTTGTATGTGTCGCTTGCGCGGCTCGCGGGTGGGCGGGTGTTGGTCACGTCGTTGGCGCTTGCGATGCCCTTGGTGTCGCAGGACCGCAGTTGGAGCCTGGACCTGAAGAAGCTGCCGGCTGGCCAGAAGATCGTGATCGACGGGCAGATCGACGAAGCCGCCTGGCGGTCGGCGTCGCGGCTCTCGCCGCTCACCCAGGTCGATCCCGTCGAGGGTGCCCGGCCGTCCCATCCGACCAAGGTGAGGATCTGCTACGACCAGGACCAGATTTACCTGGCGGCCGAGTGCGAGGACGATCCCGACCTGGTGCGCGGACGCATCATGCGTCGTGATGCACGGCTCGATCCTGACGATCGGGTCGAGTTCTGGTTCGACACGTTCCATGACCGGCGTTTTGGCTACTGGTTCCAGGTCGGTGCGGGTGGTAGCAAAGGTGATGCCTTGGTAGGCGGCGGGAACTTCAACAAGAGTTGGGATGGGATCTGGCATGGCCGGTCGCAGATCACCGATAGCGGTTGGCAGGTCGAAGTCGCGATCCCGTTCAAGACCCTGGCTTTCAAGGCGGGTGGGCGGAGTTGGGGTTTCAACTTCCGACGGCGCCGCGTGGTCAGTGACGAGGAGTCACGCTGGGCCAGACCTCTGGTTGCCTACCATTTCTTTTCGCTGACCCAGGGCGGTGTGCTGCGCGGATTCGATGGAATTCGTCAGGGTGTGGGTCTCGATGTCGTGCCGTTTTTCAAGACCAGTGCCTCCCGTGACCGCAGGATCGGCAAGCACACCTCCGCCCTGGGGGAGGCGGGATTGGATGCCAGCTATCGCCTGAGCCCTTCGATCAATCTCCGGGTGACCTACAACACCGACTTTGCCGAGACCGAGGTCGACGAGCGCCAGACCAACCTGACCCGCTTCCCGTTGTTCTTCCCGGAGAAGCGCGATTTCTTTCTGGAGGATTCGGGCTTGTTCGAATTTGGGGTGCCGCGGCGACGCGAACGTCCACGGGAGGTGATCCCGTTCTTCTCCCGGCGGATTGGGCGGGACAGCGGTGGGGAAGCGGTTCCGATCATCTACGGCGGCAAGTTGACCGGCCGGACGGACGACTGGAATTTCGGTGTCTTGCAAGTCTACCAGGATGAGCACACCGATCGGGATGGGAAGTACTCCGACGACCGGG
>JAYZDB010000034.1:0-51057 GCA_036338025.1 Planctomycetota bacterium
ACATCACCGCGGAGACGATCATCCGCAAATGCCTCACCCTGCGCGGGGTCCACAACTACGCGCCGGATCACCTCGATGCTGCGCTGGCATTCCTCGAGCGGCAAATCCACCACCTGCCATTCGAAGCGCTGGTCGCTCCGCCCGAACATCTCGAGAACCTCGCAGCGGCGATAGAGCTCGCTAAAACCCATCAATGGGCACGCGTCTCACTCGATACGAGCACCGCCTGAATCGCTGCAACGAAATACCAGCAGCAACGACCCGAACAGGGGGCGCGAGACCCCCCGTGCAGCAGACTCATGTCGATGGAAGGAAGTTTGCTTTCCGGGCATCACCATTCTCTAATCCACTCGTTCGCGTCAGCATCCCCCCCCCTGTTCGCATGCCGTCGAAATACACCTTGGTGCTTCTCGCCCTCGCGCTGGGCACCCCACTCCTCGCTCAGCACCCCATCGTTCCAGGTGTGGAGCGACTGCGCTCACACAGATCATCGACTCCTTCTGAACGAGGCGTTGTCTTGCTCAGCGAACTTTCCTGCACTGCGTGTCACGCGGCCGGGGGCAGCGGAACCTACCTGCGCAGGCGGCAGGCACCCGACCTGAAGAAAATCGCCTCACGCGTCACTGTGAGTTGGCTGAAGAGTTTCTTGGCAGATCCACACAACATCAAGCCAGGCACCTTGATGCCAAAGTGGCAGCCTGACGCCGACGCCGCAACGCGAGAGTCCTACGCCGATCTACTGGTGCATTACCTGACCTCGCGCAGCAAGGGCCTCGCCATGAGCAAGACGGTTGCCAGCGAAGCCAAGATCGCACGGGGCCGTCAGCTGTTTCAATCCGTTGGGTGCGTCGCTTGCCATGCGCCGATAGACGGGCGCAAGACCGAGGTCTCCAACATCCCACTGGGAAAACTGGCCCACAAGATGACGGTCGAATCACTCTCGGCATTTCTGCGCAACCCGCAAGCCGTACGACCAGCCAGCCGCATGCCAAATCTGCGACTCGATGACAAAGAAGCTGAGGCAATCGCGATGTTCTTGCTGAGAGAGCAGGTCGAAAATCCGCAGGCGGCAGAGGTTGAGCCTCCATCACGCCCAGGCCTGGCCTTCGACTACTACGAGATCGAATCAGCGGCAATGCCCGACTTCGACAAGGCCAAACCACGCGCCCAAGGAATCGTCGAGAAGGTATCGAACAAGGTCCCCAACATGACCCGGCAGAAGCGTTACGCCCTGCGCATGCATGGAGATCTCAAGACCCCGAAGAAAGGCGTCTACACCTTCTCGATCAACTCCCTTGGTGAGTCACGCCTGCTGATCAATGGCGATGTCGTGATCGCAGACGGAACCAAACAACGCTCAGGCGAGGTAGATCTGTCCAAGGGGCAACACCAGATCGAGGTCGAGTATTTCCACTTCAAAGGCAAGCAGAGGTTGCGCCTGCAGTGGGCGGGTCCCGACATCAAAAAACGTGACATTCCTCCCAACGCTCTCTCCAACCGGATCGGCAAAGCACTGATTCCCCTCGAGAGCCCGATCGGAGCTGACGCCAAGAAGTTCGGCCGGAACAAAACCAAGGTGCAACGTGGTGGCAATCTGTTCGTGAAATTGGGTTGCGCTGCATGTCACGAACCCGCAGCCAACAAGACGGTAGCGACACCTCTTGCCAGGCTGGATCCAGACAAGCCCGGGTCCTGTCTCGACGCCAATCCGACCGGCGGCGCCGTGGCCTTCGATCTGTCATCCGTGCAGATTTCTGAGTTGCGCTCAGCCTTGAAGAACCGTGCATGGTCCAAGAAACCCGATTCCGAATCCCAGGTACGCCAACTCCTGGCAGCGTTCAACTGCTACGCATGCCATCCACGCGACGGGATCGGCGGTCCGATGGAGCCGCGTGAAAACCTGTTCAAGACCAAGATCAGCATCGACCTCGGGGACGAAGGGCGCCTACCGCCCACATTGGACGGTGTCGGCGACAAATTGAAGCCGCAGGTGTTGGCGAAAATCCTCAGCGATGACGAACATCACATCCGAGGCGAGTTCATGGCGACCCGGATGCCTGGCTTCGCAGGCGAGATCAAACTCATCGCCCAACACCTCATCGCCTCCGATCGCAAGAAACTCGTCCGCACGCCGACGGTTTTCAGTCCCGAGGCCGTCGCCGCCGGCAAGCGCCTGGTCGGCGTCACTGGATTTGCCTGCGTGACTTGTCACAACGTCAACGGAGACCGGTCAGCAGCGATCCCCGGGATCGACATAGCAAGCACGACAAAGCGTTTGAACCGGGATTGGTTTCATCGCTACCTCACCGACCCACCGACTTTCCGGCCCGGCACTCGCATGCCCGCGTTTTGGGCTCAGGAGCAATCTGCGTTCACGGACTTGCTCGGCGGATCATCGACCAGGCAGATGGATGCAGTGTGGAGTTACCTCTCACTCGGCAAGTCCATCCCAGCACCTGAGGGCATCCAAAAAGCCAGCGGTCGCCCCAAGATGGAACTCATTCCGCAAGACCAACCGATCTTGCACCGCAGCTTCATGAAGGACGTCAGCCAGCGTGCCATCCTGGTGGGCTACCCCGAAAACCTGCACGTCGCCTTCGACGCCCAATCCGTCCGCCTGGCGAAGGTCTGGCGTGGGCGATTCTTCGACGCCTCGGGAGTGGCCAGCGGTCGAACGGATCGCTTCTACGGACCGCTCGGCAGCGAGGAACTGCTGTTGCCTGCACCGGCATTCGCGGTCCTGAAGGACAACAAGAGTCCCTGGCCGACGATTGGCAAGGGCGAACGCAACATCGGGGGAGACTTCCTCGGCTACCGATTCCCCAAGGACCGGCGTCCTGTGTTTCGGTACAAACAAGGTGGCTTCGAGATCCAGGAGCAACCCATTCCCATCCTGCAGCCGGGCGGCGCCGTGTTGAAACGCAGCTTCGTGCTGGTTCCAGGCAAGAATCCAAAGGACCTTCACTACCTCGCGTGGCGAGGCAAGAACATCAAGAAGGTCGCGGAGCACAAGTGGCAGTCCGGCGGTGTCGGCATCGAACTGAGGATCGACATGGACCACGACGTGATCATCCGTCCGGCAGGAGACCAGCAGGAGATGCTGATCTTCATCGCCGCCAACGACATGAAGAAAAATACCAATCGCTTCGAGGAGATCATCCGATGGTAGTGCCACGCGTCACAGCGATCCTCACACTCGGTCTGGCCCTCACGGCCCAGGACCGACCCAAAGAGGAAACCTACTACCGCATCGTGTCGTTTCCCTACTCCGATGACCGTCCCATGGAGGTGGGTGCGATGCTGCTGCTGCAGGACGGCAAGCTCTTGATCGGCACTCGCACCGGCGATGTCTGGAAGCTGCACAACCCGTACGAAGAAGACACCTCCAATACCAGGTTGACGAAGTGGGCGCGAGGGCTGGCCCAACCACTCGGCTTTGCGGAGTACGAAGGCTGGGTATACACCGCCCAGCGTGGGGAGTTGACTCGCATCCGCGACACGGATGGCGATGACTGGGCCGACGAGTTCCAAACCGTGTGCGACGACTGGGCGATCAGCGGTAACTACCACGAGTACAACTTCGGCCCCCGAATCGACAAGTCGGGCCGGATGTGGGTCACCTTGAACAAGCCATTCGGTGGCGAACCCTATGGCAAGGCCCACTGGCGCGGGTGGGCCGTCACCGTCGATCCCAAGACCGGCAAGATGAAAGCCATGTGTGCTGGCCTCCGTTCACCGGCCGGCCTCGAAGTAAGCCCCTGGGGCGAGGCCTTCTACACCGACAACCAGGGCGAGTGGTGCAACGCCAGCAAGCTCTCCCACCTGGAGTTCGGCGACTATCACGGACACCCCCACGGCCTGATCACCAAAGATCTGGCCGGCGAGCCCTTCGCCAGTTTCCCGAAACCAAAGTCCGGGACCTACATGAAGGACATGCACGAGCAGATCCCGAACTTCAAGATGCCGGCGGTCTGGTTCCCTTACAACAAGATGGGCAAGAGTCCCAGCGGGATGTGCTGGGACCAATCCAATGGGAAGTTCGGCCCGTTCAGCGGCCAACTGTTCGTGGCAGACCAACACCATGCCTCGGTGATGCGGGTGTTTCTCGAGAAGATCGATGGTCACTGGCAGGGAGCATGCTTCCCATTCCGCAACGATTTCCAATGCGGAATCACCCGCGTCTGCTGGGGCAAGGACCACTCGTTGTTTGTGGGGATGACAAACGCTGGCTGGGGCGGCAAGGGCAACAAGCGTTGGGGCCTGCAACGCCTGATCTGGACCGGCAAGACCCCGTTCGAAACCCAGACCATGACCGCCAGATCGGACGGCTTCGTCCTCCGCTTTACCATGCCCGTTGATGACAAGCTGGCCAGTGACCCGGCGCGTTACAAGTTCGAGAGCTACACCTACAAGCTCGCCAGTCGCTACGGCGGACCCGAAGACGACAAGAAGGAACTCGCGGTCAAGTCCGCTGAGGTATCAAACGATGGCATGAGTGTCCACCTCGTCGTCGAGGGGCTGCGGGCTGGCTACGTCCACGAACTGAAGATGGACGGTCTCACCGCCAAGGATGGGACCCCCATGCTCCACCCCGAGGCCTACTACACCCTGGTCAAGATCCCGAAGTAGGCTACCGACGACGGCCGGATCCGCCGCCCCGTCCAGTCGACCCACCGCCGCGTTGGCTACTTCCACCGCGCCCAGTCGAGCCGCCACCACGCTGACCACCACGGGTCGAGCCGCCTGCATTCCCACCCTGAGCGCCACGGCTGGCCCGCTCGGCCTCACGCTCTATCTGGCGCTGCTTCGACCAGGCGTCCATCTCTTCCTTGCTGATCGCGCCGTCTCCGTTGATGTCCGCCTTCTCCATGGTGTTCCAGAATCGGCCAAGCTCTTCCTTGCCCAACTGGCCGTTGCCATCCCTGTCGAGCCGACCGAACATCTCCGCCGTGCGACCGCTGCCGCCGGTTCCGTCGCCTTTCTTGACCTTCACGATCGTCGGCACGCCGCTATCACCCGCCACAACAGTCACCTGACCGAGGGTCTCGGCGATTCCGCTGCCTGAGATCGCGTAGGAATACGTTCCAGGCCGGATGTCGCGGGAGTCGACCTTGCCGCCACGAGTTCGAAGCCTCTTGTAGGACGGTAGACTGCGCCACTCAGAGGTCTTCTTGCCAGCCGCTTCACCCGTCACGACCAGGGCGACGGAAGCTCTTGAGACCGGCTCGCCGGTCTCTTCAGACTGGATCGTCAACTGCAACCGACCGGTCTGGAGTGCGATCTGACGATCAACGGCCATACCGGATACGACGAGGATCTTCTCCTGGTGCAGAGCGCTACCGGAACTGCCGCCAAAACGACTTCCGCGTCCACCACCCCGGCCCGATCGACTGATGGACAGATCGTATTCACCAGGC
This sequence comes from Planctomycetota bacterium, assembly GCA_036338025.1. Lineage (GTDB taxonomy): Bacteria > Planctomycetota > UBA1135 > UBA1135 > UBA2386 > JAYZDB01. The sequence goes on from JAYZDB010000034.1 coordinate 5,418, forward strand.
GGTACGTCCTCGATCTCGAACCTACCTTCCCGGTCAGCGGTCGCCCGCAAGGTCTGCGCCGAAGAACCACCACGGCGACCACCGCGGCGACGCTGCGACGAATCGCCAGTCGCCGGATCCGGGGTTGCGACCTTCAGAGCGATGCGAACTTCAAGGCCACGCGCAGGTTCCAGATTCAAGGTGACCAGACCCTTCACGGATCCCAGGTGTTGGCCTTCGAGACCCGCGTTGTACTGAATCTCGTCGCCCTCCCTGAGGATCAGGTCCGGACGGTCGCGCAATTTCTCAATATCCAGGCCGCCACTATCACGGCTTCCGAAGCCGCCCCGTCCGCGGCCTCTGCCGCCTCGATCTCGACCGCTACTGGAATCCACCTGCACAAAGTAATCACCGGGCTCAAGACCTTTGATCTCATAGGTGCTGTCCCGTCGGTCCACCCGAGCGGTCTTCTTGGAGCCGTCCTTGTGGGTAAACACGACCGAAACCCGCTCGCCTTCTTCGACATTGACGACCTTGCCAAAAACCCGGGCGCCACAAAGCAGTTCGACACGGACATCGCTCTCCTTGCCCGACTGCACGATAATCACGGTCGGAGGTTGTTCCGGGTAACCGTCAACCCGGACTCCGAGCAGATACTCGCCAGGAAGCTGCCGATCGAGCTCAAACCGACCTTCGTCATCAGTGCGGTCATCATCGATCCGACGTTGCCCACGAGACGCGTTCTCGTTGGATCCGCCAGACCGACGCATACGATTCATCATCTCCGAGAACCGGTCGCTACGGTCATTGCGTGATTCACGACTACGGTTGTTCGAGGCTGTCGATTTCGCCTGCTCAAGCGGAGGCAGCATCAATTCGACACGTGCCCGCCTGACCGGCTTGCCGGTCTTGGGGTCCACCACCTGACCAACGATCCTGCTACCGGGCATAAGCTGTACCAGCAGAGGTTCTTGCTCCTTGCCGATCTCCATCTGCACGACCGCCGCGGCAACCTCCACGTAGCCCGGACCATCGACATCGATGGCATAAAAGCCCGGCTCGAGCTCATCCAGGGCAAACTTGCCGTCTGGGTGCTCCGACGCCTCGGGCGTACGGCGCGGAACTTCGCCAGTTGGACCAAGCCGCTGTTTCAGGTAGGAATCAACCCGGGTCTGCAGAGCGGCTCTTTCAGCTCTGCGAGCCTCCGCCTCGGCAGCACGCGCCTGTGCCCTGGCGACGGCTTCCGGATCGTTTGCGTCAGTCCTGCGACCTCGCCGGTCGCCTCGGTCTTCACGACCGGTTCGGCGTTCGTCAGAACTATTGCGGTTGGGGTCACGCACCGAACGAGCACGTATTCCATAGACCACTACCGGCTGACCGGTTGTCGCGTCGACAACGGTACCGGTCAAGATCAGGTTCTTGACCAGACGGACTTCCATCTTGGGTTCGTCCGACGCCTTGAGATCATTCCGAACGTGCTCGATGTAATCATCATGCTCAACCTTCAGCCGGAACCCCGCGTGTGGTAGCGAGTCCAGAGCGAACAAACCACTCTCATCCGTCTTGGTCTTCTCCGAACCACCCCGACCACCACGCCCGCGGCTGGCCATGAACTCTGCGATCTGATCAGGCATCTGCCCGTTACCGAAACCACCACGGCTGGCCATGAGTTCTGCGATCCGGTCAGACATCTCCCCGCTACCGAACCCACCACGGCTACTGCGTCCTCCACGACCACCACGACTACCGCGGCCGCCGCGATCGCGATCTTGATTGCGATTCCCTGCCTCTTGGGTTGCGTTCTTCGGATCCGCTTGTTCCTGGGCTGCCTCGGCCTGGCTGACGGCCCGCGTCCACGACGCTTCGACCTTCGCATTGGCAATCGGGTTGCCGACTTCATCCAGAACCACTCCACTGACGGCGGCGCCGATTCCCAGCTGGACCCGCGCATCTCCGAAACTCTGCCCTTCCTGCAGTTCGAACTCTGGTGAAGTCCCAGGCAGATGTTTGTCTGCTTCAGCACGCGCAACAAACTTGCCCGCGCTCACGCGTTGGAAGGTGAAGTGTCCCTTCTCGTCGGAGGTCACCGAGGGTGTCCGAGTGCGGCCCGAAAACATACTCGTGAAATCGAAGCTACCCCGCTCGCCAAATCCGCCACGACTACGGCGGCCATTGGAGTCATTACGAGTACCACCTTGTCCACGGTCTCTACCGCGACCCCGATCACCAGCCTCGCTTCGACCACCATCCTGACCGCGCTGACGTCGTTGCCCTGACTCGCTCTCCTCACCCCGACCGCGACCTCGACTACGACCGTTGGAACGGAGACGAACCTCGGCGTTGGGAACCGGCCGATCGAACTCGTCGACAACCACGCCTGCGATTACCGCACCTCGTTCCAGCACGATGTCCTGAACCGCGTCCGTCTCCTTGCCTTTCTCCGCCCGGCGACGAACCGTCTTGGGCACGTAGACCTCGTGATCTACGCGCAGCTCAAACGAACTTCGGGTCGGAAAGTAGCCCTGAAGTTCGAACCTGCCATCCTCGTCGGTACGCACCGCGCCGGGTTGCTTCTTCATCTGGAACTCTGCCAGACGATTCCGGAATCTCTCTGTAGCTGACTCGGCCTGCCCTTCTCTGGCGGCGCCAGAATTGGTCTGCCCGCGCCGACCACGGTCCCGGCTACCTCGATCACCGCGCTCGCCTCGGTCCCGCTCGCCGCGTCCACGACGACTCATCCCCGAGAGGGACATACCGCGGCTAAACAATGCCACCTCGGCATTCACGACCGGTGCCGAAGTCCTGTCGATCACCCTTCCCATCAGCGTGACGGTCATGCGATCGCCAGCCTGCTCCGAATCGACCCGCTCGCGCTCCTCGTCGGTAGAAGGATCGCGCGTCGAATCCATCTCGATCTCACGCACGTCCTCGTCGGAGGTCTCGCCCCCGTAGACTGACGTGTCGCCTGGGGCCAGCATCGGGCCATCGTCAGACAGGGCATACGCCAACGCCAAGCCACCAAAAACGACGAGCGAAACAGGGAGTATGAGCAGACCTTTCTTCATCGGGCTAAGTCTCCGGTAGAACAGCACCTACAAAACGCCAAAACACCGACGGAATACACGTGCTCCAGGCCTCTTTGGTGCATTGGTGCAAGCCCGTTACGCCGACGCGGCGGCAACAGAGACAGACACCCCGGACCGGCACCAATCCGAACCCTGCAAGACCGGGCAGCATCCAACTGCTTGTCTCCCTGGATCCGATGAACTCGGTAGAGCTGGAGCACGACCGGGCGGCAGCGGGCAGGCGCCCCGAAATCACCCGTTTTGGAACTCAGGCGTAACTACCAGCTTAGGGCCAGGGTCACCCCGAGGGCCAGCCCCCACGGACCCGGTCCGGGCCGCAAGGTTCTCCGGAGCACTTGCACAACCAACTTATTGGCAACCTCTTAGGGTCGATCCAAAAAGAAGCAGAAAGCCCGTACTGCCCGCTGCCAGTACGGCAGTTGTGCCTTTTGGACACAGTCCGCCCCCTGCGCAACCACAACACGACCAACCATGAAAACCCGATTGCTTTCCATTACAGCTCTGCTGACCACCAGCATCTTTTGTCCGACCACCACCGCGCAGGAGGTTGTCGGCATCACCGCCACCAGCCCCATCCTGCTCCGTCAGGACCTCTCCAGCGCCAATTGCGCGATGAAGAAATGTGCCCCGGCTAGCTTCGAGAAACAGGTCGCTCGGCACGCCGGCGGCTCCGCATACGACTCCCGCCGCCGTGGCGTCTGGAACACCAACGGGTCGCTGCTCGCCAACATCGACCCGTACACCGGCAAATGCGACTACATCTGCAAGCCGCAGCCGATCCCATTTCCGCCGGATCCTAGTGTGCGCCACTACGCCACCGGCCTCGCCTACGTCGACTCCGGCGCGCGGCAATCTTCCAATAAGGTGCCGCCCGGCTGGCTGTTCGTCAGCTACAACTCCAACTACATCGCTCGACTGAATGTGCTGCGATGCTCAGTCGATGGGAAGTTCTGCAAGTTGCAGCTGCCCCGGGGTTCGGTGATCGCAGGCCTCGCCACCGATGACGTCGGACGCCGTCTCTACATCGGCGTCGTGCAGGCAAACAACACCAACCTGATCTTGGTCACCGATCTCGACGGCAGCTGGTGCAACCCGATCTGCAAGTCCATTCCGCCTGGCTGCAACCCGAACCTCCCGATGGGTCCCCTGACCGGCCTGGCATTCGACTCCTGTAGCCATTCCCTGATCATCACCGACGGCAAGCTGACGACCCGCTACGCGATCTCCGCCGGGGGTTGCACACTCCGCCCCTTGGGCTGCTGCCCGAACACCGCCGATCCCTTCACGGGTCTGTGCCTGTTGCCAAACACCGACATCCACAGCGTCGGCAACTCGTGCAGCACCAAGGCCTGCGAATCCTGCCCGACGATGCGTGCCGAGTTGCTCGGCGACCCGGTTCTCGGCAACCCCTACTTCGGCCTAGGTCTGCGTGAGGCTCCCAACAAGGCCAGCACCGCCATCTTGGCAATCGGCCTCGGTGCATGTTCCAGCCCCGGTATCAACCTCGGCTTCTGCACCAACATCCTGGTGCCCTTTCCGCCGATCCTGAACTTCTTTCCACTCTCGCCCATCACCACTCCCGGTTGCAACCGCAGCGTCAGCGTGCCCTATTCCGTACCGCTGAACCCGAACCTCTGTGGTCTTCGGGCGTCGTTCCAGTGGCTCGTCATCTGCAAAGGCAAGCCGATGGGCATCGGGGTCACCAACTGCGTTGATTTTATGTTTGCAGGGTCGTAGCGACTTACTGGGCTAGTGATCGCTAACACCGCAGACACGTCCGCCGCAGCCTACCGATAGGGTAAGCTGCGGTGGCTTTTTGTACCGCTCACCGGGGACGCAAGGGCACGAGGCCCTTGGCCCAGGCACGCACGAACAACCGAAAGCCACGGGAATAGTCTTCAATCCCGGAGGGCATACCCTGTGACTTCAGGTACTTGTCGTAGACCTTGGTCGAGATCGACTTCAAGCTCTTGATGACGTACTTCTCCCGCACCTCGCGAGCCAGGTCCATGTCCAGTCTCGCTCGCTCGGGCAGTTCTGCGTAGGCTCGTCGATACCCCTCAGCGTCCTGCCTTGACGCGGTGTATTGAAACACGCGCAAGGCCGTGCAGTAGCGTGCGTAAGGATCCTCAGCACGCAATCCCGACACGAAGCCAACGAGATTCGCATCGGCCTCCCCACAATAACCAGCGAGGTGCGCCAACTCGTGACCGCAGGTTGCCAGCCACTGTGGGTCTGGCAGTGCGGCCTCGACGTGGGCCTCGAGAGTCCACGGCGAGACGACGCCCCCAACATCAATTGTCATCAGGGTGCCAATCGGTGGACTCTTTACATGGGTGGGCCAGGCTGGTCGGAAGCCCTCGAGTTCCTCAACCAAGGTGGTCTGTGCCGCCTGGATGCTGCGGCGTGCTCGATCCCGGTCCCGTTCGGAGTCGGCCACGCAATCGCGGCGTATCAAGGCAACCAGGCGAGTCCGCAAATCCGCGACCGCCACCAAACCCGGCGGACGATCCTCGATTCCCCAACGGATCTCCACTGGGACACGGCGGTATCCAAACCCCCACGTGAGGAGGAACACGGTGTACACGTAGAGCGCAAGGCGCAGGCCATGCCCGCAGCCAGCGAAGATCCGTCGCGCCACCCCCAGCCCTCGAGTTCGCGCCCGCCGCCAACCACGCAGCGCCCAAATCACCAACACGACCGGTGCAAGCAACAACACCGAACCCATGATAGGAACAGGTACGCTCCCAGTCAGCGGAACCAGGCACCGCTGGGTCACATGAAACAGGCCATCGCTGAACAGCGCCTCGATCCAGGTCGCCGGCAGCACCAAACTCGCAGCGATCAGGACCACACTGGTAACCCGAAGGGTCAACCGGGTACGTCGCCACGACCGGACAGGAGACGTAGAAACTGGCGGCATCGGCTGTCCGCTCATTTAGAGATCGCGAAGTGAGCCGGACGAGCCTCGGCCGCTTCAGGGTGGAACATCGTCACGTCGAGATCTTCGGGAGCACGGGCTTCAATGTAGAAGTCCAGCCCTTCGCCATCCTCAAGTTCAGAACTCAGGCCCACGAAGCGGCGATCACCGGCTTCACGCATTGCCACCCGCTTGAATGCTGCGTGAGGCGCCCAACGGTAATAGAGGAATACTCCTGCGAGCGGAACCTCACCGACAACCCCGACATCGATTTGGACCCGAGCGGGCTGGCCCGAATCGCCACCTCCGATCGCCTGAACCCTTGGTTGTGCAATTTCGGGTCGGGGTCCGGCGAGGCTGGGGTGTGCAAGAACCATCCTGCTGCGCCTGGCACAGAGCATCTGCAACTCGTCGAGACTGCCCTCGAAAGCTGTCAATGTGGTCAAGCGACGCCGGTCCTTTTTGACCTCGGCCGTGATCAGGTCATGAAACCCCTGACAAACCGGGCCGATCTTCTGCCAGTCAAGACAATGTGTCGCAACCGTCCGCACGTGCGCAAGGTATCGAGCTCGCCACGCTGGGACCGCCAGCAGGCGACTCATCAGCGGGCGTAGGTCGTTATCCATCTGCTCGAGAGGATCTGATCCAAACCCCCGTTGTCCCTGTCGCCGCGCTACCGGGCGGTTGGGAATTGGTCGCGGGAGGATCTCGTTGTTGTCGTACAGGATCGGCAAGAACCGCCCATCCGGAAGCTCCACCAGGCGATAGTCGTAGCCTTGCTTGACGTATCCATCGCTGTCTTCAAACACCCATTCGAGAGCCAAAAACCACAGAGTCCGATCCACGTCGAGTACTGCCGGCAACACGGCTTCGCGCTCCTCGACCGGTGTCTCATTGAGGAGTTTGCAGAAACGGATCAGCCGAGACCACGCTTGCGGATCATTCTTGGTCTTGAGCTGGAACGCTCTCTGATAGTCGGCCTTGTCTTCCCCGAGGTAGCGGAGCGCACCAACCCCACGAAAGTTGCGCTCGATCTTCCAACGCACGGCCTTACGGCTGCCAAACCAATCCTTGAGGAAGTCCTTGTTAAACTGCTGAGCATTGGCATAGGCACCCCAGTTTGCTCCGTTGATCACCAGCTTCACGAAGTTAACGCGTGGCGTGGGCACGTACTCACCAGCGATTCGAGCAAAAAAGGCATCCCGGATCAGCGAGATGTCCTGGTTGCAATTCAGGAAGTTGATCGTTCGATTTCCGTCGATGCGCAGACTTTCGTCGGTGTAGTCAACGGAGATGTTGATCGACTTCTTCTTCAGCGTCGAGACCATGATGTACGATGAGCTGCCGCGGTAGCGCACGCCAACGCCCTGGTAGGGCTTGCCATCAACAGTCAGCTTGCCGGGAACTTCAACATCCGTCCGATAGAACTCCGAGAGTTGGGAGTGCCAGTCGCTACCCGGCAGGGAAAGGAACACGGTTCTCATGATCTCTGGATCAAACCAGGACTTGCCCTCGTGACGCGGAACTTCGGCAGGGGTCGGTACACCTGACCTGCTAGCGCCTCTCTTTCCGAGCCTCTAATGACGCAACAGCGAACGTCCACCGTTGTTATTTTCGCGCTCCGCGCGAATCCACTTCTGCGCCTCTGATCGCTCGACAAGATCCAGGCGTCCATCGTTGTCCTTGTCGAACCGCGTGATCAACTCATGGCGCCTCAGGATGTCTGCGAGATTGGATTGCGCAAGAATCGAAGAGGACAAGAGGCCGCTCCATACACCGAGACCGCCGAACAGCTTCAGTTGCCAGTTGGTACTATCGGGGAGCGAGTGACGCATCTTGGTACGGGGGATCTGACGGGCAATCCGGGCGGGTACCAGCCCGAATTGTCCCGGCCAGGGTAGCGTAGAACGATCTGGAAAGCTCGCCAGCTACCGTCGACCAGCATCGCCACTCACCCGCTCTCGGAAAACGGCGAGAGCATCGTACCTCCATCACGACATTGTAGACGCCGCAAGCTCACCCGGAGCACAAGTGATTCCTCCCCCGGGATGGCTTCCGGAACCACACAGCACCAGACCCTCGAGCGGTGTCGCGTAGCGTGCACATGTAGCCTGCGGCCGGAAGGACAGTAATTGATCGAGGCCGTGCTCACCGTGATGAATATGGCCTCCGGTCAACGACAACTCCCGCTCGAGGTCTGCCGGCGTAACCACCTGGTACCCGACGATCCGGTCGCGGCATTCCGGCGCAACTTCAGCTAGACGATTCAAACAAACCTCGAGGAGATCTGCGCGCTGAGTATCACCCCACCCGGCTTCGAGATCATGGGGCACGAAGTGCACGAGCATGGACGCGACATGGTGACCGGCCGGTGCAAGCCCCGGATCGAGCACCGTAGGCATGTGGATATCGATGTGGGGAGATACTGGAAGGCGTCGGTACTTGACGCTGTCGAAAGCGCGTTCGATTTCTTCGAGGTTTTCGCCAACGCGGATCGTGTCGAAGACCGCGCCGGGACGACAGGAGAATTCCAACGGGCCGTCGAGGGCCAGATTGACCTTCGCAGTCGTTCCGCGGCAACGCCAGTTCTCAATTCCCGAACCAAGATCCCCCGGTAAGTCCAAGGGTCGAATGAGATCGAGGAAGGTCTGTCTCGGATCGACGGACGAAGCCACCAGCCCGCCCTCGACCCCGCTGCCATCCGCAAGCTCCACACCCTGGACACGGCCCGCGTCGGTCAGGATACGCACGACGCCAGCGTTGGTGCGGAGTTCGACACCCCGACTCTCGCAGGCCAAGACCAGGGCGTCCACCAGCGCGGCCGGCCCGCCGACAATGCCGCGCCCGGCCGTGCAGATCTGCATGAGAGCCAGCGCGGTCGTACCCGCAGACCCGGGACCGGACCAGGTACCGAGAAGGGCCGGGGACGCCAGCGCGGCCTTCAAGACATCGGTCTCGAACCACTCATCGAGCCAGTCCTGCACACAGGTCGGCCCGATTCGCAGACACTCGTACATCGTCTCACGACCGAGACTGCGCAACGCCCAGCCCTTCCTTAGCAGAGCGAGGAACTGCCCCGCCCCGCGCGGCGAGATCGGGGGCGGAATCTCGCCGAGGATACCGCGCAGGTAGCTCCCGATGCGGGCCAAGAACGCCCGAAACTCCACGTAGCGATCGGCATCGCTAGCCGAGTGTGCCGCCAGTTCGTCGCACGCCCTGACCGGGTCGTCAAACAGCAACAACCCCGGCCCGTCCTTCTGTGGAGCAAACACCGCAGCTTCGTCGGAACGACGCTTCAACCCGTGGGATTCAAGACCGAGCTTGTCGATGACGGATGACCGCACCGAGGACGTATCGTGAAGAACTCCTACCGTGCGATAACCGGGATGAAACTCCTCTCCCGCTGCCAGGCCGCCGAGGATCCCACGCCGCTCCAGCACCAGGACCTTGCGCCCGCGAGACGCTTGCAGGGCAGCACAGGTCAGCCCGTTGTGCCCGCCACCGATGATGATCAAGTCGTACTGCAATGCTGGCCTACCGGGTTTTCAGGATTCGCCGCGCGGCGTTGGCGCCAGGCGCCCCCATGATTCCGCCGCCAGGATGGGTGCCCGACGCACACATCCACAAGCCGGGGATCGGAGTCTTGTAACGCGACCACAGAGGAGTAGGCCGCAGGAAGAACAACTGCTCGAGACTGAGCTCGCCGTGGAAGATGTTGCCCTCGGTCAACCCGATTTTCTGTTCGAGGTCCCAGGGCGTCAGCACCTGTCGGTGCAGGATGGACTCCTTGAGGGTCGGACAGTATTCGGCGAGAGTGTCGATGACAGCATCACCAAACGCCTGGCGTTTTTGCGGCCAGTTTTCGGGGCCCTCCTTCAAGGCGTAGGGAGCGTACTGCACAAAGATCGACATCACGTGCTTGCCGGGTGGCGCCACCGAGGGATCCACCAACGAAGGGATCACCACGTTCATGAAGGGTCGCTGGCTGAAATCTCCGTACTTGGCCTCGTCGAACGCCCGCTCCAGGTAATCGACACTCGGCGCAATCGCGACATCACCGCGCACATGCAAACCATCGCCCGGCCGACAAGTAAACTCGGGGAACCGATCGAGCGCCAGGTTGACCTTGCCGGAGCTGCCACGCATCTTGAACCGCTTGATCGATCCGAGAAACTCCGCGTCGAGGTCCGAGGAGTTGCAGAGCTTGAGGAAGGTTCGGTGTGGATCGAGACCGGACACTACAGTGTCGGCCTGGATCTCCGTCCCATCTTCCAAGACCACACCCCGGACTCGACCGCCCCGGACCATCACCTCGTCGACACTCGCCTCCGTGCGAATCTCGGCGCCAAAATGGCGAGCGGCGTCAGCGATCGCGTTGCTGATCTGGCCCGTGCCACCCTTCGAGAGACCCCAGGCCCGGAAGGCGCCGTCGATCTCCCCCATGTAGTGGTGTAGCAACACGTAGGCAGTGCCCGGTGATCGAACCCCCTGAAACGTTCCGATGATCCCGCTCACACCCAGGGTGGCCTTGAGCAAGTCCCCTTCGAACCACTCATCGAGGAAGTCGATGGCGCTCATCGTGAACATCTTGGCCTGAAGAATACGCTCCGACTCGGTCAGTTGGCCAAACATCCGACCGAGCTTGAGCATGTCCAACAGATTGCCAGGACGCAGTGAAGAAGGGTCGGGAGGCGTCATCTCGAGGATCGGTTTGACCATGCGCCCGACCTTCATCATCTCACGCCCGAACTCCGGATAGATTTCTGCATCACGCTGACTGAACTGCGCGATCTCGCGGCGCGTCTTGTCACCATCGGGCCAGCGAACCAGGCCGGGTCCATCGAGCTGTGGGGTGAAGGAACACTCGAGCGGCAGGATCTCCAGGCCGAACCGAGGCAGCTGCAGGTCACGGATGATCTCAGGTCGCAACAGGCTCACGACGTAGCTGCAGACTGAGTACTTGAAACCCGGATGTAATTCCTCAGTCACCGCCGCACCACCGAGCACGTGCCGCCGCTCAAGCACCAAAACGGATCGACCGGCCCGCGCCAGGTAAGCGGCACAGACCAGGCCATTGTGCCCGCCACCAACTACGATCGAGTCATACCGCTTGGTCATGCTCGCTTCCGGTCGGGGTCAAAGAACGGTCGATCCACAACGCTCGCCGCCACTCGAGATCGTTCGAACTCGACTGTGTGTTCGATCTCAAGACCTGTGCCAAGACTCGACTGAGCCGTCCTGACGGTAGCTAGTGCGAGGTACTTCTTGAGAATCGGTGACCAGGTCGTGCTGGTGACCTGCCCGACCTGCCGTCCACCGCTAAACAGCGGCACTGCATCACGACAGGCATGGGTCGGGAGACTCGGTGGCAGGCCCCAGGCAGCATAGAGTTCCTCGATACCCTCCCAGCTGATCTCGAGACCGACGAATTGCCAGTCGCTACCGTCCGCATGTTCGGCGCGTAGCGCGGCCTGACCCACGAACGGTTCACGTTCGAGATCAACGGTCCAGCCCAGCCCGATCTCGAACGGCGAGGACTTGCGGGACTCGATCAAACAGCGCGGCGCGCTGAAGTAGTCGACATCCTGGAGGACGAAACCGGCTTCGATGCGGGTGACGTCGAGGGCATCGAGTCCAGCTGCCTGCAACCCGAATGGGGTACCCGCTTCCATCAGTGCATCCCAGACCGGCAGGGCATCACCCGACCGCAACCAAACCTCGTAGCCGAGATCTCCGGTGTATCCGGTGCGGGACACCTGCACATCGACACCATCAATCCGCGTAGACATGATTCCAAAGAAACCCAGGTCACGAATCCCATCGTCAGCCGCCGAGGCCAGCGCCTCGCGAGAATTGGGTCCCTGGATCGCCAACGCCGCCAAGGTATCCGACACGTCGCGGAGCTGGATATCGAACCCACGGCGCTGGCGATCGAACCACCCGAAAGTCGGGCTGGCCGTGGTAACCCGGAACGACTGCTCATCGATCCGCGCGATGGTGCCATCATCGATGACCTTGCCGTGCGAATCACAAAAACACGCATAGGTCACCCGCCCAGCCTGCAGCGTGCCTACGTCTCGCGTCGCGACGCTGGCCAGGAAAGCCGCACTATCGACACCCGAGACCTCGTATTTGTAGAGCGGCGAGATGTCCAACAGGCCGGCAGCGTTACGGAACGCGAAGTACTCCGGGTCATGGTGGGACTGGTAGCTTGAGACCGCGAAGTAACCAGCCCAACTCTTGAACTGCAGGCTCTCACAAAGCTTGGAGGTGCGCGGATGAAACGGCGTCGGTAGGGGCATGGCTGGATCAGACGGGACCGAAAACTAACCAGCGCGGTTCGTTATTGAAACAACCGGGTCGTAATGACCACCACGTGAGAGTACCTGGCTTAGCTCAATAGACCGGCGCGAAGGTCCTGCGCCAGGAGTTGATGGAAGTGGTACATCGGTGCCTCGAACCGGGACGCGTACAGTCCCTCGTAGACTCCGGACTCCAACCCTTCCTGTACGAGACCGACCACTTCGCTGTCCTCTTGCTGAACCCGGTCAGAGTCGTGCAAAGCGGACTCGAGTTCCTGTTCGGAAGCCTCGCCCTCATGGTAGTAGTCAAAGACCACCCGGCATCGGCGCTCGTCGATGGGCAAGACCAGGTTGGTGTCGGCCCAGGAACCGTAACGGTTGATCATGAAATTGGGATACGTCCAGATGTAGTGGGCGAGATCCCCCAGACGGTCGTGGTCCTCAGCGGGACAGGTCTGCACCGAGTAGCGGTCACCCAGGCGCACCTCGTAGTCCTCAAACGACAACTGCGCACACAAACCAGGATGCATGTGCGGCACGTGGTAGCCACCGTCGAGGTAATTGTCGACGAACACCTTCCAGTTGCATTGCAGTTCGTACTCCCGCGTCGTCACGAACGTCAGGGAGTCGAGAGCAAGCGCGTCGAGTTCGCTCCGCAGGCTTGCGAACTGCTCATTCGGATCTTGAGGATTCGAACCAAAGTGCAGCAGCACGAAACCGCCAAGGGTTGCGATGGGAATCGGACGCAGTCCCACCGTCCCGGTCCTGAACGCCCCGACCTCGCCGGCCAGGGGAGCGCGCTTCAACGCCCCATCGAGCTTGTACTCCCAACCGTGGTAGGGGCAGGTGAAGTGCTCGACCCTGCCATGACCTTTGGCAACGCAGGTGCCGTGGTGGGCACATACGTTGTAGAAGCCGCGCAGTTCACCGTCCTGGTCGCGGGTGACCAGGAATGGCCGTCTGGCGAGCGAACCCGTGAAGTAGTCGCCGACCTCCGGCACCTGGCCCAGACGGCCGACAATCTGCCAACTGTTCGCGAAGACCGCATCTCGCTCAAACGGCCTGAAGGCCGGCTCCGTGTACCAACTCGCTGGCGGCGGAGTCGCCGCTTCGATCGCCAACGAGGGATCGAACTGGGCGATCTGGTCTCGCAGGGTAAGAGGGGCTGCCGTCATGTGATCAATCGTAATCGCCAGGATCCCTATCGCCAGATGCCGCCGCTATGATCTCGCCCGCCTCGACATACCCAATCCAGCTCACCATGAACCGACGCAACTTCCTCTACACAGGTGCCCTCGCCACCGCGGGCGCGAGTTCGACAAATCTCCTCCATCTGACCCAACAGGGCAAACAGGGCGCAGTCAAGCCGTTCAAACGCGAGTGGCGCATGCGTTATGCACCGCGCCTCGATTGGGGGCCAGGCTCCCTGATCGAGCGGGTCGAGCGGGTCGCAAGTTACGGGTTCACGGGCGTCGAGTTCAACTGGCTCGCCCGGCGCAAGATGAAGGAGATCACCGACCTGCGCAAACGCATGGACCAGCTGGACGTCAAAATGGGGATCTTCGTCGCCAACGGCAATGGCCGCCGACTCACCAGCCCCGAAGGCCGCGGCGCGTTCCTCAAGGATCTTGATCACAGCATCGAGGTCCACAAGGTGATCGGGAACAACTTCTGCACGACGCTGACCGGCAACGTGCTGAAGGGCGTTCCTCGTGCACAGCAAAAGCAGGCACTCATTGACAACCTGAAGGCCGCCGCGGACAAACTCGAGGGCAGCGGCCTCACCCTGGTGGTCGAGCCGCTCAACCCACTCAACCACCGTGGCTACTTCCTGGTCACTTCACCCGAGTCCAACGAGGTGATGAAGGCCGTCGGCAGCAAGCACGTGAAGATCCTCTTCGACATCTACCACCAACAGATCAGCGAAGGCAACCTGATCCACAACATCCGGAAGTACTGGGATGAGATCGCCTACTTCCAGGTCGGAGACGTCCCCGGGCGTCGCGAACCCCTGACCGGTGAGATCAACTACCGCAACGTCTTCAAGGCAATCTACGACAAGGGCTACCGCGGCTTCCTCGGCATGGAACACGGCTTGTCCAAGAAGGGGCCGGCCGGGATCCACAAGTGCTTCGAGGCCTACCGCTGGTGCGACAGCTGGTAGCTCGCGATCGGCAGGTGTCGCGCCTGACCGCCACCCGCCGCGACAGCCGGCCTTAAAGTGCGCCGCGGCCCCCGAACCCATACTTCGAGGGCCGCGACAATCCCATACTCTTGTCTCGTCCACCCTCAAGAGCGGCGGACAGCGCAGAATCGAAGCAGGCTTCCCCGGGTTTTTGTGGCAAGCCCATCCCGGCCTGGGGGCTCGGTAATAACTAGTTATTATGTAACTACTTACCGACAGACCACAGGTGACGCTCGGTCCGCATCAAGATCTGGTCACGCAGGATCGCAGGGGTCGCGTGGATCTTCTCGCCAAAGTCCACGACCGCATCAACCTGCAATGTGTTCGAGACCTTCAGGAAGTGGCAGGTCCCACCACTCGTGCAGACCAGCACGTGGTTTCCCACCCCGACGGGAGAGGCATAGGCCTCGCTTAGATCACTCAAGCGCTTCTGACGGTAGTGCGCCGTGCCGGAGACGGGATTGAGGCAGGTGACCAGGCCACCGGACTTGTAGAGGTAGAGCCGACCCTTATGCAGCAACGGCGAAGACACGTAGGGCAGGCCCCGCCTGTACTCCCACTTGACGTGGGAGTCCGTGATGGTGCCCTCACCACCCGCCTTCACCGCGACACAGATGTTCCGACCGGGACTTCTCGAGGACTTCAGGAAACCTGAGACCTCGCGCACCTCCCAGGCGCCGCTCTTGTTCCGATCAGCGAACTCGAAGCAGTCCTTTGCGCGGCACTCGTGGAGTTCGTCGGGTAACACCTTGCCGTCATCGTTGATATCCAGTTTGCGGAATAAGGACTTGCCGTCCCGAAGGTCCTTCCTGCTGAACTTGCCTTCGCCAAACAGGGAGTCGATCATCGTCGATCCTTGCGCATTGCTGGTGGTCCAGGCAGCGTGGTAGATCATGTCCTTGTCAGCTGTCGGCGTAGGGCACACGAAGATCGCCGTGTTGCCGACCTGCCACAAGCGCTCTCCGGTATCTGGATCAAACGACGTCAAGCGACCGGTTCCAGCTACTACGAGTTCTTCGCGCTTCGAGTTTTTCCACAGGAAGGGCGTCGAGTAGGTCATGATGAAAGCGAGCCGCGGGATCTTCCAGAGCTGCTCACCGTCCTGGCGCGACAAGCCGAGGATTGCACGTTCTCGTGCGCCATCGCGCACAACAACCACCGCATCGCCAGCGAGGATCAGCGAATTGGCGGTCCCGAACTGGTGCCTTGGCACCGGCAGCTTCTTCTCCCACACGGGCTTGCCGTCCATCGCCAGGGCGCAGACACCGTAAGCACCAAAGTAGAAGTAGACCCGGTCACCGTCGGTGCACCCGGTGGGCATGGCGGGGCAACAAGACGTGTGCTCCGCGAGTTCTTCGCCTCGTGACCGCACCACATGGCGCCACAGTTCCTTGCCGGTCTTGCGGGAGTAGCTCAGCATGAGGAGTTGCTCACCCTCGTAGCCCGACAAGAAGACCTGGTCCTTCCACACAATCGGAGACGAGTGCCCGGCGGGTACCTCGACCTTCCAGCCCAGGTGCTTTTCGAGGTCAAACGGAATCGGCACATCCGTCGAAGGCGCGACCGCCAAGCCATCAGAACCCCGGAACTGCGACCAATGGGCAAACTGCTGGCCGAATCCAGCCGAAGCCAGAAGGACGGTGGCGAAGCTAGCACACAGGATATCGCAGGTTCTAATCCGGATCATGGCGGAGCGAGAGTCATCGAGAGTCCGGGAGTATAGGTCGTACGGACGAGCAATGCGCCGTTCGGAATGCCCGACATGCACCGCTTGACGAAAACAAGTTGTTCCGCACCTGGGATGTGCGCGAGATCCAGTAGCAGTGTCCAGCAGTCCAGGCATACTCCGGTGGTGAAGAGTCGTACCCTGATCCTGATCTTGTTGGTCTTGGCGCTGCTGGTGGTAGTGCAGCCAATCAGCTGCCATCAACTAGAGCGCTGGTTCGGACCAGCGTCCGTCAATCTCAGGGAAGCCTACACCAACGGAAACACCGGGCCTCGCATCGACCACAACACCTTCGACGCAGTACTCGAACGCTGCGTCACTGCATCCGGGCAGGTCCGCTACCAGGTCCTGGCCGAAGATCGCACGGGTCTCGATCGCTACATCGCAGAACTCGGCCGGGTGATCTTCGACCCTTTGCCGCGAAACGAGAAGCTGGCGCTACTGATCAACGCCTACAACGCCTTCACGCTCTGCCTGATCCTCGATCACGGTCCATCCTTGGATTCGATTCGAGACATTCCTGAAGTCGATCGGTGGACCGCACGACGCTGGCAACTTGGAAATGAGGTCATGACTCTCGATGAAATCGAGCACGACTACCTGCGCGGGCGCTTCAAGGAGCCCCGGATTCACTTCGCGATCAACTGTGCGAGTGTCAGCTGCCCACCACTCCGACGAGAAGCCTACCGCGGTGATCGCATCGAGCAGCAACTTGAGGAACAGGCCAAGGCCGTGCACGCCAACTCGGCCTGGGTCCAGCTGGATTCCTCGGCGCAGACCATTCAGCTCAACCGGCTGTACTTGTGGTTTGAGGGCGACTTCGAACAAGCGGCCGGCAGCGTGCTGGGATTCGCAGCGCGCTTCCATCCGGGCCTCGCCGCCGAACTGGAGGCCGGCAGGACGCCGAGCATCGAGTGGCTCGAATACGACTGGAACTTGAATCAGGCCCGCTGAGACTTCGTCAGCGCGAACTCATCGGCGGCGGGCCGCCAGCTTGGGTCGGAGTCATCCCCAAAACGAATGTGTTGTAGCCAGCGTGCACCCGAACGCGAACGCGCTGTTCACCACCAACCACGCGACCGTTCCGGATCGCCCGCAAGACGACATCATGCTCGCCTTCCGGAAGCTCCACCCGCATGGCCTGAAAACTAGCTGGCAGAAGATTCCAGCAGCGTAGGTCGGCGCCTTCTGTCGCAGCCCAGATATTGCCAAGGATGTCGATCCCGACGCGCAACAAGTCTGCCTCACCGCGACGCTCTCGGCGTTCAGAGGTGTTGTGTGTCACTACCTCCTTGCTGCCCTCGACGACCGCGGCCTTCAGGGTTCTGCGAATGACGCCCCGTGCCAACACCCAGGGCCGCATCGCATCAAACTCCACACGCGCGGTCTCTTCGACATCCGTAATGAGCGCCGTCTGACCGACTCGCTTGCCACCGATGAACACCGCGACGGCCTCTGGATTCTCCCGGTAGAATGCCAGGGCCGGAATCGGCACCGGCACATTGATAGGCACGAAGCTCTGCTGCTTCTTGACCGCCCAGATCAACTGAGCAGCCGCCAACGCGTCGCTGGTAGCCTGCTCGCGAACCTCTACCCGAAACGGTGCGCGACCGACCATCGAAAGAACGTGCACAACACCGTGTCCTGGCGGACAGAATCTACCGTTGGTAGCACGTTCTAGATTGGCCTTGGCGTCACGATGCCAAGGCGCGAGTTCCAAGACCTTGGCATATTCTCGCTGGGCCTCACTGCGACCTCGGGGTCGCTGCTCGCTGATGATCCCCCGCAGATAGTTGCCGAATGCCACCAGCTTGTAGGCCTTCTTCGGAGACTCGATCTCCCCCGAATCAAAGTTCGCAATGATCGCCTGCTGCTTCTCAAGGACCTGCAAGGCGTAGGCAAAGGCGTCGTGCCCGCCCTCCATCAGGTCGCAAACCGCCAACATCACACGCACCAGCACGTGCTCGTAGTCCGCCGCCGGATAGGAGGTGCTCCGATCGTCGAGAAAAACGGACGTAGCCCAGTCGGTGTAGCTGCCTTCTGCCTTGGTGTCGAGAGTATCGCGAGCCTTGCGAAGCACCTCGACCGCGGCCGTCGGGTCCAGGTTCGCCTGGTGTGCAATCCCGAGTTCGAGCTGGTAGAGATGTGCGTTGCTGGCGTCGCGTTTTTTCAGTTCCAGGAGTCGGTCGACCGCTGATCGGTAGTCACCAACCGAGTAGGCCTCGCGGATGCCTACCATCGGATCCGAAGCGCACGCCGCGACGCCAAGGGCCACCCCCACGAGCGTCAACAAGCGCCGAATCGCGGACACCATCGTAGGATTCAGAACGAAATCAGCCTACTTCCTGAACCACTTGCGGACCATCGCGCCTTCTGTGTCGGTATCTCCCGTTGCAGCATTGATCAGGCGAAGCGTCAGCAGATAGTTGGCCTGACGACCATCATCACCTCTCGTCCCGCCCCGGGTGAGGCTGCCGTACATCAAGAACTGCACCGGCGATTTCTTCTTTTCAAGAACCTTCGCGAACTCACGTTGTGACTTGGGCAAGAGCAGCTTCTCTACCGGTAGGTTGCCCATTTCGCTCAGTACCGCGGTCACCAGTTCTTCAGCAACAATTCGATACGCCGGGTGCTGGTCAATTCCAATCTGGATGCGGTCGATCAACTGTTCGCGCCACTCCCCCAGTTCTTCCTTGGTCCGGTTCTGCAGATCCACGAAAGCAAGACGGCGAACCTGGATGCCGGCCTCATCGCCACGGTGCCGGTCCAAGAGCTTGGTGACCGACTCGGTGATCAGTTTCTCGAAGGCCGCAGCGCCCGCACCGTCGGTATCAACCATGTTCTTCTCATCGTCCTCCATGATCCTGGCGGAAGGGCCTGTTTCGCAGGCAACGGGCAGAATCAGGGTGACGAAAAGGCTCAGGTAGTAGAGGGTAAATTTCATGGTCATGTGGTGGACAAAGAAGACGGAACGCTACGCGCGGGTCCGCGTGGCGGAAATCCCTGGTCAGGATCCGAAAATGCTACTTCTTGCCGGCCTCAAGTTCCCCAGATCACTCGAACATCCGATCGGGTTTGGTGTTTCACGGCCTCGCAAGGGCGATGAGGCGCGATCGAGATCTCCTGGCTCGATCGCATCCCGATCGGAGCAAGCTCGCGGACGGGATTATCGCGGCTTGGAGATCTCCGACCACAGAGCCTGGAAGCCCTGGTGCCTGGGCGCCAGATCCACCAGGCGCTTCGCGTAACGACGGGCCGAAGTGAGGTCCCCCTTGCTGAAGTGTGTGGTAGCCAGGGCATGCAACAACTCACGGTCGTTCGGGTGCCGGGTCTGCGCCGCGGTCCACACCCGCAAGCCCTCATCCACCTGCCGTAAGGAAGTCAGGGCAAAGCCATAGACGTAGCTCAGATGGGGATTTTCGGGACCAAGGTCGGCTGCTTTCTTGAGCAAGGGCAGGGAGTCTCCATGCTGCTTCTTTCGAACCAGCAACAAGCCCAGGGCGTGGTGGATCTCAGCGGATCCCGGAATCCGGACCAGTGCTTCGCGGAGTAGAGTCTCGCCCCGATCGTCACGATCCCACTCGCGGTACAGATCCGCCAGGTTGGCAGTCGCCGGAATCGACCCAGGTTCCAGGGTCAAGGCCGCCAAGTACGCGGTTTCGGATTCTTTGAGACGGCCCTGACGGTGATAGAACAGCCCACGGTTGACGTGCGCGTATGGACGGTCCGCATTGTGGGCCTGCACTTCCATGAACTCCTGCGTCACCAGGTCGAAGTCAGAGCGCACTCGCTCCGGCATGTCTTCCGCCTTCACGACTGCCAATTGATTCAGCGCTTCCAATCTCACACTGCGCACTGGATCGCGCAGCAGAAGCGAACCAAGTTGCAACCGGGTCGGTCCATCGAAGGCATCAAACGAGCGTAGAGCCCCCATGCGCATCAAGGGATCCGGATCACGCAATCCGGCCTTGACGCGGTCTATTCCGATCTCATCCAGGAAGGGCGCCGATTCCGCGAGCGCGGTCGCCCGGGCAATTGCTGGCTGGGTCGAGTCACCGAGCAAACGGGCGAGTTGCTCAGCCGCCCCAAAGGTGCCGGATCGCATCGCCGACAGAGCCTCACCAAAATGGAACTCACGCCGGCGCTTCTCTCCGAACCAGGTCGCAACCTGCTTGGCCGCCCAGGCACTCGATTGATCCTCGTGGCAGGCGGTACACGCGTCAGGCGTACCGAGCCGCTCGGCCAGATCCGGCCGGGGCACCCGTAGGCTGTGGTCCCGACGCGGGTCGATCACCATATAGCTACGGGTTGGCATGTGGCATTCGACGCACAGGCTGCCCGAGCTACCAGGCTTGTGGTGGTGGTGCGAAGGAACATCGAAGCGCTGTGGATCGTGACAGCGCGCACAAAGTGCATTGCCTTGAGCCAGCAACCTGGTGCTGTGCGGCTCGTGACAGTCGCTACAGGTCACCCCACGCTGGTACATCTTGCTCTGCGCGAATGAGCCGTAAACGTAGACTTCATCGAGAATCTGTCCGTCTGGGTGGTAGAGACCACGCGTCAAGAGTTCGAGACGGTGCGAGTCGAGGATCGGGTGGCCGTGCTGATAGTCATCGGTCAAGCGTGTACGGCGGGAGTGGCAGCGGGCACAGGTTTCAGTCTGCATGTCGAGCCGCGGCGTCTCGGAACCCTTTGCACTACCAGTAGCCGGATCGATGGTCCAGTCGATGTCGGTCGCACGTTTCAGCGACACCCGCAGGCCCTTCTTCGGATCTGCGCTGCCGCCACCGTTTTGGGCCCACGCGACGTGCCCTGCACCCGGTCCGTGACAGGACTCGCAAGACACGTCGATCTCAGCGAAGGAAGTGTGGTAGACCGCCTGCTCGGCACTGTAGTTCTTGTGCAGATCGGTCGAGTGGCACTCAGCACACATGAAGTTCCAGGTCTGGTTGCGGCCGGTCCAGTGCAGTTCGTCGAAATGGGAGATCTGCTCGCCGGGATAGAGGTGGAACCAACGCTGCCCGCCTTCCGTCTTGGAGCGGGAATCCCAGCAAACTCGTAAGGACTGCAGACGGCCGCCGGGTTCCTCGACCAGATATTGCTGCAGGGGCTCGATACCGAATGTGTACTTCACCCGGTACTCGTGCTTTTCCCCATCGCGCCCAACCGTCTCGACAAAATAGCCGGCCGGCTGCTTCGAGAACTCCCACCGCACGCCGTCCGCCTCGAACGGGGAGGAGAAATCGCCGAGCACCGTTGCTTCGCTCGGTTCCTGCATGGCAGCATCGTGCTGCGAATTCCGGTACGACTTCGCCTGAGCGGCGTGGCACTGGGCACAGGTCTGCCGACCGACAAACCCCTCGTGCATGCTGCGATTGCGGTTTTTGCACGACGGAACCACCGCTACCCCGAGCAGGGCCAGGATTACCGCCACTCTGAGAACGAGGTGCTTGCCGCGCATGCGAACGACCACGTTACGGCGTGCCGGGACCCACGCAACCACTCGAAAGGCCAGACTCAAATCCTCCTGAGGTCACCACCCCTGGCATTCTACGGCGATCCTGTGTATGGGATGGTCATGCCCCGCTGCGTACACAGGCTGATCCAGGTGCTGATGGTCTCGGCTACCACAATCGCCAATCTCGACGCCCAGGATCCCAAGCCTCTCCCCCGACCGAACATCCTCTGGATCACCTGTGAGGATGCCGGTTCCCGATTCGGTTGCTACGGCGACAAGTACGCCAGAACACCCAACATCGATGCCTTGGCGGCAAGCGGTGTGATCTACCGCAGAGCCTTCTCACACGCCCCGGTGCCAACAACGAGCCGTGCCGGCGCCATCACCGGCGAGTACCCCACCAGCACCGGTGCACACCATGTGCCCAGTCGGACCCTGGCCCCCAAGCACCTGAAGTGCGTGTCCGAAATTCTCCGGGCGGCCGGCTACCACTGCACCAACCGACACTTCGAGCACTACGGACTCGGTCCGATGAGGTTCGCGAAGAACCTCCCCAGAGAAAGTTGGAGTCCGTTCGCCGCCTGGGACTTCACCGGTTCTCAGAAGGCCACCTGGCGCAGCCGCGCAGACTCGACCCAAGCGTTCTTCGCCATCATGGGTCATCGTGGGACCGACAAGGCCGCAGTCCACGATCCCGGCGAGGTTTCGATACCCCCTTACCTGGCCGACACGGCCGACACCCGCAAGGCCATCGCCGCACAATACGATCGAATCCATTCATTCGATGTCCACGTCGGCGAGGTCCTCGCGCAACTCGAGAAGGACGGTCTCGCCGACGACACGATCGTCTGGATTTCCTCCACCAACGGTCGCGATCTACCGCGCGAAAAACGCTGGCTCTACGACGCCGGCACCGCGATCGCGTTGATCGTACGTGTGCCCGAAAAATACCGGCCCGAAGTCTTCGGTGATTTAGCGAAACAAAGACGCCCAGGTTCAAGCTGTGATGAGCTGGTAGGCACCATCGACTTCGCCGCCACAGCGCTCTCGATCACACGGCAGCAGGCACCAGCCTGGTTGCGAGGGCGAGCCTTCCTGGGCCGCGACCGCAGCGCGGCCCCGCAGTACTTGTTTGCGGCCCGCGACCGGATCGGCGAAGCCTACGACTGCCTACGCTCAGTCCGGGACGGCAGGTTCCTGTACATACGCAACCACATGCCGAGCCTGAGCTATTCGCAGCCCTGCGGGGGCCAGGACGCGAGTCCAGCCATGCAGGAACTGCGTCGTCTACACGCAGACGGCAAGCTCACCGGGGTGCCAGCTCGGTTCTTTCAGCCAAAGACGGTCGAGGAGCTCTACGACACTCAAAACGACCCGCATCAGATCCACGATCTCGTCAGCGACCCGAAACACAGTCGCCGCCTCCTCGCCATGCGCGAAGCCCAGATCCAATGGTCTCTGCGGACCAAAGACATCGGCCTGATACCCGAAGTTCAGTTCAATCGTTTCAAGATCCAGAAATTCGGCGTCATCCGTTGTCCAAAACCCCTGTTCCGCCTCGCGAAGGACGATCGCGGACGCACAGCGGTGCAGATCGCATGCTCAACCGCGGACTCCTCGGTGATCTATCAGGTCGATGGTCGCGGAGCGGCCGGGGCAGAGCACTGGAACCTCTACACAGAACCCGTGACCTTGACCGCCAGGCAGGTCATCACGGCCCATGGGGTTGGCATCGGCAACAACCGAAGCCCGGTCGCGAGCTTCAAGATCGGTGATCCACAAGCCACCGAAGCCCAGGTGGAGGCCGACCACCGCGCCCCCCACTGGACGATCCACCTGAGCCGAACGAAGATTCTCGAGCAACTGCAAAACCTCAAGCGACGTGATTTCACCGGCGAGGCGGCGTTGGCGAGCTACCACAACTCGTATCAGGAGACCGCGACGGACTTGCGCTACTGGTCGCTGCTGGCAATCCATCGGCTCGCCCGGTCACCGGCCGAACTCCAGGCAGCCAACAAGGTCTACGTCAGCGCCATTAAAAGTTCCTCGGATGCGGTCCGGATGGCCAGCGCACGGATCCTGGCAAGCTCCGATGAACATCGGAGCAAGGCCTTGGACGAAATTCGTCACATGCTCTACTCGCCCAACTTCCACGCGGCATTCGAGGGCTCGCGCGCACTGGCCCAAATCGGAGCTCATGGGGCGCCCCTGAAAGCCGATGTCGAGAACCTGCTAGGACGCATCTCGAAGGTGCTGGATCTCGCTGGTTACCTGCCGCCGCCCTTGGCACCCTGCAGGCGACTCAGCCAGCGATTTCTCGACTCCGCAAAGTAGCGCACTACGCGCATCGTCAGGCATGGTTGGGCCGGGCCCATACCGGGCAGGTCAGCTTCCCTCGATCAGCGAGACGAGAAGGGTGACCCTGCCGGACACAGCAACGCACCCGACGTCGGCAACACCATGAATATCACCGATCGCATAGAACCAGCGGGGCATCTCCACGTGTGACCTTAGCGGCTTGCCCTCGACA
Source organism: Planctomycetota bacterium (assembly GCA_036338025.1). GTDB lineage: Bacteria > Planctomycetota > UBA1135 > UBA1135 > UBA2386 > JAYZDB01. The sequence continues at coordinate 29,604 of JAYZDB010000034.1, forward strand.
AGCGTCGTCGAGCCACTGCTGGTGTCAAACACGCCTTTGACGACTGCTCCATGGGATGCCAACACCGCCTCGGTGGCTTGCTGAACCTGGTGCGCAAGCTTCGCCTGGTCCGCACCCGGCATGGTCGCGGTCGCCACGATCCGACGCGCCACCCGATGGGAACGCGCCAGGGCGGGAAAGCGGTCGTGGGTAGTGTCGGTGAGGACCTCCCATTCGACACCATCGCCAGCCTTGGCGGTCAGGTCAGCGAGGGCAAATTCACGCAAGAAGGGGCTGCCTTCGGTCTGGGTGAAAGATGTGCCTGAAAGTCCAAAACCGATCAGGGTTCCGACTATCAGTCCGAGGATCAACGGAAGGGTCCAGGCTGTCTTCATGAAAACTCCAGGGTGTCAGGGGGCCACAAGGCTATCCGTATGGTCTCTGGGAGAATTTTGAAAAACTGCAGGCCTGCCGACACTACCTGGAGTCGTCAGGGGTCGGTCCGAAGATCGACTCCAAGGCAGCCCGCATCACCGCGGTGTCGGGCACGACCCCGGTCCAGTACTCGATGCCGAGCTTGCCTTGGTTTACCAGCATTCCCATCCCATCAATCGTGCGGCAGCCGGCAGCCTTGGCTTCCTCCAAGAAGCGGGTCACCGGGGGGTTCGGGATGATATCCGCGACCACCAATTCTGGTCGCAGCGATCCGATCGCGACCGGAACCCGAGAGGTATCCGGAAACAAACCAATCGATGTGGAGTTGACGACGATCTCGACGTCGCTTGCGATCTCGTGCTCGCCCTCCCACCCGACAAACGCGGCTGAAGCCTGGGTACGTTGATCGAGCATCTCAGCGAGTTCTTCGCCTCGTTCGGACGTTCGGTTGACTACCGTAATGACTGACGCCCCCGCCAGGGCCAACTCGACGGATACCGCCCGGGCGGCGCCCCCCGCGCCGAATATCAGCACGTGCTTGCCGGCCGGATCGATCACCGGTTCGAGGGAATCCAAGAACCCTTTGCCGTCCGTGTTCTCACCGATGTAGCGGCCCTCACGTTCGACGACACAGTTGACCGCACCCATGATCTCGGCGGATTCTCCGAGCCCATCGAGGTGCTCGATGACCGCGACCTTGTGCGGCAAGGTGCAGTTGAACCCCTTGTATCCCATCGCTTTCGCGCCGGCGACGGCGTCGGCAAGCTTGTCCGCCGGCACTTCCGTCGTGTTGTAACGAAAGGCGAGACCGTGGTGGTCAAAGGCAGCCTGGACCATCGCTTCGGTCGGGTTCTCCCATACCGGATGACCAAAGTTCCCGATGTACTTCTTCTCGCAGCTAAAGGTTTCTGTCATGTGACTATCGCTGAAACAAGCTGGTGAAGTCCCGCCAGGCAACACGACCCTTACGGAACTGATCGGTCAAGACCGCGCCAAGGATCACCGCTCCCATGACGATCATCTGTGGATTGGGTGGCACCTCGATCTGGTTCATGCCATTTCGAATCACGGCGATGATGAACGCACCAACGAGAGTACCCAGGACCCGGCCCTGTCCACCCATCAAGCTGGTGCCACCCACAACGACGGCCGCGATCACGGTCAGTTCGGCCATGAACCCGAAGTTGGGTTCCACGCCCGTGTGTTTCGATGCCATGATCACACCGCCCAACCCAGCGAGCAGACCACAGACGGTGTAGACGATCAGCAGCACTCGCTGCACCGGCACGCCCGCCAGGCGAGCAGCCTCTTCGTTTCCTCCGATCGCGTAGATGTGTCGGCCGAGGCGCGTCCTCGACATGACAAAGTGTGCAAGGGCGTAGAGAAGGAACATCAGGATCACGGAATTGGGGATGGCAAAGGTACGACCCGACCCCAACCAACCAAACCCCGCGGGCACCTCGTTGATCGACTCCGAGTCGGTAATCGTCAAGGCCAGACCACGCGCCATCAACATCATCGCCAAAGTGACCAAGAAAGCCGGCAGACGGAATGCCGCGACGCATACCCCGGACAGAGCCCCCACGCCTCCGCATACAATGACACCGGCCAGTCCACACAACAACATGCCGGTCCAATCCGCATCGCGACCACCCGCTACATCCCGAATCAAGACCGTGGAAGTAACAGCCGCCAAACCGATCAGGCTGCCCACCGACAAGTCGATCCCCGCGGTGATGATCACCAAGGTCATTCCGATCGCGATGATGGCGATGATCGAAATCTGCTGAGCGATATTCAACACGTTGTCCTTCTTCAGGAACGTCGGCCACTTGTAGCTCTCGGGCGTCATCACCCGACACCTACCGCCCAGTTTCGGGTAGCGCGTATTGACATCCCGAACCGGCGCCCACGATGCAACAGAATTGGGGCAAGCAATCACATCAATGTGGGCACTCGCCTGTTCCCATTCCCGCAGCTTCTCTCCGACTTCCGGCGGGCTACCATGCACCTTGCCGGCGAGTTGGTGTCCGGAGGCGTTCAGCACCTCGACCAATGCATCCGCCAGCTGAACGCCGATCGCGCTGTTGGGGGTAACGATCGCTACCGACACCTTCGAATCCAAGGCATCGATTTGCGCGGCTAGTTCCTCGCCGGCAGCAGCTCCAGAATTTTGGATGTCCTTGACCGTGAGCGCACTGAAACCCAGCACCAGGATCAACAGCACGAAGAGCATGCCGTATTCCGCCTTGCGGCCTGATCGACTGAATCGCGATGGGGTATTCGACATGGTCAGTGAATGGCCAACTCCATGATCTGCTCTTGCGTTGCGTCGGCGACATCTTCGATCTCACCGCTGACACATCCAAGTCGCATGACGAGGATTCGATCCGCCATCCCCAAAACTTCGGGAAGCTCCGAGCTTATCAGCACCACGGCCTTGCCCTGAGCGGCCAACTCGTTGATCAACAGGTAGAATTCGTAGCGTGCGCCGACGTCGATGCCGCGGGTTGGTTCATCGATGACCAGGACGTCACACTCACGCTGCAACCACTTCGCGAGCACGATTTTTTGTTGGTTGCCACCACTGAGGGTCGCGGCGGCCTGATCGGGTTCTCCGACTACACCTAGCTTGCCCGCGTAGTCAGCAAACGCGGCGCGCTCACGGCTCGGAACCAAAATCGGGCCGCGGCAGAAGCGCCCGAGGTTCGGGAGGCCGAAGTTGGTGAGGATGGAGTGCGCAAGGACCAGCCCCTGTCCACTCCGGTCCTCGGTCAAGAGTCCGATGCCTGCACGGATCGCATCGCGGGGCCCTTTCAAATCGAGCCGCTTGCCATCGAGGTAGATCCGCCCCTCGTCCATCGGGTCAGCGCCGGCGATCATGCGCGCCATCTCGGTCCTCCCCGCACCCACCAGACCGGTGATCCCCAGAACCTCGCCAGCGCGGACCTCAAAACTCACCCCACGCACCTTGGCCCCGCGGTGCAAGTTTTCGACCCTGAGCCGCGGTTCGCCGATCGGATGGTGATGCTTGGGAAACTCCTGCTCCACGGAGCGGCCAACCATCAATTCGATCATCTGGTGCCTGGTGATCGCCTCTATCGATCGGGTGGCGACTTGCTCGCCATCCCGCATGACCATGACACGACTTGAGATCTCGACAATCTCGCCTAACAGATGGCTTACATAGATGATCCCGATGCCCCGGGTCCGGAGGTCGCGGATGATCGCGAACAGGCTCTCAACCTCCCTGGTCGTCAAGGTCGCAGTCGGCTCATCCATCACCAGGATCTTCACGTCGGTCACCAAGGCTTTGGCGATTTCGACGACCTGGCGCTCGGCGACGCTGAGAGAATGGCAGGCTGCCTCGACGTCAATTTGCATCTGGAGCTTGGAGAACAACTCCTCAGCCCGCCGCTGCTCCGCTGCCCGGTCGATCACTCCTGACCGGGTGATCTCGCAACCCAGGAAGATGTTCTCCGCCACGCTGAGTTCGGGAACCAGGTTGAGCTCCTGGTAGATGACGCCAACCCCGGCAGCCCGCGCCCGGCTCGGGGACTGCAAGTCCACCTCGACACCTTCGATCTTCACCCGACCGGCATCGGGTTGATGGGCACCACCAAGCACCTTCATCAAGGTGCTCTTACCCGCACCGTTTTCACCAACCAGCCCCAAGACCTCACCGTGGTGGAGTTGCAGGTCGACACCCTTGAGCGCATGCACGCCGGGAAAGGACTTCCGGATGCCCGCCATGTCGAGCAGAGGAGGCATGGCAGATGTGTCCATATCGATCGGTACGGCTACTTCAGATCCGGGTCTTGCTCGGCATCGGCACGCCGGTAGAGCGACGTCGGGATCGGAATAAGGCGAGGTGGCGTCTCTCCATCAAAATACTTGACCATCTGCCGCACGATCATCCGCCCCATCTTTTTGGGAAACTGGATCGGATCAGCGTAGATCTTGCCTTCCTTGATCGCCTGCTTGCCAATCTTCTGGCCGTCGAACCCGATCACCTTGATCTGACTCTGCTTGCCTGCGGCCTCGATCGCAGCGACCGCCCCCAGGGCTGACGGGTCATTGATGGCGAACACGCCGACCAGATCACCGTTCTTTTCGAGCGTATCGGCAGTAGCCCGGGAGCTGGGTTCGCGCGATGCCTCGCCTGGCAACTCCGCCACGATTTCGATCCGGGCATCTGCCTGGGCTGCGTTGTGCGCATCGATGACCTCCCGGAAACCCTTGACGCGGGCCAGGCACGATTGTGCCACGTCGAAGCTCAGAACCAGGATCTTGCCACCCTTGCCGCCCAGCGCTTCGATCATCGCGTAACCAGCCTGCTTGCCACCGGAGTAGTTGTCCGTAGCAACATGACTGACCACCTTGGCGGACGGGTCGAGACAACCAGTGTCCGCCGTGAAGACTGGAATACCTGCCTTGTTGGCTGCCTTGATCGGGGCACTGACCAACTTGGCATCGCAAGGCGTGAGTAGGATGGCGTGCACCTTCTTGGCGATGAAGTCCTGCACCTGTCGAGCCTGGTTCTCGGCTTTCTTGTCGCCACTCACGAGCTCGACGTTGAAGTCGTATTTGGCGGCCTCATCCTGCGCCGCGTGGGCAAGCTCGACAAAAAACGGGTTTTCGGAGGTCATGATCGAAATCCCGATCACCCGTTTCGGATCCGCATCGGCACACCCAAAGAGGCATGCCAGCAGCAAGCAGGCGCCAACCTCCGCCAGCCTGATCGATAGTGAGGTAGTGATTCTGATCATCAGAGGGACTGCATTGCAGCACGCCAGCCCGGGGACATCCACCATTCGTCATTTCTCTCTCTGGTGAAGGCCAAGACAAACCCCGGGCTCGGACCGATACCTCGCAGCGGCTTCCTGATCATGCAGCATCGCTCGTGAGATATTCCCGAGCCCCAACGCACAACAAGGTCTACGCACCGGGTGAGTGGCCGCTAGCCCGGCCGCGGATAGGAACCCTGGATGACCGGATCGAGCCCCGCTAGGCTTGCGGACGATGAGTGATGAGACCCGGATACTCTTGACGAGGCCCGCTGACGCACCCCGCCAGAGCCTCGCCGAGTACCGCGCCGAGGACGGTTACGTGGCGATCGAAAAGGCGCTCGCGGATGGCACACCTGAGTCACTCATCCAACTCTTGGAAGACGCCGGCCTGCGCGGCCGTGGAGGGGCGTCCTTTCCCGTCGCTACCAAGTGGCGCCTGGCGGCCAATACCAACGCCGACCAGAAGTTTGTAATCGCCAATGGCGGCGAGCATGAGCCGGGCAGCGAAAAGGACAAGTTCCTGGTCGCCCGCTATCCTCACAAGGTACTGGAGGGGATGCTGCTCTGTGGATTCGCGACCGGGGCAAATTTCGGATACGTCTACCTCATCGAGGACATGGCCGAACAGATCGAGGCTACGGAATCGGCGCTGCAAGAATTGCGTGAAGCGAATCTGTTGGGCGATGGAATTCTCGGATCGAGCTTCGGGTTTGACATCAAGGTGCACCGGGCCCCTACCACCTACGTTGCCGGCGAGGAAACCGCCGCCATCGACTCGATCAACGGGGGGCCAGGCAAACCACTGGAGAAACCACCGTACCCCGGCACCGCCGGCGTGCAGGGCAAACCCACCACCGTCAACAACGTTGAGACCCTCGCACACGCCCCTTCGATCGTCTGCCACGGCGCTGACTGGTATCGTGCAATTGGGACCGGTAGCAGCCAAGGCACGATGCTGTTCACTCTCGGCGACCAGGTTCACTCACCGGGGGTCTTCGAACTACCGTTCGGCTGCACGTTTCGCGACGTCATCTATGGCTGTGGCGGCGGCCCAAAGAGCGGCAAGGCGATCCGAGGGATCCTGCCAGCCTTGTCCTGTGCATACCTTGGCGGAGAACACCTCGATACATCAATCGATCATGACACCCTGCGCGAACTCGGATCCTCGCCGGGGTGCGGCGGTATCACGTTCATCGAAGAAGGCGAGGATGCCGTGGCCCGCATCCACGAGATTGCACAGTTCTTCCAAGCCGAACAGTGCGGACAGTGTCCGGCCTGCCGCATGGCAACCAGCCAGTTCGCCAACATCCTGGCCGGCGTGCAAGCTGGCAAAGGCCCCGGCTACGACGCCCAGATTCACAAGGTCGTGAACTTCTCGAAGGGCAAGGGGCTCTGCTCCCTGATCGCGATGTCAACCGCCGCGATCACCAGTGGTCTGGAGATATTCGCAGAGGACTTTGCCAGGACCGCCGGCACCAACAGCTAGTCATGATCCCAGCCGAGAACGAGCCGACCGATCTGGTTGACATCGGCGTCAATCTGACCAACAAGGTATTTCAATCCGACTTCCAAGCGGTCATGCAGCGAGCGCGGGAAGCATCCGTAGGTCGTCAAATCGTCACCGGCACGAGCCTGCGAGAGAGTCAGGCAGCCATCGATCTGGCTGCAGGCCACCCAGGCGAACTGTTCTGCACCGTCGGGGTCCACCCCCACAACGCCAAGGACTGCAATGCCGACACGATCCCCGCGCTCAGGGAGATGGCATCCCAGGAGCAGGTTGTCGCAATCGGCGAATGCGGACTCGACTACAACCGCGACTTCTCACCGCGCCCAGCACAACTCGAGTGGTTCGAGAAACAAGTGGAACTGTCCATCGAGTTGCAGATGCCCTTGTTCATTCACGAACGCGACGCGGCCGAACCCATGCTTGGAATTCTGCGTCAGCATCATCAGGGCATCAAGAGGGGCGTCGTGCACTGCTTTACGGGTAATGCAAAAGCTCTCGCGGCATACCTGGAGCTCGACCTCTATATCGGCATCACCGGGTGGATCTGTGACGAACGACGCGGTCTCGATCTCCGCGAACTCGTCAAGGAAATCCCTCTCGATCGTCTAATGATCGAAACCGATGCGCCGTACCTTACTCCGCACACGATCGATCCAAAACCCAAGCGAAGCCGCAACGAACCCGCGTTTCTACGCTACGTGCTTGAAGCCATCGCCTCGAGTACCAACCGGACACCCGCCGAGGTAGCGGTTGCGACTACCAGATCGGCGGAACAGTTTTTTGGCCTGAAACCGGCCGATTGACCATGCGCTCGACATTGATCAAGTTGGTGATCAAGGTGACACCGGCCTTGTACGCGGCGGGGGTTCCAATCTCCTGGATCAACTTGGACGCGACTGGTGCCCACAACGCAGGATCGGCCGCACTGGCAGCCATCTTGGCAGCCCAGGCAACCTCGCGGTTGCCGCACTCCTGCTCTGCCGCAAGCCCCGCGAGCTGAATACCCGTGTGAGTCCTGATCTGTCTCAGGCCAGCCAGTTCCCCGGCCTCAAACATCCGATCCTGACTCCGCAAAAGCATCGGGAGCAATTCTCGCACCATGAAGTCGACAAGCAGGGCAATCCGTCGACCCTCCACCAATCGGCTGGCACGGGTATTGATCAGGCGTGGTATCAAGTTGCGCAGGTAGTAACTGCGCGCGGCATCGTCCGAAATCACGTCGTTGAACGACTGAACTACCGCCCGCAGCACAGGCGACACGCATTCGGGACTATCGCTGTGTTGTTCTCCGGCGAGCCAGGCAACGCACTCAAGAGCACACATCCCGTCCGTTCTCGAGGCATGGGACCCACGACGGATCGGGTGTTGAGCAAGCAGTGGAGGCATGGGCAGGTGGACCGAGGTGACCAGGGACCGCCCGTCATACTAGGCAATCCCCTCGGTCAATGCACGCACCAGGCAACAGACCTTGCCAAGGGATAAGCGAGCCAGCGGGTCTTGCTGACTAGCTTCCTAAGTCGTGCAATCCAAGCGTCTGGTAAATCCTGCGCGTCGCGGAGGACTTGTTCAACGTGTAGAAGTGCACGCCTCGAACCCGGTTATCGAGAAGATCCCGACACTGTTCCGTAGCCCAGTCGGTCCCTACCCGCTCAATAGCTGCGCTATCGTCACCACAATGTGACACAGCTCGGAGGAGCGAGGCAGGGAACCGGGCCCCCGCCGCCAGATCCGCCATCCGCTTCATGCCGCTGACGGATGCGATGGGCATGATGCCGGCAATGATGGGCACGTCGATTCCCGCCAGCTCACACCGCTCTCGAAAGTCGTAGAAGTCGTGATTGTCGAAGAACAGCTGGGTAACGATGTAGTCAGCCCCAGCATCGACCTTGGCCTTGAGGTAGTCCATCTCGGCGAGCCTGTTTGGAGTCCCGGGATGACCCTCCGGAAACCCTGCAACACCAATACCAAATCCGCGCGAATCCGGGTGCGCTCCTGACTCGTTGAATTTCCGGATATACGCAACGAGATCGGCAGCATGCTGGAAAGCATCCATCGAACGATCCCAATCGGATTTGTCCGCTGGCACATCACCACCCAGGGCAAGTACGTTCCCCACGCCGGCCGCCGCGTAGCGCGTCAACACGTCCTTGATCTCATCCTCCTGATGACAAACACAGGTCAGGTGAGGAACAGTGGTAATCTCAGACTCCGTCTTGATCCGCACGACGAGATCGTGGGTCATTTCGCGCGTCGATCCTCCAGCGCCGTAGGTCACGGAGACAAAACTCGGTCTCAGTTTTTCGAGGTCGGTGACTGTGGCGTAGAGGGCTTCCCACGCCTGATCCGTCTTCGGAGGAAAAAACTCGAAGGAGAAGGTTGTCTCGGCGCTGGCAAACGTGTCTTGGATGTGCATCGCTATTACCAACTCCAGTATGGGTCGACAGCCAGCTGCTCTCAAGGTTCATCCACCCAACTCGAGACGGAGTCCCCGTTCACAGATAGGCCAAACCCGGCTGATAGAGTTCAACCCAGCAGGAACGGGGGCCGGCAAGCACCCGACTATCGCCGTGGCTAGCGTTGCAAACTCACACACCCGGGAATCCGCAGCGTGGATACTCCACCCATGGCACCACCACACATGAAACGGACAGCCAGACCTACTTGCGGCGCCTCTGCTTCATGAACTTCAGAGCACGTAAGCGCAGCTTCATGCGACGAATCCACTGCTCCGGATGCTTCGCACCCGGCAGTTTTTCGATCGTGGTCAGCGCTTCCTCGAACAACTCTGCGTTCTCCGTGTTATCTGCGTAGCCGAGAATCACCTGCCAGAACACCGGGGCCTGGCTGTCTGACGGAATGCGTCCGGCGTTCTTCATTGCCACAATACGTTCGGCGGCGAGATTGAAACTCGCAGGGTCGTTGTTGTCGATACGGGCCAGGATTTCACGGATCTCCAGCGTTGCCAGACCCTGACGGATAGCCTTCCGGTGCGTCGGCGAGAGATAGTCCGCGGACTCCAGGACCTTCTGGATCGCACTCGGCTTGAGGTGACCGAGCTGGATCCGGCGAATCAGGAAGTCTGCCTTGGCCAGCCTGTCACCCTTGGCGGCCCTGGCTCTGAGTTTCGCGTAGCCAGCGACCTCCAACTCCAGGAACTTCTTGACGCCCGCGAGACTGAACTCGCTCTGAAACAACGCAACTGGTCGACCAGCCTCATCGATCGCAATCATGAATGGGTATCCCTGGCCGTGATACCGTTGCATCAGATCCTGATCAGGATCTCCATCGACCTTGGATGTCACGTGGCAAAACAACACCACGGATTCAGCGAGCTTCTGGAATTCACGGGTCGTGAACACTGTGTCTTCAAGGTGCTTACTCGCGGGCGACGGAGCAAAGGACCGAGTGAAGTAGGCGAGAACCAACTGGTCGGTCCCTGCGGCAAGCTTCTTTGCGGTCACAAACGAAGTTGTCCACACGGACTTTTGCAGAAACTGCGACTTGAGTTTCTGATCCCGCAAAGCCACGAGTTCAGCCTGTGACTTCGCCTTGACCTCTCCGGTCTGCGCTGGCATTGCAGAGACACAAGCCAGAACAGGTGCGGCGAGAACTGCAGCCCGGAACACGGCTATCACTTGTCGGCCTTTTGAATCGATTGGAGTCTCTTCTGATTGGTCTCGGCGAACTTCTTGCTCGTGATGCCTGTTGCCTTGATAGCCGTAAAGGCGATGGCAAAGGCGCTGGCATCCTTGCGGAGATATGCATCCTCCATGACTACCCGCCAGGCTGCAATACCAGCCGGCCCCTCGGGCAGTCCAAACTCTCGGTGCTGTGCCAGCAACTTCTTGGCGTAGGGGCCGAAGGTCTCAGGCCTGCTGCTATCGATACCTTTCAAGCACTCTGCCGTCTGCGCGTCGACAAACATCTCCCGTACCGCCTCCCGCTGGAAGCTGTTGAGAATCGAACCGGTAGCGATGGCCTCGCGCATTTCAACGCGGGTGAGATGCCCTCTGTCAAAGCGGGCCATCAAGAAAGTCGCCTTGGCTTTCTTGCCGCCCTTGCTGGCCTTCTTCTTGAGTTTGTAGAACGCAGCTACTTCACCCGACATGACTGCCTCAATCGCTACAGCCCCGTCAACTCGCAATGCAGAGGTCTCAACCCGGGCGATGAACCGCCCCCCCGAATCAAAGATCGCCGCCTGCGGCCAGCCCATTCCGACTTTGAGAAACAGCTCAGGGTATTTCTCACCTCGGATCTTGGAAGCGATGTGCACGAAGGGCACGACCTTCTTGGCAAGCATCGCAAAGGCATCGCTGGAGAGCGGACCGCGCTCCAGTCTCACGCAAGGAGGTCAAGGAGCGAACGACCGGGTGAAGTAGACAAGGATGTGTTGCCTGGTTTTCTTGGCAAGCGCCTGTGCCTTGTCGAAATCTGTCTGCCAGGCGGCCTTCTGGAGAAACCCGGAAGCGAGTTTTTTCTTCCGCAGTTCGATCAGCTTTTCCTGGGACGCAGCCTGTCCAACAAGGTCGGGAGCAGCAACAAGAAGAAAAAAGATCGAACCGATCGGCAAGATCCAAGTCTGGTTGAACATATTTCAGCGAGTGGGCAAGTGGGGATTGAGCCTTCTGAGGATACGCCGCCTGACCCAGATCTCCATGCGGTCAAGCTACTGTTTCAGCATATCGAGGGATTGTTCCGGAACATCCAGTCAGCCTCCGGACAGAGCCAGCAGCAACACGACATTCGGATTCCTCGTTGTTCAGATGGTGGGGTTTATCTACGACTGACTTATCGAATCGTACCAAATCCTCATCGCGCCTGCTGCGATTCCAGCCTGACCCCGAATCTGAGCCTACCGTTGACCCAGTTCCAAGCCTTTGCAGTCTGCCCACCTGGCCTGGAACGATTGCTCGCCACAGAGCTGCGAGGCATCGATCTCTCCGCAACCACCGAGATGGCTGGCGGTGTGGCATTTGAATGCGATCTCGATGGTCTCTATCGCGCCAACCTCGAAGCCGGTCTGGCCAGCCAGATCCTGCTACGAATCTCGGAATTTGGGGCTCGCAGCCTGGCCGATCTAGACAAGCGCGGAGCCCGCATCGACTGGTCGCAGTGGCTACCCAGGGGTATCCCGGTTGTCGTCAAGGCGAGTTGCAAGCGCTCGCGGATCTACCATTCAGGAGCCGCTGAAGAACGCGTCCTGAAACACCTGTCCGAACAACTCGAGCCGAGCGAGTCGGATGCGACCCCGGTCCTTGTCCGGGTCCGCATCGATGACAACCGGTGCCAGATCTCCCTCGATAGCTCGGGTGAGCCTTTGCATCGTCGCGGCTGGCGTTTGCAGAGCGGCAAGGCGCCGCTTCGGGAAGACCTCGCCCGGGCTCTTCTACTGGCGTCCGGCTGGGACCGCCGCAGCCCGTTGATCGATCCGATGATGGGCTCGGGCACCATCCTGATCGAGGCCGCGGCGATGGCCCGCGGGCTGGCTCCAGGGCGAATGCGGACCTTTGCGATCGAGAAATTCGGGATACACGACCCACAACGACTGGTAGCGATCCGCGATTCCGCAGCTCAGCGTGCCCTGTCGGACCTACCGTTCAAACTATTCGGCAGCGACCGGGACGCTGGCGCCCTCGAGGCCACCAGCGCCAACGCGGAACGAGCTGGCGTCATCGAGGATCTCCAGCTACGTCGCAGCAGCTTGTCAGGGTGCCTGGATGATCTCGAAGGCGATGCGGTCCACGCACTGGTCACAAATCCACCGTATGGCAAGCGCCTGGGCAATGCCGACGAACTCATCACCCTCTACCAGGTACTCGGGAAGATCGTCGGCCAACTGACGGCCACATCATGTGTCGCGGTCGCCGCCAACGATCGGCGGCTGGCATTGCGCAGCGGGTTGAAATTGAAGACCGGGTTCTCGGCCGACAGCGGAGGATCGAGAATCCGAGCCTTGGTACGAGTCTGAGTCCGAGGCTCTCGGCATGAGCGAGGTCTGTATCGACATCGCGGATCTCTCCAGCGTGCACATCCCATCCGCAGTAATTGGAACTTCCCCCTGGCTGCTTCAGATTGACTCCTCTGGTGTTTTGTGCGAGGTGTCGCCGTCACGCGCCTTGTATGATCCGCGCCCCAATCTCGTCTACCAGCGCGCCGCTACCACCTGTGAAGACCCCGTCGGATTCCCTCCCACTGCCATCCTGCCGCGCGTCGGTCTGGCTGCTGTTGGCGACAGGGATCAGCGCCTGTGGATCTCTGCAGTGGGACTACAAGATCCCCAATGGAGGCGACGAAGGCGACGCGGCCCAATACCAGCCAGACGGCCCGATCCCGGGACTCGGAGCAGGAGAAGCCGTGGCGTTCTTACGCTACTCGGCGACCGGAGACTTCGTCGGCCCGTTTCCTACCGATGTGGTTGAGATTTCGATCCACGATCCACGCGCCGGTGGCAGGGGCGCCACAATCCAAGCACAGGAGGCGGCATTCCGAGTCTCAGGAAACGACACGAGCAACCCCACTGCCGGTTACGGTCGCGGTGGGACCTTTGAAGGCAGCGGAAAGGGGACGTGGACACATGGAGGCGGCCAGGGTGCAAGTGTCATCCCTCAGGCGCTCGTAGTGCAGACACGCATCGATTCGCCTCGCGTCTATAGACAAGGCGACGAATTCGATCTGCTCTTCGAGTGCAATAACACCGGCGGGCGTACCATCGCCGAAATCGTCCTCGTCGATTACCTGGATTCTCGCCTACTGGTCTCGAATCCGCGCGGCGCCACGGTGACCAGGCAAGACGCTGGAACCCGCGTACGCTGGCAAAAATCACTGCGTCTCGCGCCGGGGGAATCGACACGATTTCAGCTGACCTGCCGGGTCAAGCCAGACAACCGCAACAAGAAGACACTCAACTAGCAACGTAGCCAACTGACCAAGATGACTCGCTCTCTCTCTCTAGTTCTCCTCGCCGTCGGTCTATTCCAGTCCTGCTCCAGCACCGCCCTGGTCCGAGTCCTCGGACCAGAGGGGACGCGGGTCTCTATCGGCAACCGCCAGGCCCAATTCGTACCCTTTGACATGCGCATGAGTGGCCGCCAGAAAGTCATGATCAAGGTGGATCGGGAAGTGATGATGAACCTGGGGATGTCGCGACAAGAGATCGACAAGGTTGTGCAAAACGAAACCTCGATACTCGAAGGGACCGTGGAAGTCAGAAACACCCCGGACCTGGTGGAACTCAAACTAGAGGACGAAAGCCTGAAGCGGGCGATGTTGAATTACGCCCGTTTCAGTTGGACGTACTGGGATACCCGCAAACGGACGGTCCTGACCTTCAACGGCAGGGCACGCATGAAGAAGTAGCAAGGCCCGAAGTTCGCTAGCGGCGCGGACAATCCCTTCAATAGCCCCGCTACGCCAACAGGCCCGACTCGGCGATCCGGGTCGGGCCTGTTGCAGTAGAAGATCGCGGCTACGAAACCACGAATCGGTCACGGTAGTTCCGGGACAGGAACATGTTCCCCAACTGAGCATTTTCGCCGACGAAGGTCTCAGCCTTGCTGTCGAACTGCAACATCGGGCCAAGATCGAATCCATCCGTCAACAGAATCTTGTTCTTGACAAGGTGCTGACGGAACCGGGCAAACGACTCATTTGCGTCATCATCCGAACCAAACGGAGTGTCGGACTGCGAGAGCTTCTGGGTTGCACCAATGCAATACGGAATGTTGCCGAGGTGGCACGCAGCAGCGGACAGGTGACCCTCGAGGGCCCCGGTTGTCAACTTGGCGTGTTTACCACTCATGACGGCATCGAGGAAATTCTGGAAGTGGTTACCACCACCACGGAAGGTCTGGATCTCCTTGCCGTCGTTGTCGAAAGCCGAGCACTTTGAGTAGCTACCGATGACCAGGTAGCCGTTCTCGCAATGAAAGACGACGCCAATCTTGGCACCCTTGAAGGCTGGAGTAGGCAAACCGCGCACCTCAAAAATAAGCTTCTGATCGCCGTAGTCCATGCTGGTGACCAGGGTGTTGGGCGTGTTGCCGTCATCATCGTAACCCAGGCGACCGCCGCAACTGATGACGCGATCCGGCAGGCCGGAGCAGCCGAGTCCCCAGCGCGCAATATCCATCTGGTGCACGCCCTGATTCCCGATGTCCCCGTTGCCGGTGTTGAAGTCCCAGTGCCAGTCGTAGTGCAGGCTCTTGCGCCGCAAGGGCACCAGGTCGGCAGGGCCGGTCCACAGATCATAATCACAGTTTTCTGGGATCTTCTGGGGACCGTTGACCTTGCCAATGCTGCCGCGTCGCTTGTAACACAGCGCACGCGCGACCTTGATCTTGCCGAGGTTGCCGGCCTGCAGCCAGGCGATGGCCTCACGGGTGGCCTGGTGCGATCGAGCTTGTGTGCCATGCTGGACGAACCGTCCGCTCTTGGCGGAGGCTTCGACCAACTTGCGGCCCTCGAAGACATTGTGGCTCAGAGGCTTTTCTACGTAGACATGCTTGCCTGCTTGCAGCGCCCAGATCGTAGCTAGCGAGTGCCAGTGGTTGGGCGTCGCAACGGTGATGGCGTCGACATTTGGATCCTCGATGAGAGTCCGGAGATCCTTGTGATACTTGGCGTTCGGAACCGCCTTCATGGCACCGCCGATGACGGCTTCGTCCGCATCGCAAATCGCGACGACTTCCGAATCCTTCGATTTCTTGAACGCACCAACATGGGCGCGGCCACGACCACGAACACCAATGACCCCAACCCGGACCGGCTCGTCTCTGGGTTCAAGATCTGGTAGCGAGAACTCAGCTTGTGCAGAGCCACGCGGACCACCAGTACTCGGGACCACACATGCGGCTGCAGCTGCGCCTGTAACAGCCAACGAATCCTCCAGAAACTCTCTGCGGGTCACATTGCCCATCGCTCAATCCTCTCTCTAGTCGATTTCACACAAGATACGGAGACCGAGATGGTTGCCATCAGGAACCCACCAGACTCCAGGGGGGACGTTTGGGTCTTCGAGGACCCAGTCATCCTCGAATCCTAGCCGACTCTCGGGTGTCAGTCTCGCAGCAGGATCTTCCCACGATCCGCCGCGCAGTACTGCCCGACCTGGTTCCTTGGGGCTGAACGGGTTGCCGCAGTATTCCCACAGGTTTCCCAGGGTGTCGTGTAGCCCGTGCTGGTTCGGTCGCTTCTGGCCAGCTGCCTGGGTCATTTCGTCGCTATTTACCTCGAACCAGGCAAATTCCGACAGCGGCCCCGACGGCACCGGGCCACAGGCCAGCAACCACTCCGACTCGGTTGGCAGGCGAAATCGGCGTTTGAAATTCTTGGAGAGCCACTCGCAATACCGCTTGGCGGCGTTCCAACTCATCCCTACCGCCGGTCGGCGGCCGAGGCCCCAGTCACGGTCAAAGGGAGCAACATCTTCGAGTGGCTTGGACGGCCGTGAAATGCCATCGACACCCTTACCCGCCTCGCGGGCGGGGTTTTCGAAATCGCAGTAGACCAGATACTCGTCCCAGGTGACTTCAGTCTTGCCGATCCAGAATCCCCCCTCGGGAATCCAGACCATTTCAAACGACACCTCCGTGCCGGGAATGGTGAGGCGGAGATTCTCGCGCTTCACGATCTTGTCCGAAGCAGCTTCACAGCCGACGGCAGTGCCGATCAGGACATAGGCCAAGCCAGCTAGGACAAGTGAGTGAGGCCACATGAACTGCATCCTACACACGAAACCCGCATCCACCTGCAGTTCATCCGTTTCTGGAATCAACAAGGACTTGGAACAGAGCCTCGGTCTTGCGACTCATCAAACTGACATCGAAGCGATCCTGCGCGCGTTGCATGCCAGCCGCACCCAAACGTCGTGCGAGTTCCGGGTCGTCAATCAGCTTCTGAATAGACTCGGTCAGACCCCCGACATCCGCAACCTCTACGTGCAGACCGGAAATCCCGCTTTCGAGCACTTCACGCATGCCGCCGACCCGAGAGGCGATGCAAGGGACACCAGTCGACACCGCTTCGAGCAGGGCAACGCCAAGACCCTCATAGCGCGAGGGCAAACAGAAAAGGTCGGCAGCTGCCAGGGCATCGGGCACGTAGTCAATCTGACCAGGGATACGGACCTCAAACTGGTCCGGGAGCTGGTTGGCCTGCCCGATCAGCTTCTCACGCTCAGGACCATCACCACCAAACAACCATACCAGACGTTTGCCGGCCGGGATCTGCACCGCCGCCAAGGCCTCGAGCAACACGTCGTGGGCTTTTCGGGCATGCAGCGAAGCGATGGTAACACCGAGGACGTCATCGTCACCGAGCTGCAAGCGCTGGCGAGCCGTGCGGCGACGTTCAGGTTCCCGGAGCACACCGAAGCGTCCAGTATCGACCCCCTCGTTGATCAAATGTACCGTCGAGGGATCGACGCCAATCTTGAGGATCGCCTCCTGAACTCCCTTCGATATTGCCACCACCGCATCAACCGCACTTCGATAGGCCCATCGATGGAACCAGGTATTGCGGATCGGATAGTCCATGCGCCGAGTGACGACTCTCGGCGGTAACGACCTGGCAAACACGCCGGCGACCGAACCGATCTTGTGGCTGCGAGAGCAGGCCAGGTGAATGAGATCCGGGGCCAGTGACCGGTAGTACTTGCGGAGTCCTAGAGCCGCGATCGGATCGTAGTTGCTACGAAACCGGACCTCGTGACAAGGCAGGCCGAGATCGCGGACGCTGTCGCGGAACATGGCGCCGGAATTGAGCACCAACACCTGGTCGTGCCCCCGCTCCTGGAGGTGTCGAATGGTCGCGAGCAACTGGTTCTCGCCACCCGAGAATCCGCGCTCCGCCAACACGTGAAGGATCCTCAACGGTCGACTCCTGACTACCGGGCTCAACTACCGGAGATCTGTCGCAACGATTCACCGTCACGAGCCTTGTCCCCGGTCGCGCAATCTTCGCTAAACGGATTGAAAATCAAGCTGGGCGAAACCGGGTCATCCGGACACTCCAACTGCGACGTACCCGACAAGATCGCGAGGATGTCCGCGACCCGGTCCTGGTATCGGTGCTGTTTCGTCACGAGTTCACAACCCTCCGCAGCGATCTCGAGACGCTGGTCTTCGTGTTCGAGGTAGTAATCAACCTTGTCCAGACACTCCTGCTTGCTCTTGAACCAGGCCAGATGCTTGCCATCCTCGAAGAGGTCCTCGGTGCCTGGGACGTACCTGATCAAGTGGAACCCACGGCATGCCAGGGTCAGAAAGATCCGGTTGCTGAAATAGTAGGCGTTCTCGTGGTTCTGGTTGAGCCCAAGGACAATCTTGCTACGCGCGCAAATCTGGCCGTACTCCGAGGGGCCGATCTCGCGGCCGAACCTGAGGCCTGGGAACTTGTGCAACGTCGGCAGCCAGGACTTGATGATCCCGAAGACTTCGACGTCGTAGTGCTCGGACAGCCAGGCGAGAAACTCGGGTCGGTTTTCGCCCATGATGCCGGGTCCACCAATGAACGCAATCTCCCGGTCGTACTCGATCGGCCGGGGGATATCAGCGGGACCATGGAATGCCGGTGAGTAGCCACTCAAAAGGAAGGTAGCGTTCCCGATACCGCGTTCGCGGTATTCCCTCACCAGTCGCGGTGTCGACATGCAAAGGAGCCGTGCATCGCGGACGTAGTCAACCTGCCAATCCCTGATCTCGAACGGCTCTTCTTGCCACACCACCGTCGGAATCTCCTTGGAGAATTCCTTCATCAACTCGCGTGGCAGATCGTGGTAGAAGACGAATAGAAGATCGGGATCGTACCGCTTGCAGATATGGCGGACCAGAAAGCGCATTCCGGGCTTGGTGAAGTAGCGCTTCAGGAAGGAGCAGTTCAGCCACTTGACCTCGACACCATTCTGTTCGAGCGCGTCGACAAGCGCGGCGGTACATCGGGTCCTCGCCTTGGTCTTACCAAAGAACAGCACCTTTTTCGGGCGTATGGGCGCCCAAGTCTTGGTTCCGGTTATGGCATTCCCATTCGTGCCGACGTGACCATTCCTCGCGTGACCATCTACGGACCCCGGGTCACTCTCCACCGGCTGTCCGTCCGCCATTTCATCTTGGTTCACACTGTGTCGCATGAGATTCGCCGGAATTCGATCAACGCCGGGACCTGATACCCCGGCGACTTTCGGGCGACGATCATGCCGAGACATAACGATCTTTACACATAATTTCCCTCCGGCCTAGTTTCACCAGCCGCGCAATGGGGATTCCGCCGACAAGTTCCTGCGCCTGGACCGAGCGAAATCGCACGAGTCGCAACTTCCAACCCAAACGCAACGCGTGGGAAACGCCTGCTAGCCCTCTGCGGAGAGTTCCCGGACCTGAGACGCAGGCACCAAGAAGAACCGGCCAATCGCGACTTCCAGAGGTGCTCCGGTATCGCAGATCTCGAACTTGTAGCTGCCCTCCATGGTGCCCCAACGGGTCCGCAACGGGCAGGTGCTGGTGTATTCATAGCTCTCGCCCGGGGCGAGGATCGGGTAGTCACCAACAACACCAGCGCCCTCGACATCCTCCCGCTCGTTGTAGGCATCACGGATGATCCAGTGGCGGGTCAGCAACTTGACGGTCTCGTGACTCTCGTTCGAGATTACGATCCGGTACATGAAGAGGAAAAACGGCGTGTCGGGATCCGATTCTTCCGCCACGTAGTGCGCAGCTGCCCGCACACGGATGTCATGGGTGGCTTCGTTCGAGTTCGGAGACTGGGTCATCGGTTCGGGGTCTTGCAACAGATACCTACAACCTAACCACACTTGCAATTGATGCAACGGTCTGGATTCCGGCAGAAAGTGGGCCAGCCGACCGGTTTTTCCCGACTCGGCGACATCGCTGGCAGACCCCAAGCAGGTTGGAAAGCTGACATTTCGATGCTAAGGCACTTGCCGATTCCAGCGCTGCGAGAAAACTTTGGCTCGGCAGGGCTCAACCCTTCGGAGAAGACTGCTTGTTGCCCCGCCGGACTTTTGCCCGGTGGCTGAAAGAAGCCAGAACGTCAGGTCGCCCCATGTTCGCGACCGAACAGTTCGCGCAAACATCGCGCAGTTCCATATGACGAATCTGACGCCGGAGCTCGGTGAAGTCCTTGCCGGTCCAGATCTCCTCAAAAGTCTGGGTGTTGAAGTCACCAAAGGTCGAGAACTCGAACCAGGACCCGCAGGGAAACACAGTCCCGTCAGGGTTCACATGGATGTAATACCAGGGGAAGTAACAGGCCCGCTGGTGATCTTCCTTCTTCTTGGCCTTGAGAAGAAACTCGTCGATCTTGTGGTTGAGGTACTGGGCAACGTTGTAGGAACCCTCGACGCCCTTCATCTCCGCGGACTGAAGAAGCGCTGAGCCACCGCCGTCCGAGCTACGGGCCGCGTCGGTCACCGTGTCCGCGGCGATCTTCTCCGGGATCTCCATCGGGATCATGGCTTCGATCCCAACCTCGTCGGCGACGCGACGCATTTCTCGCAGGGTCTCGTTGCAGAGCTTGGGGTCGTTCATGAGGGTCTCATCTTCGATTCCAAGCCCACCCATGACCGCCATGTGGACAAAGTTCATCTGCGTGACACCCTTGGTCGCCATCAGGCGGATCAGGTCGGGCATCTCACGGATGTTCGAACGCATCAAGACCGCCGTCGCGGACAAACGAGGGAACTCCGAACCGGACATATCCTTGATCTCTTTGACGAGATCGAAGCGGTCCATCAACGTGTCCCACTTGCCTGGAGGTCGGATTCGCTCAAAGGTTTCCTTGGTCGCTGCATCAACCGATACGGTCAGTAAGGGCATCTGTACCTCGATGCACTTCTCCATGATCTTCCGGCTCATGGCGAACAGGTTGGTGGAGAAGTGGAAGTTCGGCACCTCGTGCTCTCTACACAGCTCGAGTGCGCGCGGCAGATCCTTGGCGAGAAGGGGCTCCGCACTCGAAGACAGAACTACATCGTGGGCCCGGGGGAAGAGGTCATTGCCGACCTTCTCCAGCAACTCCCCGCCCATCGTCACCGGGCTCTCCTTGAAGTCCGGGTGGGCGAAGTGACACATCACACACCGCAGCTGGCAGCGGGTGACCATGTCCAATTTCACGCGCAGGAATCGCTTTTCTCGGATGACGGGCATGAGCTGGACAGGAGTATACAGAAGGACGCAGCCGAAGCAGACCAAAGCAGGACATCGCCCATTCCGACCCGCCCAGCAAGCTCGGTGGCAAGGCCGGTTCGCGGCATATGGTATTCGGGTTTTGCCAGTGCTGGACTCGAGGGCATGATGGCCTCGCCCATGGGAACGCTGCGTTACGGCACCTCTAGTTGGTCGGAGAAGAGCTGGGTCGGACCGTTCTATCCGACGGGGACCCCACCAGGGGACTTCCTCACCCACTACGCTGGCCATGGCCCTGCGACCATTCGGCAACTCGCCGATCAGATACCCGAGGAACTGCGAGGATGACCGAGAACACTTCCGAATTGAGCAAGCACTGGCAACTCGACCCCGGGATGACGTTCCTCAACCACGGGTCCTTCGGAGCCTGCCCAACCGTACTGCTTGAGAAGCAACGGGCAATACAGGATCGCCTCGAACGCGAGCCGGTGGCGTTCTTCATGCGCGAGTTCGAGGGGCTGATGGACGAGGCCCGCGACGCCCTCGGGAAGTTCCTCAACGCCGATAGCGCCGACCTTGCCCTGATCCCCAACGCCACCGCTGGC
>JAYZDB010000035.1:0-21003 GCA_036338025.1 Planctomycetota bacterium
AAGCAGGAACTCCTCAAGGCAGTGAATGGCCTGGAGCCACACCACAAGTTCAACGTCGTGGTGTATTCGAACAACGTCCGGAAGTGGCAGAAGGGTCTGGTTCCCGCCAACAAGAAGTACAAGAAGTCGCTGGCCCAGCGCATGCGAGGTCAACGCGCGAACGGTGGCACCAATTTGTTCGGTGGTCTCAAGTCCGGTCTGCAGATGAAGTCGTTGGTTTACGGGGCCCGCTACGACAGCAACGTCGACGAGATCTTCCTGTTGTCGGATGGCGTGCCGACCGTCGGCGATGTCACCAACATGAACGAGATCCTGAACTTGATCGGTGAGACCAATCGGTACTCGGGCGTGCGGATCAACGCCATCTACCTCGGTTCGAAGAGCAATGAACGGCGTCAGGGCAACGGTGGACGCAGTGAGCGTGAGGGTGGCGAATTCATGAAGAAGCTCGCCGACCAGAATGGCGGGCAGTTTGCCTGGCCGATCGTCGGTGAGGTCCGCGTACCGGAGCGTCGGCGCCGACGCTAACTACCGGATCTCTATGGGCGGAGTTCGGCGAGTTCGACCACGTGTCCGTCCGGGTCGCGGAAGAAGATCTGCAAGGCGCCGTCCGGGCGCCGGCCAGGGCCTTCGTGCTCGATGCGCAGGTGCTGGAGGTGCTCGGCCCAGGCAGTGGCGTCCTCTACTTCGAGGGCGAAATGACGTTCGCGAGGTGGACTGTCGGGGCTCGAGTTCTTGCCGATCAGGTGTAGTTCCTGCGTCGTTCCAAGCTGCAACCACGCGCCAGGGAAGTCCAGCTCGGGGCGTTCGATGTTCACGAGCCCGAGGACTTCACGGTAGAAGGACTCGCTCCTGGCGACGTCCTCGACATGGATCCCAACGTGGTTCAGCGCGACGATCGGTGGCGGTTGGCGGTTGGTCATGCCTTTGGTCGGATTCGCGTCTGGGGGATGTGTAGATGCAGCGGCTAAGATGCTCCAGCAGGTGACCCCGGGTCACAACCGCTTTAACGAACACTTCGACTTCAAATGCTTGTCCGAACAGAGCAGCAGGAGAATCCGGCTCGCCAGGTAGTCCTGGCATTGGCATTGGCATTGGCGATGTGTGCCCCGCTCACCGCACAGCTACCGGATCGTGCAGCCAAGGCGCGACCAAACGTCTTGATGATCATGATCGATGACCTGAATGATTGGGTCGGTTGTCTAGGTGGGCATGCTCAGGCGGCTACTCCGAACATCGATGCCCTGGCACGCACCGGCCTCCTGTTTACCAACGCGCACTGCCAGGCGCCGATCTGCAACCCGTCACGGGTGAGCATGCTGACGGGTCGCCTGCCGTCGACCAGCGGGGTCTACCTGTTGCAGCCGCAGCGGTTTCGGGTCTCGCCAGCCTTGGCGAAGGCCGCGACCTTGCCGGAGTATCTGACCCGGCACGGCTACCACACGATGGGTTGTGGCAAGATCTACCATGGCTCGTCGAGTCGCGACACCTTCGACGAATACGGGCCGCGTGCTGGCTTTGGGCCCCGACCCAAGAAGAAGATCAACTACAAGCAGGGTCATCCGCTGTGGGACTGGGGTGCTTTCCCCAAAGACGATTCCCGCATGCCTGACGCCAGGGTGGCGAATTGGGCCATCGCTAAGCTCGCATCCAAGCGGGATCGGCCCTTTCTGCTCGCTGTCGGTTTCGCCCGCCCACACGTTCCGCTCTACGTCCCCCAGAAGTGGTTTGACACACTGCCCGCAGAGTCCGAGATCGTGTTGCCCAAAGTGTTCGCTGACGACCGTTCGGACCTGCCGGCGTACGCCAAACGGCTCACGCACGGCGTTCCGGCGCCGCGCCACGAATGGTTCTTGAAGAATCGTCAGTGGCGGCGTGCGGTGCGCTCATACCTCGCCTGCATCCGTTTCGTCGACCACCAGGTTGGTCGGGTGCTGACGGCCCTCGACAACAGCGGGTTTGCTGACAACACCATCGTCGTGCTGGCGTCCGACCACGGCTTCCACCTCGGCGAGAAGGAGCGCTGGGCTAAGCGCTCGCTGTGGAGTGAGTCTACGCGCGTGCCTCTGATCGTGCGGGCACCCGGCCACGTTCGCAGCAAACGCACCGATCAGCCCGCTGGCCTGATCGACATCTACCCGACGTTGCTCGACCTGTGCCATCTGCCCGCCAATTCGAATCTCGAGGGCCACAGTCTGGTGCCACTACTGCGCGATCCGGCCGCCGACTGGAACCACGCTGCCATCACTACCTTCTACAAGGACAACCACGCCGTCGTGACTCGGGACTGGCGTTATGTCTGTTACGCGGATGGGTCGCAGGAGCTCTACGACCGTCGTGATGATCCGAGTGAATTCCACAACCTCGCTGCGCAACCCAAGCATGCCGACCAGTTGAAGGCATTGCGTGCCTACCTGCCAGGGGTCAACGCCGATCCGGTTCCCGGTAGCACTGGTTCGGGGTCCTTACTCGACGGCGTGAAGTGATCAGCGCTTCTGGCGCTTCTGCTTCTTCGGTGGGTGACGGAAGCCCTTGCGCGGCTGCTGTTGCTGCATGCCGGCGGGCGCCATGCTCGGCGGTGGTCGCTCGATCCCCAGGCTGTACCAATGCATGCCGAACGGCTTCATCGAGAGCTTCTTGCCATTCTTGAGCCGTGACAGGTTGTCGGCAGTCGCTTCGTTTTCCGGCACCTTCTTCAGCAAGTTGTTCAGGATGCTGATGGCTCCCTGGGTGTCATCTGCCTTCTTCAGGACGAAGGCGTGGAAGTTGTGCAGCAACACGTGCTTCTTGTTGAAGCGCCTGGCCACGTCGAGGATGGCCCGGGCCTCGGCTTCGCGGCCCTTGCGTACGAACAGCGCGGCCAGGTGCAGCTTGGCTTCGGCGGCGCGGTTGGAGGCCTTCTGCAGGTAGTTGATCGCCTTGTCTTCCTTGCGAGCTCCGAGGTTGAGCACGCCGAGTTGGGCGTACAGCTGCCCCTTCAGCATCGGGATCCAGTTCGATATTGGCAGCAGGCTCTCGACGGCGTTGATGGCGAGTGCTACCTGCCCGGATTCGGCGAGTTTCTGTGCCTTACCCATGGCCGGCTGGATCAGGCGGTTGAACTTGCGGCCAATGAAAATCCAGGTGCCGACAAAGACCAGGAAGCCGACCACGATGCCCATCGGCCAGCCTTGCCAGAGGTCCAGGTAGGTCCAGCCAAAGCCCGTTACGAGCGCGAGGGCAATGGAGATGTAGATGCTGTACACGGTGTCTGGATCTGCGGACCTGGGTAGTCTGGTCCACCAACTCTAGTGCGGGATTTCGGACGGGAGAAGGAGAATCGCCAGTCCCCTATACCCGGTAGGCAGCCCGGCGATCGTAGTCCAGCAAGGCCGGGTCGGTGTCGTCTGCGAACTTCCAGGCTACCGGATCCCAGCGGAACGATGTGTCGTGATGGTAGGCGAGATTGGCAAGTTGGCAGACGGCGGCACTACGCGCGCCGATTTCGGCGGTACAGGTGGCGGGCTGACGGCTCTTGATGCACTCCAACCAGTCCGTGCCGTGATCCTTGGGGCGGGGTATGTGGAAGTCTGATTCGGCCAGCGCTTCCTTCAGGATCTTGTCGGGGAACGAGGTGATCCGATTCCGGTCGACCTGGATCATGCCCTGGGTGCCGATAAATGTCGCACCACCCGGTCCACCGTGGGTTACCACGAGTCCGCTATCGTAGCGCAGCCGGGCTCCGCGCATCTTGGTCTTGACCGCTGGCGGCAGGACCTCGATTGGGCCACTGGTGTCGGCGTCGAGTGCCCACTGCACGATGTCGAAGTGGTGGGCCCCCATGTCGGCGAGACCGCCGCCGGCGTACTCGGTGAAGTGTCGCCACCTCGGGTAGTGCTTGATGATCCCGCGCGGACTCAGCTCGCTGTTGTACGGCCGCATCGGCGCCGGGCCCAACCAGCGGTCCCAGTCCAGGCCGGGTTCCATTTTCTCGGAGCCGAGGTCGCAGGGTTTGGGGGGATTGCCGACACCGACATGTACGGACAAGAGGTCCCCGAGCCGACCGCTGCGGATGTACTCCACGGCTCGCACGAACTTGTGCCCGAACTCCGTGCGTTGCTGGCTGCCGGTCTGGAATACCCGGCCATGGCGTTGGACGGCGTCGATCAGCAACTTGCCCTCGGCGAGAGTGTGGGTCAGCGGCTTCTCGCAGTAGATGTCCTTGCCGGCAGCGGCGGCGTGGATGCACTGGGTCGCGTGCCAGTGGTCCGGCGTCGCGATCACCACCGCGTCAATATCCTCGCGCTCGAGGAGCTTGCGGTAGTCGACATAGGCGATGCAGTCCGTGGAGCCGTAGCGCTTGTCGACAACCCCTTTGAAATGTTCTCGCCGGGTGCGATCGACGTCGCACACACCGAGGACGCGGACCGCTGGGTTGCGCAAGAAATAGCGATTCATCACGCTGCCGCCGCGAATCCCCAAGCCGATGAAACCCAACGTGATCTGCTCGCTGGGAGGGATGATCTGGACCCCGTTGTTGGCAGCGGACTTGGGCTGTGGTGTGTCTAGATACTCACAGCTCATCAGCCATGGTGCCAGTCCCGCGCCCGAGGCCGCTGCGAGAAATGTCCGGCGATCGACGTCCCGATGCTTCATTCCCCTGGTGTACGGTAGCAAAAGTGCGAGAGCAAGCGTACAGAAGGGGAATGGACCCGGCCCCTCTTCGAGTTGCGATTGTCCAGGCTCGTCCGGTGGTGGATGACCTGTCCGCTTGTCTCGACCGTCTCGAGTCCTTGGCGAAGTCTGCGGCTGACACCGGAGCACGTTTGGCCTGTTTCGGCGAGACCTGGCTGCCCGGTTATCCGATCTGGCTCGATATCTGCTCGGATGTAGGTCTCTGGGACCACAAACCGACCCAGAAGGTCTACCGGCGCCTGCGGGCAAACAGCGTCGTGGTGCCCGGACCGGTGACCGAACGCCTGTCGGCGATTGCGGCGGCACATTCGATGGTGATGGTGGTCGGGGTACACGAGAAGGTCGAGGTCGGGCCTGGTCACGGCACCCTGTTCAACACCCTGTTGACCTTCGATGCAGATGGTCGTTTGTGCAACCATCACCGCAAGCTGGTCCCGACCTACACCGAGAAACTCGTCTGGGGTGGGGGTGATGGCGACGGGCTCGGGGCTGTGTCGACGGCCTGTGGTCGGATTGGCGGGCTGGTTTGTTGGGAGCACTGGATGCCCCTGGCGCGACAAGCGATGCACGAGAGTGCGGAGCAGATCCATGTCGCCGCCTGGCCGACCTGCAAGGAAATGCACCAGGTCGCGAGCCGGCACTACGCTTTCGAGGGCCGTTGCTTCGTGTTGGCGGCCGGCAGCCTGATGTGTGCGGAAGATTTGCCGGTGGAGCTCGAAACCCCGAAGGGAGTTCGTTCTGAACCATCACAATTGGTCATGCGAGGCGGTAGCGCCATCATCGCTCCGGATGGTCGCTACCTGGCCGGTCCGGTCTACGATGAGGAGATGATCCTGAACGCGGACATCGATTTGGGAGAGATCGACAGTTTGTCGCTCACGATGGACACTACTGGGCACTACGCCCGCCCGGACCTGTTTGGGTTCACCGTGAATCGCTCCACGAGAAAACCGGGAACCTGATCCCCGGCCCCGCATTCCAGCGTGCCCACTATCCGGAGCTTTTGGACGTGATGTCGGATTGGGCGCGGAACACTGGAAATAAAAATCCACCGTTGCGTTTGGGGTCACGCGTGCGCTGTAGGTGATCCGTGGGCTTGTGGCGTTCCCGTGCGATCACAGCAGGGCAGGAGATATCTGATGATTCGTCTTAATAGATTAGAGATAAGAACTTTATGCGTGTCTGCATGCCTTGCAGTTGCGGCCATGCCGAACTCCTTGTCGGCTCAGGGCACTCTGCGGCGTGGGGTCTACAGCAATTCCGAACTCGGTTTTCAACTCAAGGTCCCCGCGAAGTGGACCCAGGTGCCGACCCAGGTCGACGAGCGGTGGGTGGTGGCCCAGTTCCAATCGGACATGCGGTATGAGGGGCACGTGAAGCTCGATGGGCCACGTTGCCGGCATCGGCCGACCATGCGCGTCATCAAGTTTGACGAGGCGGTCAGCAAGGACATCGCCAGCGTTGGCAGGGATGCTGACGATGCCGCTGTCAGGACTCACAAACGGCCCTACCGCAATTACCGTGACTACGTGAAGCGCAACTCGAGCAAGGGTGGCTTCTATTTTTCGGTCGAAAAGCCAGGTGCGAAGCTAGGCAAGTACTCGGTAGACATCTACGAGGTCAAGGTCGAGAAGCTCTCCCGAAATGGTCGTCGGCACTACATCGCCTATGTGTTTCGCGGCACGGGCATCGATTTCGCGGTTGAATTTGACTTTCTCGAATACAAGTTCAAGAAGCTCAAGTCGTCGGCCCTGCGCTGTTTCCGAAGCTTCAAGTTGATACCGCGGACCACCGGGGCTCGTCAGTCCTCGGGTATCGAGGACCGGATCACCGGCACGTGGTTGGACCCGGACTGGAAAAACAAGTCCGCAGCGGAGCGTCGCCTACTCCGCCGGAAGATTGCTGAATTACGGGCCAGGCGGGCGATTGCCGGACTGCCGCGTGGTTGGAGAGTCAGTGAGTCCAAGCACTTCACGATTCTCTCCAACGCGTCCAAGAAGCACACCAGTCGATTGGTGAAGTCTGCGGAGACCTGTCGCACCTGGCTGGACAAGCGCTTCGGAGCCATGAACGATGAGTACGTTTCGAAGGGCATCCTGCGGATCTGCAGAAACTACGACGAGTTCTCTGTCTATCGAACCCGTTCTTCGGATGCCGTGAGTCTCAACAATCGGGAGATCGCAACGTACGAGAACAAGAACCTGGGCAATGGCGCTGCCTTTGGGCCGCTGTTCTATAGCCTGTACACCCAGTTCATGGCCGAGAAGCACAACCTGCTCCACAGCAGCACGCCGTATTGGCTACGCAGTGGGATGGAAGACTACTTGCGCTCTGCGCGAGTCAGGGGCAGTAAGATCGAGTTCACGTCCAGCACATATGTGGCGAAGACCTTTCGGCTCTTGCGTCGCAGTAAGGTCGAGCCAAGGACGCCGAGGCAACTGATGAACCTGGCGGACAGCCAGTTCTCCAAGGGCAACAAGAAGGATCCCGTAATTGCCCACCAGCTGGAGACCTTCTTCCGGTTCATCGAGTCCTCCCGCAAGCAACCGAAGATCCTAGAGTCGCGGGGCAGTGACTTCGTCTTGGATTACCTCCGGGAGAGCATGAAGGCGGCGGAGGAATACGAGACCGCGCGCAAGGCCAGCAAGCCTTCCTCTACGGCAGCTGTTACCGAAGCTGAAGAGGAGGAGCGCACCAGGCAGCGGAGCGGCCGGATCCAAAAGCGCCGTAACGCTATTTGCAAGGCGGTCAACGGTGCTCTATGCGGGTGGTCTGACACTGAGTGGCAGTCGCTAGATAGGGCCTATCGGGTCTATCTAAAGCAGCAGAAATACCTGTAGGATCTACCCAATCCCCCAGGTGATTCGATGAAGACCATTCCCACTTGCTGTTTTCTCCCGCTCCTCCTCTTGGCCCCGTTGGTTGCTCAGGACAGCCTGCAACTCAAGGATGGTCGATTCGTCTTTGGCAAGCGGATGACAGCGAGCGTAGACGGTGTCACGGTGCACTTCGACAACGGTAACGTGAAGGTGCCGAAGGAACTGATCCGCAGTTGCACCGCGCGTGACGCATCTGGCAATACCACCGACCTGTCCACCTCTGACAAAGACAAGATGGCGAAGGGCCTGGTGATGTTCAAGGGACGTTGGGTCAAAGCCGTCGTCCGCGACAAGCAGATCGCGCGGGACCGCGTGGCCAGCGCCAGACGCATCGAGGCGGCGAAGAAGCGGCGAAAGTGGGTGAATCGCCACAAGATGAAGACGCGGAATTTCGAATTCGAGTTCACGATCGATCCGGAGTTGATGCGCGGCTACATGGACCTCATGGAGGTCTACTACAAGGTGTTCACCAAGGAGTGGCGGATCCGGAAGCCAAGCAAGATGGGGCGCCTCAAGGTCTGTTTCTATCACGACCGCCAGTATTTTGAGCAGGTTGGTGGCGCGCCGTCGGGCGTGATCGGCTACTTCCGTTTTGTCGAGCCAATCGAGTTGAACTTCTTCTACGACCGGATGGATGAGGGTGCCACGGTCGACGTGATGTTCCACGAGGCCAATCACTACCTGACGCACCTCATCGATCCGAAGTTTCACTACCCCGCCTGGGTGAATGAGTCGCTGGCGGAGTACTACGGCGCGAGTTCCTGGGATCCCAAGACCAAGACCATGCAGACTGGCGGGATTCAAGAGGGGCGTCTTGCCGTCCTACAGGACGCGGTGGGGCTCAACAAGATCGCTAACAGGACCGGCAGTGTCGATGATGAGAACTGGCTTGGCCTCGAGGATATGATCCGCATCAAGCGTTTCTCTGCCATCCACTACGCCTGGGGCTGGTCGTTTGTGCACTACCTGCTTTCGACCCCCAAGTACAAGTCCAAGTTCAAGAAGTACTACATCGACCTCGCCAAGAGCAAGAAGATCAAGAAGGTCCTCGGGTTCAGGGCGTTTCGCTCGGTTGAACCGGATGAACAGATCAAGTGGCTGAAGAGCTACCTCGGGGTCAAGGACCTCAAGGTCTTGGAGAAGGAGTGGCACAACTACATCCGGCAGATGAAAGCCGCGTCAGCCAATGGTTATCACTGGGCGGGGACATTCGCCATGTCCCGCGGCATGCCGATCAAGGCTCAGCGACTGTTCAAGGTTGCAATCGACATGGGAAGTACAAACCCCATGACCTGGGTTGGCCTGGGTCGGGCTCAGCACCGTAAGGATAAGAATGCTGAAGCCGTCGCGTCGTTTGACAAGGCCATCTCGATGGATCCTCTGGCGGCCATGTTCTACATCTACAAGGCGCGCGTCCTGGAGGAAGGTGGAGAGGCTGGCAAGGAAGAGGGCAAGAAACTCCGCAAGCTGGCGTTCGAGATAGAGCCGGACAACGACCAGATCATCATGGAGACGGTCTGGGAAGACGGCAAGTAGCGGCGTAATCGGCTTGGCTTGGACTCCGTGGCCGGTCTTCTGACCTGTAGAGGTCGCCGGATGACTCCATCGCAAAGCGGGATCCATGCGGCTTCGCGACATTTGTTCGGAGAACCGCGGAGGTGACTAAGGGGATCTCCACAGAACGGCCGATGGATGGGGGACAGTTCCTACACTGCTGGTTTCCGAGTCCTCGCTGGCTCTCCTCGCTTTCGTATGGTCTTGCCTGTCCGCACCACGGGTGAGTCGCGAACCTGAGAGTTGGCCCTCGTGATTCCCTCTTCTTTTCGACTCTAATACACTTGGGGATCGGGCCAGCTGCGGGCCGGCTTGCCGAACGGCTGGTCGGCCCGCCTCTTTTTCATCGCCAAGGCATGGGCCCCGACCCTGGCATTCGCGAATCGTCAGGCTGGTTTTCGGCCGACGGTGCAGCGCGTTGCGGTAGGTCTGCGAGGCTCGTGGAGTAGTGGTTGCTGTTGCTGGACACTCGGCTGGATTGGTAGACAATCAGGACCTTCTCAGTCTCATGCCCGCACGCCGATCCAGCGATGAACAAACGATCTCTCATTGTCACCTGTCTATGTCTCGCACCGGCAGCCACTGCCCAACTCGGGATCAAATTCACCAACGGTGGGCCAGTCGACCAGTACGTGGATGTGCCCTACCACGTCACCTTGTTGCCGCAGACCGGTTTTACTATCGAAGCGTGGATTACCTATGACGGCACCACGCTGGGTACGGGGTATCGATGGCCTTGCATTGCCCGACAAAACGTCAACCCGAACGCGGAGTCCTTCGTTTTTCGGGTAGATGCTGCCAACACCCAGTCGCGGTTGATCAAGTTGGCGGTCCGTACCACCAGTGGTTTTCAGGAGGCCAGCTATCCGTTCGTGACCGGCGAATTCGCCAAGTGGACCCATGTCGCGGGGACGTTTGACGGTGATTACATCAAGATCTACATCAACGGAGTCGAGCGGGGTTCCTATCAATATCCTACCAGGACGGCAATGCGCAACTCCGGTGGCGTCTTGCGGATTGGCAACGGCGATCTGAGCGCGGTTGGGGCCGAGAACTGGAACGGCGAGATGGACGAAGTCCGGTTGTGGCCCTATGCCCGGACTGCGGCCGAGATAACCTCGACCATGAACCAGGCTTTGTCCAACATGCCGGGAGAGGTGAGCACCTGGAACCTGGACTTTGGACCCAGCGATTCCTCGGGTGGCAACGACGGCACCAACGTTGGCAACCCGGTCTACCAGGTCAACAGCCTGCAGTTGACGGCAGTGGCCTCGACTTGCACTGCCTACGGCACGGCGACCGCCAGCTGTTCCGGCCAGATTCCCGCGATCGGTGTGAATGGAACTGCAAACATCGGCAACTCCGCTTTTGCGATCAACGGGATCCGAGGTGGTAGGTCTAGTGGTGCTGTCTTCGTCTTGCTCGGGCTGGCGAGCTTGTCACCTCCGATCACCGTCGGTACTGCCCAGGTGTTCGTGGACCCGACGATCTCTTTGTTGGTGCCTGGAATGGTCGCGTACGATCGCTACTCCCGTCTGCCGCTCGGTATCCCGAACAACGCGGGTTTGCCCGGGTTGAGTATTTTTGCGCAGATGGCGTTTGGTCAAGCGGGCTGTGTGATCCAGCCGTATGCGACCGACGCGATAGAGATCAAGTTCACCAAGTAGGCGCCCTGCCGGGGGCGCGCCGGGTGTAGAGTGCCCGGCATGGATACCCCAAACCGGCCCTCGTTCACTGGTTCCCTTGCCGTTTGTCTACTTGTCGGAGGTCTGGGTTCTTCCCTGCCGGCTCAGAAGGGTGGTCTTGTGGTCAAGAATGGTGCGAAGATCGCGTTCCTCGGCGACTCGATTACCGCTGGTGGCGCCCGTGGGCCTGCGGGCTACTGCCGCCTCGTGATCAGTGGCCTCGGGTCGGCGGGGGTCAAGGCCACCATGATCCCGGCAGGGATCAGTGGTCACAAGTCGAACCAGATGTTGGCGCGTCTCGATCGCGATGTCTTGGACAAGAAACCAGATTGGATGACTCTCAGCTGCGGTGTCAATGACGTGTGGCACGGCAAGCGCGGGGTGCCCCTCGACCAGTACAAGAAGAACATCACCGAGATCGTAGAGAAGACCCAGGCCAGGGGAATTCAGGTGATGATCCTGACGTCGACCATGATTCGAGAGGAGCAGGGCAATGCACTCAACAAGCAGCTCGCACCTTACAATGCGTTCCTCAAGAAGCTCGCGATCGACAAGAAGTGCTTACTCGCTGATCTCAACGCCGACATGCAGGCTGCGCTGATCACTGGGCGCGCGAAACCGCAGGGTCACCAGTTGACCACCGATGGGGTTCATATGAACACCCTGGGTAACATCATGATGGCGACCGGCGTGCTAAGGTCCTTTGGCCTGAATGCCCGACAGATCGCCAAGGCGACGGCGGAATTCGAGTCGATCCCCAATAGCTGTCAGGTTCGGCTCGATTCAAGGATGACTGTGCGTGACTTCAAGATGCTGCGGGGCGCAGCAACCAAGGCTGGAGTGTCCGTGCAACATTTGCTTCAACAGGCGGTCGACCAGCGCATCGCAGACCTCCTCAAGAAGAAGTAGGGCGGTCCGCCTCGGAGTCATCGCCGACGGCGGCGCTTGTTTTTCTTCTTGTTCGGATTGGCTGACTTGATCCGTTGGATCTTGATCACTCCGGAGAAGACCTGGTCGTACAGGGCTTGCAAGACGGCGTCGACGAGCTTCGTGGGCCGGGCCTGGACCTTTTCTTCGATGAGGTCCCAGGCGTGATCCGCGAAGGAATACTTGCCCTTGCCTTCGATATCAAAGACCCATGCTGTGCCTTTGCCATCCAGTCCCCGTCCGTCACGCTGTTGCGATAGAACCTGCTCGACGCGGATCTTGTAGGTGATGGTGAAGCCAGCCGACGAGGTCTCCGTCCACAGAGCTTTGACATGGGTCTTGCGATAGCCGGCTTTCAGTTGTTGGCTGGACTCGGCGATCAGGCTCTTGCCTTCGATGACTGGCTCGCCTCCCAGGTCGAGGGTGTGTACCAGGTCGCCAACCCAGCAGGGCAGGGGATAGACCCAGAGCACCGGCAGCAGGTGGTCTCCGAACTGGCCACTCAGATCGCCCGGGACTGATCCTTTGCGTGGGGCCTTCTTGAAGGTGTGTTCGAAGCGGCGCTCGAGTGCGGCGAGCGGCACTTCCATGGGTTCGTCGTCCTTGCTTGATGGTAGGCCCCAGACCCAGGAGATCCGGCTGTTGCTAAGGAAGGGAACCGCTGCGTACGACTCCCGGGTCGCATCCTTGGCCTTGCCCGAGGGCCGTTTTGGTCTTTGTACCTTCAGGCGGAGGGTCTGCTTGTCCAAGGTAGTTGCGTACTTGGCCTTGATCTTGTCCGCACCGACCTCGAGTTGAATCGTCATCCCCATCTCGACCTTTTGCTTTGGGAGACGCCTGGGGTAGTAGAGACGTGCGGCTTTGCGGGCGGCCTTCTCGGCATCGCGCACATCCTTCGGTAGCTTGCGTTCCTTCGTGAACGTTGCTTTGTACTGGAGTGTCCTCGAGGAAGGTGGCGGCCACGCGAACTTGCCTACCTCGCCCGGCGCAGGACCCGATCCCTGTGACTGGACGATCGGGAGCAAGAGAAACAGGTGCGTGAGAGTCATAGGACTTCCGGCGGGAGGCGGCAGAAACAGGCTCGCTGAGCACGCGAACGATTTTGGGCGCATCATAGTCCAGGGCTGCCGACGGTTCCGATCCCTATCGTGGTAACACTCGCGGAACTGTCGAGTGGCATCGCGGGCTGGATCTGGTAGCTTGGCGGCTGGCAAGGCCGTAATTCTTGTTCCTGCAACCTGCAAAGGAGAACCCATGGCAACTGCGAGCGCCCGACACATCCTGGTCCCGACCGAGGAACAGTGTGAAAATCTCAAGAACCAGATCGCCGGTGGCGATGACTTCGCAAAACTGGCGGGGGAGCACTCCCAGTGTCCATCCGGTGCTGAGGGTGGCGCCTTGGGTGAGTTTTCGCCCGGCCAGATGGTGCCCGAGTTCGACCAGGTCGTTTTCAGTGCCGAGGTGGGTTCTGTGCAGGGACCCGTCAAGACGCAGTTTGGCTACCACCTGATCGAAGTGACCGCGCGATCGGATTGATCAAGAATGGTATGGCAGCCATACCTGAGACCGGTCGACCGACGGTTGACGAATACGCTCCGTTCTACGAGACCTATGTCCAGCTGGTACCCGAGACTGCGATTGACGGAGTTCTCGATGCCCAGCTCGGTATCGTTGCAACGCTGATTGACGAGCTCACCGAGGTCCGTGCCAATCACCGCTACGCGGTGAACAAATGGAGTGTGCGCGAGGTGATCGGGCACTTGATCGACACGGAATGGGTGTTCGCTGGTCGCGCACTCTGGTTTGCGCGGGGTAGTGCAGAACCGATGCCCGCCATGGACCAAGACGAGTTCTCCGCCGCCGCGGACTACAGCAACGTGCCGATACCGGTTTTGCGTGAACAGTTCACGCACATCCGGGCTGCAGGTCTCACGCAGTACCGGACATTTTCAGCGGAAGTGCTTACCCGGCGAGGGATCGCATCGGGTTGTGAGTTTAGCGTTCGCTCGTTGCTCTACATCCTCGCTGGTCATGTCCGGCACCACCTGCGCGTGCTCGAAGAACGCTATTCTTGTTAGTGCTCGGCAGGTAGTTCATGTCGGATCCGAATCCAATACCTGGTGTGCAAGAGAATGTCCCGGCGGGTCATCCTTCATTGCGCGGAGTCCTCCTGGTCCTGCTGTTGTCGTTTGTGGTGTATCTGCCCTCGGTTGGGGGCGGTTTCGTGCTGGATGACGATCCGATGGTGAACTCGATCACCGTGACGAACCTGGGGAGGCAACCCGATCCAATGATCACGGCGCATTGGGACGACGGGGTGTTTGCCTACCTTGGCAAGTTCTTCACACGTCCTTATTGGTGGCCAGAGACATACAACGACGGTCTCTACCGTCCGGTCTCGGTCTTGAGTTACGGCCTGGTCTACCAACTGTTCAGCCGACCGTTCTTATCCAGCGAACTCGAGGCGATGCCGCAGCATGCAGTGAATGTCCTCTTGCACCTGTGGGCTGTGTGGTTGGTGATGGCGATGCTTACACGGGTTGGTGCGTCGGGGTTCGTTAGCCTGTTGACCGGCTTGCTGTTTGGTGTGCATGCGATCCATAGCGAAGTGGTAGCAGGAATCGTTGGGCGGGCCGAGATCCTCTCGTTTTGCTTTGGGGCGCAGGCAATGTTGTTGTTCAACCGAGGCGGTTGGTGGCGATACCTGCTTGGGGGGCTCTGCATGTA
This sequence comes from Planctomycetota bacterium, assembly GCA_036338025.1. Lineage (GTDB taxonomy): Bacteria > Planctomycetota > UBA1135 > UBA1135 > UBA2386 > JAYZDB01. The sequence goes on from JAYZDB010000035.1 coordinate 14,447, forward strand.
CCTCGCCTACGGGTCCAAGGAGAGCTCGTTTGCATGGATTGGGTTCTTCTTCTGCTTCCAGCTGACATACGGTTGGATCAGACACCCCGACCAACCGTGGCTTCGTCCGCTCATCGGCCGAGATGTCTTGTTCGCAACCTTCGCCATGCTGTTACCGATCGGTTTGTGGGCCGGGCTTCGCAGCCTTGCGATGGATTTTGAGCCTCCGGTTACCGGTCCGGCGGATTGGTCGAGCAACCCCCTTGGGCATGTTGCCGACTCCACGCGTATCCTCACAGCCGTCAAGATCTGGGGTTTCGCGTCGTGGTTGTGTGTCCTGCCCTATCCCTTGAGTTGTCTATACAGCCCCGAGGTGTTTCAGATTCTCGAGTCGCCGTGGGATATCGGTTTCCTGACTTCGTTACTTTGGATTCTCGGGTTTCTCACTGCGGGATTGTGGTTTGGTCGGCGTGTCCCGTTGCTGTTCTTTGCGATGACTTGTTTCCTCGGGTTCTCGCTGCTCACCTCCAATGTGCCGCTGGCGATCGGCACGATCTTCGGTGAGCGCCTCTACTACACCCCGAGTCTCGGGATCTGTTTGTTGCCCGGGATTATCTGGCCGTTGCTCCGCACGCGTGGTCACCGGGTGTTCTTGGTGATCGTGTCGATGTGGTGTGCTGGAAACATGGTGATGGCGATTCACCGCACGATTCTGTGGAAGGACAATGCGACGCTGTTCGTGGCTGATGTCGTGACCTACCCGATGTCGATTGACTTGCACCGCAAGTGTGCATCGGTCTACGGGCGTGATGGCCCGCAAAAAGACTTCGAAAAGGCGATCGCTCACCTCAAGGAAGCCAAGCGGATCATGCCGACCTACGTGCATGCGTTCCGGGAACTGGGCAAGATCTACTCCGAGCAGCGTGAGTGGGACAAGGCGATCGGCGAACTCGAGCAGGCGCTCGTCGTGGGTCTTGACTACGGTGACCCGGTCGGTGCAGAGAGCATCGCGTACGTGCTGATTGGGGACTGTATGCTCGGCAAGGCAGCTGACGTCGAAGACGTAGAACGTAAACGTCAGTTGTGTGGGGAAGCTCAGACCTGGTATTCAAAAGCTCTGGAGGCACCACCGTGGGGGGATGCGTACGGGCAGTCCTACAACAAGCTCGGCGACTGCCTCATCGTGTTGAGTGATCTCGAGACGGACGAGTCTGCTCAGCGTCCTGTGGTCGCGCAGGCCCTCACCTATTACCGCAAGACTATCGATCTCGGTCAGGATCAGCAGCCGTCGCGGCGAGCAGCATTCAGACGGTTGGTCCAACACGTGGTACGATTTCCGTCACCGCTGCTACCGAAGACAGAACTCACGGATCTCTACATGTTGGCGAAGGACTCCGCCGGAGAGGATTACGAGTTGGCCCTGCTGATGGGAGCGATGGCCTACAAGGCAAATTTGTCAGCGGAGTTGGTGTTCTCGCCCTTGCATTGGGCGATCGAGAATTACCCCGAGGACAAGAAAGACCTCGAGTTCTACAAAGCCCACCTGTTCTATGCCGATGTCCTTGGGGAACTCGGCAATCGGGATGGCGCTACGCGGGTGCTCAAGATGCTCCTCGCCAGACCGGACTTCCCGGAGGACTACAAGAAGCAAATCCGCGCCAAGCACGGTCTGCGATAGAGTCGGTCAGGGATAGATCAGCGTGACCGTCGGGAAGATCTGCTGGACCGGCTGAGTGGTCAACAGGCCAGTCCATCCGCCGGCGTATATCTTCATGCCCTTCAAACCAGGAAGGGGGGGCCAGTTGATCGTGGCGGTGGTCTTGCCGTTGGCGTCGAGTTTGCCGTGCAGTCCACTCCAGAACGTAGCCGGCGTGAGCGTGTATAGGAACAGATCGTCAGGCGCCAAATGGATGAAACGAGGATCGGTAGCGTTGAGCCAGGCGCAGGGCATCGGTGGCATCATCGAAAAGGCGAGACCTAAGCCGTAGGTCATGCCGGGGCTTGCTGGGGCCTTGGCGTGCAAGATCGTCGTTGAGCCGGTGGAGACACCGACAAGTACTGGCAACTCCGACTGGGGCCTTTGCACCAGGGCGTTGTCGAACACGACGTTGCTGCTTTGCCAGGCGTAGAATCCGACTTTGCCGGAAGCGTGGGACGTGTCGGTGATGTCCGCAAACAGTTCGTCATCGACGTACACCCGGTGTCGGCTCCCGACCGACAGAATGCGCAGCCTGTACCACTGCAAGTAGTTGAAGTCCTGGCGGCTCTCCTTGAGCACTGTCCATGTTCCGTTGACCACCTTCTGCAGTTGGCGGTACCGGCTCTTGCGGTTCATCACGAATCGGTAGTGGTTGGCGGCATCCGTGTATCGGAAGACCGCGCCCATTGTCCCGTCGGTGGTGTTGACGGCCGACAGAGAGAACTGCATGTCGTCCGGGATGGTCGCATCGTTGAGCATCACCGTTCCCGGATTTGCGATGGTGTTGCCACTGACGATGTCACCTATCGGGCTGAGTTGGAACAGCACGGTGGCGACCTCGATCCAGAAGGATGGACCACTGGAGGTAGCGTGATCCTCGCTGGTCCAACCGGACAGGATGTTGTCGTTGAAGTTATCCTGAGTGACGAGGTTCTGAGCCGGTGCCGTGGTGTCACCTTGCTCCACGTTGAGCTCTTCGAACTCGCTCAAGAGGACGTTCCACAGGTAGAAACCAACTTGTCCATTCGCATAGGTTGAGTCGGTTGCGCTGAGAATCTGGTGTCCGTCCAGGATGACTTTCAGTGTCTTGCCATCTGCGACGCAGGCTACTTCGTAGAACGAGTACGGTAGATACGGGGTCAGTTCCTCAGCCAGGGTCGTGAACACGCCGTTTACCTTCTTCTCCAGCCGCCGGACGGCGCGCTTGCTGTCCATGAAGAAGCGGTAGAAGTTGTTCGGATCTTGGTACCTGAAGACCATCCCGATGCGCCCGGAGTCGAGGGACTTGAGTCGTGAGGTCGCGGTGTAGTTGGTCCATGCAGCATCGCCCAGGATCAGCATCGTGCCAGGACGGTCTGAATCGCTGCTGCCGATTGGTCCGCCGATAGCGCCCGTTTGTCGTAGGACCCCGGCGTCGATGATCCAAGCCGATGGGCCGCCGGTGGCGCCGGCTTCGTCAATGATCGAGTGGCCGGTGAGTGGCTGGTCGAAAGTCTGGCTCAACAGGGTCGTGGGGCCCTCGAGATCGTTCCAACGGCCAGCGATCGAAACGTGGCTGTTTGGCGGGATCGTGAGATCGATGTCGGTGGGGTAGGACGAGCAGTCCGGCTGAGGATCGAAGCTCAGGTGGTAGGGTCCCGGTTGAATGCTCGGAATCCGGAAGTCGTTCCCATGGTTGTGGAAGAAATACGGACCCTGGAGGTGCACTCCTCCGGCAGGCTTGTCGGTCAGGATGTGAGCCGTCGATCGGGTTTCAGCGGACCATTGGTCTTTGTAGAGTGAGTCACCGCTCGACGGGTCGATATATTCGAAGGTGATCTTCGCGGGAGTGACCGTCGGGTCGACGCTGACCTTGACGAAGTTGCGTACCGACGCACGGTACCGAACTTCGGGATCAGCCGGAGCGGCTGGGTAGCAGACCTGTGCGCCCGGACCGCACATGTACTCCCGGATGCCGTCGCGATGGTGGTGAACGGACATCAAGTGCGTGTCGGCGGTGATTACCGATACGTTCTTGATCCGGTTCGCCGCGATGTAGTCGAGGATCTCGCGCCGTTCGAATACGAAGCCGTCCCAGTCATCCATGGAAGCCTTGCCCCAGCGCGTTGGGACCGAACTGACAATGATCTTGAAGGTCGCATCCGACTGTCGCAGCGCGTTCTTGAGCCAGGATTTCTGTGCCGAGCCTAGTATGGTCTTGGCTTGGGTCGACGGCGCGGAATTGGCGTCACGTTTCGATCGGCAGTCCAGTAAGAACAACTCGAGTGCCTTGCCCCATCGGATCGAGCGGTAGATTTCAGTGCGTGAGTTGGGCAGGGGCCAGTAGTCAAAAACTGCTTTGGTTCCCCAGGCGACAGAGTTCGGGTTACTGGTCTTGTCCCAGTCATTGACCACCTCGTGGTCATCCCAGATTGCCTCACAGATCGTTGAAGGGATGAAGTCGAACCACTTCGCGTTGTTGCGGACTTCCTTGTGCTTCAGCCAGTAATCGCTTTGTGAGGCTGCGAGGTCCGCGTAGGGCATGTCGCCCAGACACACGAAGAAGTCTGGATTCTCAAGGCGCATCTTGTCGAAGAGGTCAAACTCGTGGTGGAACTTGATGTCTCCGGTAGCGACGAAGGTCACTTTGCCGTTGGTTGATTTGGGCGGAGGGGTCCGAAAGGTGCCGATGCGTCCGATGTCGAACTGGCTTGGCTGAGACGGGTTGGTGATCTTGGTTGCGTAGTAGTACCGTGTGCTTGGCGCCAGGCCGGTGAGTGGAATTTTAACCGTGTGATCGTTGGTGGCGACGGTTGCGACCTGCGCGGTTTGCGATGGGTTGGTCAGCGAACTGTTGGTTGCGTACAGTACGGTGACCTGAGCAGCCAGCGAGGCACGAGTCCAGACGACCGCCGAGCTTGGCGTGACGGTGCCGACCATCGTCCCATGAGTGTGTTGTTGGGCGACGCCCAGCTCAGCTATGCAGAGAACCAGCGCGCTAGTCAGGACGGACGACGAGAACTTCATCAGCAAGGTCTGAGCGTGGAAAGACGAGGTCGGGAAGGCGGATTTGTCAGATTTGCTAGCAGGGTCTTCTGGCAGAAACCTCCCGCACCGATCGGCGTTTCCATCTGATGCTGCGAAGGGTCCAGAAGTCTATCCCGTGAGGGCTCGGTCATTCTGCTTATCGTCGCTGGGAGCCCCTTTGCCAAAGGCTCTTGCAACATTGGTCGTCTCGTTCCGTAAGCGCGTTGCTACCGGGAGATCGTGTCGTCATGGGACTCGACCTGCCGACTTTGGACGGCTACATCACCCGGGTTTTCTCTCGGAACCAGGGCAATTTCTCTGTCCGCTCACAGATCAAGACCCGCGCTGTCAGGCCCCATGAGTCTCTGGACGTCCGGGGAGTGGCGCGAGCCGTCGAGTCTGGTGGCCCAGTCATAGGGAATCCAGGTTGACCTTGCTGGGGTTGGTCGGAACGATGCCAAGGTCTCCGATCACGAGTACTAGATGCCCTTGGTACGCTTCTCCAAGTTGCGCCGGTCCCAGGTTGCCCTAGTGGCGATCATGTTCGTGGCACTCGTGCTGCGGCTTTGGCATCTCGGTGGCCAGTTGTCTGGGATGCTGCCGTTTCCCGAACTCGTTGCCGAGAGTTCTGACATCCAAGCGTTTGCCACGTGGGCCGCGCAGATTGCCGGTGGGGATTGGTTGTGTCGCAGCCACTTCCATCCCTACATGGACTGGATGCAGGGCTATGCACCGATGGCGCAGTTCGAGGAGTGGTGGGGTGGTAAGGAGATCTACCACCAGAATCCGCTGTTCCCTTACCTCTTGGCTATCAGCTACCTGGCTTCTGGTGGCAGCAGTGTGCCGCTCCTGGTTGTGCAGGTCTTGCTGAGTACCTTCTCGGTGTTTCTGGTCTACGACCTGGCGCGTCGTTTTGTGGATGAGCAGGCTGGCCTGGTGGCGGCTGGCCTGTTGGCGGTGTTTGCTCCGTCGGTGGTGTTTGATGCGCTGTTGTTGCGAGCGTCGTTGAATTCCTCTCTGACCCTGCTGTCAGTTTGGTTGTTGCTGCGTCTCAAGGACCGCATGGATTGGCGGCTGGCGTTTGGTACCGGTGGGTGTATTGCTGCCAGCTTCATGCTTCGACCAACCGGACTGGTGATACTCGTGATCGGGCCACTGTTGCTCCTGCAGTTTGCCGAACTGCGGCAAGGGTGGCGGCGGTGGATTCCAGCCCTCGTCGCCGGAAGCGTGCTGGTAATCGGTCCCTTCGTGGCCCGAAACCTGGTTGTCGGAGCACCGACTCTGGCGTTCTCCACGCGTGGCGCGGAGACCGTGATTCACTCAAACACCAGGAGTGTTGACCCCGGGTTCATGAGGCTCCCCGCCGCAGGGCAATTCCGGCAGTACATGAACGATGGCAGTTCGTCGATGGCTGCGGCGATCATGACTTCGATCGACTCCTGGCCCGGGGGTTCTGTGGGTTGGTGGCTGTGGCACGAGTGGCAGAAGACGATTTGTGTGTTCCGCGACTACGAGTATTCGAACAACATCAACTTCTATTTCTACCGCCGGGCGACACCCCCGCTCCGGTTTCTCCCCACCTTCGGGTGGTTTGTCGGACTGGGCCTGGTCGGACTGCTCCTGATTGCTGCGTATGGGCGTCAACGTCGGTTGGCTCTTGTCGGCCTGGTCGCGCTGGCGGCCCTGTATGTGGGCGCGATCCTGGGCTTTGCCCTGGGTCGGTATCGCTTGCCGTTGGCAGTGATGATGACGATTCCTGCTGGTGCTGCTGTCAGCCTGGTGGCTGGTTTGCTGAGGTCGCGGAGTGGTCGATCGATCGGTGTAGGCGTCACGGCCTTGGTTGTTGCCATCGGAGTTTCAGTTCTCTCCTTCA
>JAYZDB010000036.1:0-10436 GCA_036338025.1 Planctomycetota bacterium
CTGGGTGGGGACGGGAACGCGCACAAACCCCACGACCGAGTCTAGGCAGATCGCGCAGGGAACGCCAGAAAAGCCAAACCCCTCAGAGTACTTGGATCAGCGCTTCGAGAACTGCGTCGCGCGGCGGGCCTTGCGGAGACCATACTTCTTGCGCTCGACCTTGCGTGCGTCACGAGTCAGCAGGTTTTCGGCCCGTAGACTCGCCTCGAAATCGCTGCTTTCCTTCTTCAGGGCACGAGCAATCCCAAGCTTGACGGCGTCGGACTGACCGCCCATGCCGCCGCCGGAGACATTCACCCAGACGTCATAGCTGCTGGTCATCTCAGTCGCTACCAGCGGAGACAGCGCCGAACGCCGGGTGTCGTCGGTGGTGAAATACTCGTCGAACTTCTTGCCGTTGATGATGAAGTTGCCGGAGCCGCCACTCTTGACGCGAACGCGCGCAACCGCAGTCTTCCGGCGACCGGTCCCCCAAACGTATGGATCAGTGGATTGCGCCAAGGACTAGTTCTCCGAAATACGGTTAGACATCGAGTTTGAGTTCGCTGGGGTTCTGTGCGCCGTGAGGATGATCGGGTCCGGCATACGCCTTCAGCCTCGACAACATGTCGCGAGCCAGACGGTTCTTCGGGAGCATGCGGCGAACCGACAGCTTGATCAACTCCGCGGGCTTGTTGTCGAGCAGATCCTGCATGGAGGCTTCTTTCAAGCCGCCAGGCCACCCGGAGTAGAAGCGGTACATCCGCCCCGCCCGCTTGTTGCCGGTGACCTGAACCTTCTCGGCGTTGATCACGATCACACCGTCACCAACCTGCATGTGAGGGGTGTAGAGCGGCTTGTTCTTGCCCATCAGGATCTCGGCAATCGCGACCGCCATCTTGCCCAGTACGTACTGGGAAGCATCGACGACATGCCAGGTATCCATGGCCTTGGCGCGGTCCTCGGTGGTCGCAAGTGTGGTCTTCGTCATGGCAATCAGGGTAGGGATCGCAGGGCCGGGGTCCAAAACCCCCGCAGAGTGCGGGCGGGAATGCTAGCCAGCACCCCCGCAGATTCAAGTCCGCGAGCGCAACTCCTTACGCACAAAGCGCAAGAATCACGATCCGCCTGATTCCGAGGTGTTTTCGAAGCCAGGGGCGTCCGGCTTGGAGCCACTGCCACGGGATCTCTTTGGCTTGACCGGCGCCTTGGTCGGCTTGCCGGACCTGCCGGATTTGGCGGACTTGCCGGATTTGGCACCCTTGACGGCACGATCCGAGCCCTCGCGGGCCATGGTCCGGATGTGCATGATGTTGGTAAGGCCTTGCTGCCGGCTGGCTCCCACCACCACCACGAAGTGCTCACCTGGTTGCACCAGTTTCTCCTCGAACAAGATCCGCTCGCCCTCCAGGGTCATTTCGTGACTGGTCCGGGTCCGCAGGGCCCGATACGCCGACACCCCCCATACCAGCGCGAGACGCTGCACCGTACGCTGAAACGGTGTGAACGCGATCACCGGCGTCGACGGGCGCTCCGAGGCAATCGCCTGGGCGGTGGCGCCGCCTTCCGAAAACACCGCGATGGCCTTGCCGCCGACCCCGAACGCCGCCGAGACCGCGGCCCGGACGGTGGCGTGGGTGATGCTGGCGCCACGCTGCGACTCTCGACGGAACCTGAAGGTCTTGTCATCGGAAAACATATCTCGCTCGGTCTCACGGATGATCCGACGCATGAACTTGACGGCTTGGACCGGGTATTTACCCGACGCAGTCTCCGATGACAGCATCACCGCCGAGGTCCCGTCGTAGATCGCATTCGCGACATCCGAAGCCTCGGCGCGGGTCGGCCGGGGGTTCACGACCATGGACTCGAGCATCTGTGTCGCGGTGATGACCGGCTTGTGCTGCTCGTTGGCGAGTTGGATGATCTTCTTTTGGAGTGCCGGCACGAACTCTGCGCCGATCTCAACGCCGAGATCCCCACGGGCCACCATCATTCCATCCGCGACGTCGACGATCTTCCGGAGGTTCTTGACCGCCTCAGGCCGTTCGATCTTGGCGATGATGCCGACCTCAAACTCCGAGTCCCCGATGTGCGTCCGCAAGCGCTCGATGTCGCGGTGGCTACGCACGAAGGACAAGGCGACATAGTCCGCGCCCTCTTCGAGCGCCACCGCCAGATCCTCAAGATCTTCGGGAGTCACGCAGTCGGTCGATACCTTCGAGCCGGGCAGGTTGATGCCCTTGTGCTGTTTCAGGAGCCCGCCAAACACCACCTTGGTGTAGATCTCCCGGCCCTTGACCTTCATGACGCGTAGTTCGATGTTGCCATCGTCGAGCAGGATCTTCGCCCGCGGCTTGACGTCCTTGGCGAGACCCTCGTAGCGGGTACCGATTCTTGTAATCGCACCCGGGCTGGCCTTTTCGCCGAGCACTCCCGGTTCGGTGGTAATGATCAGTGGTCGTCCAGCCTGCAACCAGATCGGTTCGGCCCGGACGAAGGACCCGACCCGGATCTTTGGACCCTGCAGATCCACCAGAATCCCGATGCCAACCCGCAACTCACGTCCAACCCGACGAATGCGACGGATCAACTGACGGATCAACTCTGGCTCACAGTGCGCCGCGTTGATGCGGAAGACGTTGACACCGGTGCCCACCAGTTCGGTGATCGCCTCGGGGGTATCCGAGGCAGGCCCGATGGTGGCGACGATCTTGGTTTTGTGGTGGATCATGGGGCGGGGGTGTAGCGCTCCTGGCGCATTCATCATGCCGCAAGGCAGTAGACGTTCCAGCAACTAATCCACCGCTCGCCCCCCGTCCAGGCCGACCGCGACCCCACACAGCTAGAACTTGCCGCGATTCTTAGCCCACCAGTCCTTCCACCGCCGCTGTGATGAGGAGCGTGCGCTGGCCGATCCATCGGGATCGAAAGCGATATCCTGGCTGGTAAGTTTCTTCAGCGATGCGTGCGCGGTATGTCGCACGATGCTCTCCGGATCAGCCAGCGTCACCAGCAGCGCGTCTACGCTGGACGCCTGCTTGAATCTGGCCAGACCCTCGGCGGTCAGACGTCGCACGAAGGGATCGCCGTCCTTGAGCATGGGCAGGAGATACGGCAGGGTGGCGGAGTTCTTGGATTGCACCAACTGATCGACCGCTTCGAACCGGTTGCCAGCATCGTCATCCTTGAGCCGCGTAACCTGCGCGGCCAGATTTGCCGGAAGTGCGAGGTCCGGCTCATCGTCGGAAGAGGCATCCGCGGCTTCCGAGGCACCTGCCGGGGCCGAGGCGCTACTCCCCGGGGTCGAGAGAGATCGCGGCGCCGCCGCCGCGGTGGCCAACTCACGGCCGAGGCGAACGACTTCGAGCTGGACCTCCTTGATATCCCTGCGCACGGAATCCTGGCCAGCGTCGAGCCTGGTGTAATGCTCTTCAAACGCAGTCAGTCGCTTACCCAGACCTTCGAAGCGGCCGATCAGCCGCCCCTCGACCTGCGTGACTGAGGTCACGAGATCACCGACCCTGGTCTCGACCGGCGACAAGGCGTCCTGCTGCAGGGTCTGGTCCAGGCGAGTCTCCAAGTCTGCCCACATGGCGCCCTGAGACGTCACGGTGGTTCGAACCTGCCCGACTTCCGTGCGCACGTCCTTGACACCTTTCGACAAGCGCGTTTCCAGGAACATCGTGGCCGCTGCCACACCAGCCAACACGATGCCGCCGACCACTGTCAGTCCAATCGGCGAGCTGCCCCCTACAAGCCTGGTCTCGGTGGCCTGGAATTGCGGCAGACAGCAGCTCCCGACCACCTTGCCCTTGACGACCAGCGCGTTCTTGGCGGCGAGTTCGTTCGCGGGAATGGACTCGCTGCAGATTTCGCAGAAGTAGATTTCCAGGTTGTCTTCCATCTAGGGGCTCCTCAGTTCGTGATCGCGGGGATCCGACACCCCGCTTCAGTCCATAGTCCGTATCGGAACGCAGGGAACGCCCGACCGCGGTCTTTTTTTGGCTGCGTAGCCCGGAACGCCATTCTGCGCCGCCCGAGCATACTGCCAGAATCGTCACAAACCGAGCTACCACAGCATCTCCGGGCGATCCGGCACGAAATTTCCAAATGCCGTGGCGGACGAGCTCAGCAGCCTCGTCAGGCGATGGCCTGGGCCGCGCTCTTGAGGTCCGAGACCTTGTCCAGGGCCTCCCAGCGAAACTCATCCCGCTCGCGGCCGAAGTGGCCATAGGCCGCGCTGGACTGGAAGATCGGTCGCTTGAGTTGCAGTTGGTCGACGATCTGGCCGGCGCGCAGGTCGAAGACCTCCCGCACCACGGCGGTCATCTGGTCCTCGGGTAGCTTGGCGGTGCCAAAGGTGAAGCAACGGACACTCACCGGCTCAGCAATACCAATGGCGTAGGCCAGTTGCACTTCGCAGCGATCGGCAAGGTCTGCGGCCACCACGTTCTTTGCAACCCAACGGGCCGCATACGCAGCTGAGCGGTCGACCTTGGACGGATCCTTACCGGAGAAGGCACCGCCACCGTGCCGTCCCATGCCGCCATAGGTGTCGACGATGATCTTCCGACCGGTAAGGCCGGCATCGGCCTTCGGACCACCTTCCACGAAACGACCCGTCGGGTTCAGGAACCACTTGGTCTCGGCGGTCAACATCTCTCCTGGCAAGGCCTCGGTAGCAACCTCTTGGAGAGCCGCCCGCAGATCTTCGTCTGATACGTCCGGATGATGCTGGTGTGACACAACCACGGTGTCGATGTGCAGGGGCTTGTCATCCTCGTCGTAGCGCACCGTCAACTGGGACTTGGAGTCGGGACGCAGGAACTCGAAGCGCTTGTTTTTACGAGCGGCGGCCAGCTGTTCGAGAATCCGGTGCGAGTAGTGGATCGGAAACGGCATCAGGACATCGGTCTCCCGACACGCATAACCGAACATCATCCCCTGGTCGCCGGCACCCTGCTCATGGCTTTGCGAAGTATCCGCGTCGACACCCAGGGCAATGTCCACCGACTGGCGCCCGATCGATGTCAGCACGGCGCAGGACTCGTGGTCAAAGCCGATGGTAGGGTCATCGTATCCAATCTCTTGGATCACCTTGCGCGCGACCGTGGAGTAGTCGATGTGTGCTTCGGTGGTGATCTCACCAGCGATCACGACCAACCCACGCGACGTCAATGTCTCACAGGCCACCCGGGAGTTCGGATCCTGGGCGATCAGTGCGTCCAGTACGGCATCCGAAATCTGGTCGCACACCTTGTCGGGGTGACCTTCGCTGACGGATTCACTGGTGAAAAGACGGGGTTCGGCAGCCATGGAGACTCCTGGAGGGGGCCAATTACGGTTGAAACAGCTGGTTCGGGCGGCAATCCGCCGGACGTTCGAGCGTGGGACCATACCCCTCGTCAACCGGGAATCACCACTTTCGTGCAATCCGAGGCCTGAGGGTCCACGTTTTGCAAAGTGAATGGCAACTTTTGCGCACCCCGAGACTAGTCCACACCGTTCTGGGCCCTGCCCAGCCGTAGATCTGTAGCCGACCGGAAGGCTGCTATCGCTCCACCGGATCCAAGATGCGCACCTCAACCTCAACCACACACACGACCGAGCTGGGCGGCCAGCTCGATCTCACGACCATCTTCTTGACCTTCCTCGGGGTTCTCATGCTCTCGATCCTGGTCTTGACGCAGGCCTGATCCCGAACTCCTGGCACCCACCACCGCCCGGTTTGGCGCGGTGGCACCGGTTCCGCCGATCAGTCAGCCGCCCGCTGCAGGAGTGGGGCAAGTTGGCCGAGTGTACGCTGGGTGCTGCCCTGATTGCGCTGGATCAATGCAACGGCGCGTTCACCGAGCCCCTGACGCAACGACGCATCCGCCAGCAACTGGCCCAACCGGGTCCGCAGATCCGCCCGGTCTTGGACCTGGCACGCCGCATCCGCTCCAAGCAGCATCTGCACATCGTTGCGAAAATTACTGACGTGAGGACCGAACATCACGGCCTTGCCCATCGCCGCCGCCTCGACCATGTTCTGGCCACCACGCGGTATCAAGCTACCGCCGATGAAGGCCACGTCGCATGCGGCGTAGAACTTCTCGAGGTGACCGATGGTGTCGACGATGACCAACTGTTCTGCGGTCAACGGGTCCAGGAGACCCATTTCGTCACTCCACATCCGACACGCGGCGCCGTCAACCGCCAGGCTGTCGCGCACTCCCGGCGCCCGCTCGGGGTGGCGGGGCGCCAACACGATCCGGAGGTTGGTGTTGCTGGCTTGCGCAACTGCTGCGATGTCAGCCACCAGCCAACTCTCCTCCTCGCCATGCGTCGAGCCACATACGATGACCGGCCGGTCATCAGGACTCAACCAGGTGCGCAACTGCGGGTCGGGGGCCGCGGCACCGAGACGTACGTTGTCGTACTTCATGTTGCCGGTCACGACCGCACACGCCGGGTCCACATTCAGGTCCAGGAGCCGACGCCGGTAGGCCTCGTCCTGCATGCAGAACATCTCGATCAGGTTGAATTGGGGCAAGAAGGTCCGCACCAGGCGATAGCCTCGGAAACTCTGCTCGGAGATCCGGCCGTTGATGACCGCCACCGGCACCGATTGCCGATCCGCCGCGTGCAGGAAGCCAGGCCAGACTTCGAGTTCCATAAGCAGCACGCAGATCGGGCGAACTCGGCGTAGAGCAATGCCAGGACACGGACCAAGATCCAAGGGGTAGTAGATCACCCGCAGATTCGGATACAGATCGCACGCCAACTGGTAGCCGGTCGGGGTAGTAGACGAGATCAACAGTTCAAGGTCCGGCCGAGTCGCCGTCAACCGCTCGATCAAGGCCGCGGCCGCCTTGACCTCGCCGACCGACACGCCGTGGATCCAGACAACATCCTGACCGGCAGCACTGCTCGGAACGAAGCCGAACCGCTCTCGGATCCCACTGCGATACCGATTGTCGAACACCATTCGCCAAAACAGGAAGCTGACGAACACCAGCACGTACGCCAACTGGTAGACCAGCAGGCTGGCATAGCGCAGCATCCAGGACGGCCCTCGCCGCGACTGAGCCGACTCGGACATCAGCCGAACGCCGGGTGGCAGCACTTCTTGTACTTCACCCCCGACCCACAGGGACACGGCTCGTTGCGCTTCGGTTTCTTGCCACCCGTGACGGTCCGGGCGGCCTGCTGACGGGCCACCTCCTCGCTACGCTGGGCGTCGACCTCTTCTTGGGTCCGGACTTCGATCTGCTTGCCTTCGGCAAAGGCCTCCATCACCTCCGGTGGTGCCTGACCGGCCGCGATCATGGCCTCCATGAAGGCCTGTTGCGTCGCCGGGTCTGATGGCATCGGAGGTGGGGCCATCTGCGCGGGCTGTTCGAGTTCCGGTGGAGCTTGCAGTTCGACCTTGAAGAGCAGATCGGTGACCTGATCGGCAATCGCTGTCTTGAGCAACTCGAACTTCTCGAAGCCCTCCTTCTTGTATTCGTTCTTGGGGTCCATCTGCGCGTAGCCACGCAGTCCGATCCCGTGCTTGAGCACATCCATGGCAAACAGGTGGTCCTTCCACTTGTTGTCCATGGTCTCGAGCAAGATGAACTGCTGGATCTTGAGCCAGTCCACTTCGCCGTAATGCTCACCGCGCTCGGTGTACTTGGCCTCTACCCGCCCGACCAGGAAGTCTTCCAACTCCTCACGCGCCGCACCATCCAACCCATCGAGATCGATGTCGCTGCCGAACTTGTGAGTCATCCAAGAACGAATCTCATCGTATTCGACCGGCTTGTCCGGATCACCCGCATGCAATTCGAGCGCCGGCAACAGCACCTCCTCGAACATCCCGAGGGCCTTGTCCCTGAGGTTGCGTCCGAGCAGCATTTCCTGCCTTTGGCCGTAGATGAACTTGCGCTGAGCATCCATCACCTCGTCGTATTCGATGAGGTTCTTGCGAATATCGAAGTTGCGCTGCTCAACCTTCTTCTGAGCACCAGCAATACGACGACTGACCATCCCACTCTCGATTCGCTCGCCGTGCTTCAACCCGAGCTTCTCCATCAAGGGCTTCACCCAGTCCCGCGCGAAGATCCGCATCAAATCGTCATCGAAGCACAAGAAGAACTTGGTCGACCCCGGATCACCCTGACGTCCACACCGGCCACGCAGCTGATTGTCAATACGCCGAGCCTCGTGGCGCTCGGTGGCTATCACCGCCAGCCCACCACTCTCGATCACCTCCTCATGCTCGGCCGCGCACTCAACCTCCAACTTCTCGCGCAGGGCCCCGGCTTCCGGAGAGTCCAATGCAATTCCCTTCTCCTTGGCGAGGTCACGCAGCAGACCGTCGACGTTGCCGCCCAGCACGATGTCGGTGCCACGCCCGGCCATGTTGGTAGCAACCGTCACCGCACCCTTGCGGCCCGCCTGCGCGATGATCTGCGCCTCGTAGGCGTGGCGCTTGGCGTTCAGGACCTTGTGATCTACGTCAGCCGCCTCCAGTCGCCTTGACACTTCCTCGGACTTGGCGATCGAAGTCGTTCCAATCAGGATCGGGCGGCCGGTGGCCTGCTGTGCGCGAACTTCCTCGATGATCGCCGTGTACTTGTCATCGGCATCGAGATAGATCTGGTCCTGCTCGTCCGCACGCCGCATCGGGCGATTGGTGGGGATGGCGAGCACGTCGAGATCGTAGATCTTGGAAAACTCACCAGCCTCCGTCATCGCGGTGCCAGTCATCCCGGCCAACTTGTCGAACATCCGGAAGTAGTTTTGCAGGGTGATGGTCGCAAGCACCTGGGTTTCTTCCCGGGGTGGCAGGCCCTCCTTGGCCTCGACAGCCTGGTGTAGACCATCACTCCAGCGCCGGCCTGCCATCAAGCGCCCGGTAAACTCGTCGACGATCACGACCTCGGTCTCGCCGCTCTCCTGGTTCTGGACAACGACGTACTCCTTGTCCCGTTGGTATATGTTGTGAGCCTTCAGGGACTGCTCAATGTGATGCGGCCAGTCCATCAACTCGGGATCTGAGTAGAAGCTCTCGACCCCCACCAACTGTTCGGATCGCTCGATACCCTCTTCGCTCAACAGGCATTGCTGTTCCTTGAGCTTGATCTCGAAGTGCTTGTCGGGCTCGAGTTGTTTGGCGATCCGGTCGGATTTCAGATACTTGTCGGCCTTGCCCTCCGGCGGACCGGAGATGATCAGCGGGGTACGAGCTTCGTCCACCAGGATCGAATCCACCTCGTCGACGATGGCGTAACTGAGGCGCTTCTGAACCTGCTCATCGGGTTCCCACTTCATGTTGTCGCGCAGGTAGTCGAATCCAAACTCGTTGTTGGTTCCGTACACGATGTCGCAGGCATAGTGCGCATGCCGGTCCCGCGGCGACATGTCGGACTGGATCGCACCGACCGTCAAACCCAGGTATTCGAAGATCGGAGCCATCCAGTCGCGGTCACGCTGGGCGAGGTAGTCGTTGACCGTGACAATGTAGACACCCTCCCCAGACAAGGCGTTGAGTGCCGCCGCCAAGGTGGCCACCAGGGTTTTACCCTCACCAGTGACCATCTCCGAGATGTTGCCGCGGTGCAGGTTGACCCCACCGATCAACTGCACATCGAAGTGACGGAGCCCGAGGGTCCGCACCGATGCTTCCCGAGTCATCGCGAAAATCTCGGGCATGGCGTCATCGAGGGTGGCACTGCCAGCCCCAATCTTTTCGCGCCACTCCTGGACCCGCGCCTGGATCTGCGCCCCATCCATCTCCTTCGCCCAGTCCTCGAGCTTGTTCACGCTGTCTACGACTGGCTTGAAGCTCGCCAGCGTACGCTCGTTGGCCGATCCAAAAACCTTCTGCAGACTCTTGCCGAACTTGCCCGACAGTGCACCAAAATCCACCATCACAGATACTCCGTACGGCCCCACGGGGCCTCGATTCAAACCTCATCCGATCACATCGGTCGGCGGCCTCAGGCCACCGAAAAACCACGATGGCCGGTCCGGGATCGGAGAAGCGGGACCGGCCACGACACCATCAGCGCAGGGCTGGGTCGGGGCCGCGCGGCGGCGGCCACATGGCGGCGCTCACCAGGCACACCCGGATCGTCCGGCCAGCCATTCGTTGCGCACAGGTCGCGAACTGCATCGGGCCGGTCGACCGCACTTCGTCGTGGTGGCGACGCGGGGCCACGGAGACAGTGCCCTGGGTCGTCAGACCTGCCGCCATGCGCTCCAGGGAGTGCATGGTCTGGGCGCCAACCGCGCCGACCAGCAGAACCAGGACGAATACGGCAACAGCCCGGCTGCCACAAGGCACCTGGCTGGCTGGGGAGACCTGACTCATCCGTCAGCCTCCTCTCGGATTCCTAGAATTCGCTCCACGACTTCGTACAGCAGTTTCTCATGAAACGGCTTGGCCAGGAAACCATCCGCCCGGGAAATCTCCTCGACGGTGA
>JAYZDB010000037.1:0-38893 GCA_036338025.1 Planctomycetota bacterium
GCTGGCAATCACGGCGCCGCTCCCACGCTGCGACGTAAGAGATTCCTACAGAGAAAGTGGAAACAAGTTCCGGCAACGGTCTCGGTCACCGGAAGGACCGGGATGATGCCGGCATGCGCAGGCCACTGGTCGGCGGCGGTGACTATCCTGGTCGAACGCAATAGCGGGGTGATCTTCCCGGTGTGACCGGGGCTGCGGGCCAGTGCAGGGCCGCAGCAGAAAAGCACCCCAAGGTGGCCGCCCTCGATTAGGATGCTCCGGTTCACTTCGTCGCCCCAGTCAACACGGGGGCAATGGGTTCTCAACCACCTCCGGAGCCCTCGTCACTCACCCAAGACTGTCGCTAGACACCTTGCTAGCCAGGACACACGCCATGACCGCCCACGACTGCTTCCCGCACCGCATTTCGACGCTTTGCAGCATCGTGATGCTCGGAATCTGCACCCTGCCAACCGATCTAACAGCTCAGAGGATGCGCATCGGGAGCAGTAACCCTACAGGCTGCCGGGCAGGATCTACATTCACGGATGCCTTGTTCGCCGCCAGCGATACCACCAACGGTGCCGAACTCTGGCACGTCGGCGCAAGCGGCACCAACCTCCTCCACGACATCTACCCCGGATCTCGCAGTTCCTACCCGACGGAGATCACGCGTCGAAGTACGTCGAACGGCAACACCTGGCTGGTTGCTCACACTACGGCGGCAAACGGCGAGATCGGACGGGAGTTGCACTACTACCCCAACCTGCCCAGCAGCACCTCCGGCGGATTCGTCATGGACATTCGGCCGGGCAAAGATAGCTCCCATCCGTCGGAACTCACCCTGGTGGGCACGCGCTTGTTCTTCGTCGCCAACGACGGCACCAACGGACGTGAACTCTGGACCAGCAACGGCACCACCACCACCACCGCCATGGTCAAGGACATCGAACCCGGCGCCAAGAGTTCGAGCCCCTTTGGCCTGATTTCCTTCGCTGGCAAAGTTTTCTTTGCAGCCACCAGTGGGTCAAGCGGCACCGAACTGTGGTGTTCTGACGGCACCAGCGCTGGCACGGTACAGGTCAAGGACATCTACGCCGGCAAGCACAGTTCAACGCCATCGCATTTCGCAGTCCTGGGGAAACGACTGTTCTTTGCGGCCACCACCGACGCCGCGGGCCGCGAACTGTGGTTCACGGACGGCTCTGCCGCTAACACCGTTCTGCACGCAGACATCAACGCCGGCAGCGGCAGCTCGTCGCCGACGCAAATGACGGCAGGATCCACCCTGGCCTTCACCGCTTCCACACCGGGTCCGCAACGTGAACTGTACGTTCTCAACCCCACTACTGGCAATCCGGTCCGCAAGTCCAACCTGCCGCGCGGCGAGACCATTGGATGTCTAACCGCTGTCGGAAGTGGATTCTGGTTCCGAGCCTTCGGGAAAACGGTCGGGCACGAGCTGTTTCGTACTGCGCCAAGCGGAATCGTCCTGGTTCACGACTTGCGCGCCGGCACAGCAGGGTCCTACCCCTCCAATATTCAAGTGGTCGGAAAGGGGGTCATCTTCCGTGCCAACGACGGCAAGACGGGAATGGAACCTTGGCACAGCGATGGCGCGACCGCGACCTTGATCCAGGACATCCGGCCGGGTAAGTGCAGCTCGCGGCCTTCGAAATTGACGCCCCTACTGAGTACCGCCGGGACTAAATTCTTGTTCGCGGCCAAGGGCGACCACAACGGCATCGAATTTTGGCAAACCGATAGCAAGAGCGCGACTCTCCTCAGAGACATCGACCCGCTGAAACCCCTGCCCGGCCTGCACTGGCGTGGAGACGCGACCGGATCGAATATCGTCATCAAGATCAAGGACGCCCAAGCCGGTCAGTTTGCATGGGTCGTGATCGGCACGGCGGTCTCGCCGCCGTTCACCCCAATTCCAAACGCCCGTGGCGCCCTGGCCGTCAACCTGCAGGCTCCCGTAATCATCTTCTCAGCGCCGCGGCTCAACAACGCTGGCGAAACCGAGATGCGATTTGCCAAACCGCCGATCAATGAACGTACTACACTGCTAAGTCAGGCGATATGCAGCAACACGGGCGACGACTCCGCAGCGTTCTTGGAGATCTCGGCGGTGAGCACCTGCAACCACGGATTCCGCGACCTCAACCCCCCACACGGCCCACGGGTAGAAGGCGAAATCTGCCTGGACGACGAAAGCGGCGAATACTCAGTCCGGGGATTTCGCACAGATGGCGGCTCGACCGAGGCCTTCCTCGGCCTGTACCAGAAGGGTCCCGGCGGGGATCTCGAACTCCTGCAGACCTACCCGATCTCCAATGGTGAGGAAATCAACGACTCGGGACAGATCGAGATCCTGTTGCCGCTAGAATTCTTCGACGCTCCGGGCCGCCATCTCGAGCTGCACCTGTTCACGGAAGAACCCACCCCCGAGGGCGCGAGTAGCAGCTCCCTGGTGGTCCAGTCGTACTGTTAGCCAGTCCTACTGTCAGCCAGGTATCTATGTCGGAGTCCACGGACCCCCTCACCCGGGCCATCGAACTATCTATCGAGTTCGAAACGCTTCGAGGGACCAAATCAGTCGAGGAGTTCCTGCGCGAACACGAGACGCTTCGTGAGCTCCTCGAGCCGCTGCTCGAACCGGACACCGGTCCGGACCAACGGCAGATCCTCGGTGACTTTGAACTCAGGCGCGAACTCGGTCGCGGCGGAATGGGGGTGGTGTACGAAGCGGTGCAGACCCTGCTCGGCCGTACCGTCGCCCTGAAACTACTGCCGCCGCATCGCGCACTATCGCCGCGTTCCTTGGCCATGTTCCGACGCGAGGCAACGTTGGCGGCCAGCCTCGATCACCCGGGTATCGCGAAGGTGCTCGAGTTCCAGGAAGTCGATGGCCAGTTGGCCTTGGCGATGGAACTCATCGATGGCCTCCCGCTGGACAGCGTCGAGGCACCGTTCGAGGGCCGTACTCCAGCAGACCTGACAGCCGCGGATCTGGCCAAGAGTGCCAATGTCGATACCGAGGACGAGTCCACTCCCGGTAGCTTCTCGGGCGGCTACGTGGAGGCGGCAGTCGAACTCGCCCGCCAGGTGGCCGAGGCACTGGACCACGCGCACAGCCGTGGCATCGTGCACCGGGATGTCAAACCCAGCAACATCCTGATCACCGCCCAGGGTCGCGCCGTGCTCACGGACTTCGGTCTGGCACGCGAACAGGGTATGCCGGGAATGACTCGCACCGGCGAATTCGCTGGCACATACCAGTATTCGGCGCCCGAGCAACTCGCCGGGCGTATCGACGAAATCGACGGACGGACCGACATCTACGCCTTGGGTGCGACTCTCTATGAACTCCTGACCCTGCGCCGACCGATCGAAGCCGACTCCCTGGCAGAACACCTGCACCGCATCGAGCGAGAGGAGCCAACGCGACCCATCCGCCTCAATCCGCGGATCAGTGCCGACCTCGAGTCGGTGGTGCTCTGTGCCCTGGAAAAGGACCGTCACCATCGATACGCAA
The DNA here is from genome assembly GCA_036338025.1 of Planctomycetota bacterium. Classification (GTDB taxonomy): domain Bacteria; phylum Planctomycetota; class UBA1135; order UBA1135; family UBA2386; genus JAYZDB01. The sequence goes on from JAYZDB010000037.1 coordinate 3,521, forward strand.
GCTCTCGGGAGTTTGCCACCGACCTGCAATGCGTGCTGCTGAACACGCCGGTCCGAGCGCGGCGTCTCTCATCAACGATTCGGGCCACGCGCTGGGTACAGCGCAACCGGCTGGTCAGCACGTTCGGCGTCGTGCTCGTGGTTGCAACGACACTGATCTCTGTGTTTGCTGCCAGGACGAGTGAGGCGAAAGACCGGGAGAAAACCGCGCGCGAGCGCTGGGAGAACATCTGGGTTGGGGCGTCTACCGACGCAGTAGAGGTACGGGCCGCCAAGGCGATTCCGGCCTGGCCTGCCCAGGTCAACGAACTCCACGCACTACGCCGGATCATCGAACAGGACTTGCTGCCCCGCCGAGAAGATCACTTCCTGGCCTTGGAGCACCTACGATCCGGTCGAATGCACGACAAGCCTGCGCGGCGCTCCGATACGCGTCCCAGCCACCCAGCGAACGCCCGGATCCTACGACTACTCGGCTCCATCCACCGACTCACAATCGACTCCCGGGCGCTACCGGAATCGCACCCGGTCCACAAAGCTACCGCGCTGGAAATCAAGGGGATGCAAGCTGAGGTAAAAGAACTCAGCAAGTTGGTCGAGACATCCAACCGGGTCGACATCGATGACCCCGAAGACTCGGCCTTGCACGACCGTCTCGAAGACCAGTTGTTCCGACTGCAACAATTGGAAAAAGTGCTACTTCCGGACCTCCTTTACCGACTCAGCTGGGCCGAGCGCGTCGAGGAGGAGACCATTCTCAAACACCAGCACGCCTGGACAGCTGCCGCCGCGCGGGTCTCCGCTGATGCACGCTTCGAGGGCCAACCGCTGGCCCCACAAATGGGGCTGGTTCCGCTCGGCAAGGATCCGGACTCGGGATTGGAGGAGTTCGGCCACCCGATTTCTGGGAAGGTGCCCGTGCGAGGCGAGGACGGCAAGTTGAAGACCAGTCTCGAACACGGAATCGTGTTCGTGCTGATGCCGGGCAGTGCATTCACACCATCATCACGAACACGACGCTATAGCGTGCGTCTCGATCCGTTCTTCATCGGCAAGGCCGAGATGAGCCGGGCGCAGTGGCAGCGGCTCGCCCACGACCTACCGGGTCTGCGTTGGCGTGACGGTGGAATCGCAGACGTCCGCAACCACAGCCAGTTGAACAAACCAGTCAACGGGATCAGCTGGAACATGTGCCGATCACTCTTGGATCGCTACGGACTGGACATGCCCACGACAGCTCAATGGAACTACGTCAGTGTCTTTGGCGGCGGCGTTGGCGAAAAACAACTCAAGCTGTTCTCGAACCGTCGGGATCAACGCTATGCGAACCTCCGTAGAGTCGATCCATCGACCTGCGTCGACTACGACGACGGCTACGTCGGCCTTGCCCCCATCGTCTCGATGGCTGCCACCCCATCAGGCCTCTACCACTTGCATGGCAACGTCGCCGAGTGGTGCCGTGACCCATATCTTGGCCAGACCTCACCGCCGCGAGATGGCGACGGTCTTCGCGTCACGGCGGCCACCCACAATGCCCAGAGGGTCGTTTGTGGCAGCGATTTCAACAGTACTACAAGACCCTTGTTACTCTTCGACAGGCGCTCACCCAGTTCTTCCGCCCGCACGATCGGGGTACGACCGATTCGGCGACTATTCTAGGCGTGCTCCTCCCACATCAACCTGGCAACAAGTGAACGAACGGTCTGATTCCAGTTCTCGAAGTGACATCGAGGATCTCCTGCGCCAGATGCACTCTGGTGACGAGACCGTTCTACCGAAAATCCTCGATCGCATCTTGCCGTGGCTCAAGGGCTACGTGCGCAAGCGAGTGCAGGGCAAACTGAAAGCCAAGCTCGAGACCGAGGACGTCGTGCAGGATGCCGTCGCCAACTTCCTCAAAGACGCACCGAACTTCGTGGTGCAGGGCGAACCCCAGTTCCGGGCATTCCTACAGATGGTCGCGGACAACGTGATCCGCGGCCACCACCGTTACTTCGAACGCCAACGACGCCGGCTATCACGGGAGCGGCCCCTGTCCGGACTGACCGACGCCGCAATTGACACCGGCACTCCCAGCAAAGTTGCGTCCCAAGACGAGGGAGAAGCACGGGTACGGCTCTCACTCGAGATGATGGACCCGGTAGAGCAGCGCATCATCTGTATGAAGATCTACGACGATCTCACCTTCCGCGAGATCGGCGAAGCCTGCGGTATCCAAGAAGAGGCTGCCCGGCAACGCTTCCGTCGTGCTCTGCCCAAACTCCAAAAGAAGGTCCGCGACCTCGCCAAAGGCGACGTCTGGAGCTTCCTGGGGCATAGCGAAAACGAGGCCGAAGGCCCCGGTTAGGCCATCCGATCTACTTGCCCTTGCGGGCCGCCTTCTTGGTGCCCTTCGGGGGCACGGACCCGGCGCGACGCGTCGGAACCGGGACCTTGCGGAGCGGCTTCTTCTTGACGCCCTTAGGCGGAACAACGCGAGCACGGCGCGGTGGGACCAGAACCTTGCGCGCACCCTTCTTGTTGGCGGGATTCGGGATCAGGGTCCGAGCCCGGCGCGTCGGGACGGGAACCGCACGACCGGCTCTCAAGGCTTCGAGGACCTTCGTGTGACGGTCGCGAATGCGTTGGTAGGTCTTGCTGTTGCCAGCGGCCTGGTGGTAGGCCTTCATTGCCTCGGCGTAGAGCTTGGCGTCACGCTTCTTCTGCGCCAGGTTCATGATCTGGGTCCAGAACCGGAGCTGCGGGTACTTGCTGGTCGGAACCCTGCCAGCATTCTTCATGACAAGGAACTTGTCCCCGAGCTGCACAAAAGAACCGTTCTTGCGTGCATCTGCATAGATCTGGTCGACCTCAAGGTTGACCAGCGCCGCGTCGAGTGTACCGCGCTGCGCGGCGGTCAGCTGAAGGTCTGCACTGGCAGCCGTGGCACTGCGGAAGTCGAACTTGCCCAGGTTGAGCCTGGCGATGAACATCGCAGACCTGGCTGTCTGATCACCCTCGGCTGCCGCTTTTTCGAGCCGCTTTATGGACTCCAACGCACGGACGGAACGCCGGAACGCCGAGACGCTACGTTCGCCTTGCTTGGAGAGCACGTTGCCTTGCTTGTCCATGAAGAGCAGCGTCGGGAACGCAACTCGCGAGCTCTTCTGGCCGAGCAGGTCCTGATCCGGATCGCCCTTGAGCTTGGTCGTGATGTGGCAGAACAACACAACCTCCTGGCCGAACTTCGAGAATTCCTTGTTGGAGAACGCACCGTTCTCCAGGGCTTTGCACGGGCCTCAAGGAGCGTAGCTACGGGTAAAGTACCCGAAGATCATCTTGCCACTCTGCCTGGCCTTGGCCTTGGCTTCAGCGTAGGACATGACCCAGTCGGCGTTCTGCAGCCACTCCTCGCTCAGGAGTTCTGTCTTGCGCTGCATCATGTCTGCCTGGTCATAGACGCGGGCGCTGCGCTGCGCGACAACGTCGCTTGCGACGGTCGCCACCAACGCCACCAAAAGGACCTTCGTAATCTTGTTCATGGGAGGCTCGGGGGGGGAGGGGATTGCAGGTCCGATGACCTTAGCCACTTGCCAAAACACTCTGCCCCTTTTGGCAGATCGTGACAGTCCTGTTGCAAGAGTGGGCGGCTCAGCTCTCTCCCATGTCCAGCGAGCCTCCTGGAGGATTCCCACCAAGCAGGGCGAGTCGGCGTTGCCGATGCGCAGAGACCTACCGAGGGAACGGTTCGTAACACGTTCTCACCGGGCTTCCGAGGCTCGGTGCGCACCGATATGACGCTGGGATGACCTCCAACGCCCGCTTGCTGTTCCTCGCGCCCACCATCCTGCTCGCTACGCCAGCACACGCCCAGGACTGGCCACATTGGCGCGGCCCGTACTACAACGGTTCCGCCAAAGCCTCCAATCTCCCGGTCGAGTTTACCCGCAAGAAGCATGTGGCATGGGAGACGACACTGCCCGGGCCAGGAGCCAGCACCCCCATCGTGGTCGGCGACAGGATTTTCCTGACCGCCGCCGACACTGGCCGTGATCGCCTGGTCGCGATGTGTCTCAACCGAAAGGACGGCAAGGTACTCTGGATGAAGGACGCCGGCAGCGGCTACGGGGGCGAATCGGGTTCGCGCACCGGCGGCCGGCGCGCGAGCTACGCGTCACCATCAGCGACCACCGACGGCGAAACAGTGGTCTTCTTTTTCGGCAACGGTGATCTCGTCGGCTACGACCTGGACGGCAAACGCCTGTGGCGGCGAAACGTCCAGCAGGACTACGGCAAGTTCGCCTTCAACTGGACCTTCGCAGCAAGCCCTACTATCTGGGAGGGCAAAGTGTTCCTGCCGGTACTACAGCGCGACCAACCGATTGGACGTAGTCGAGGCCGCCGCGACGGCGACGAGGGGCGACCGGCTGCCCCCGCCAAGATCGAATCGTTCATCCTGGCAGCCGATCCCAAGACTGGCAAGACGCTCTACAAGCACGTCCGTCCGTCCCCGGCACGGATGGAATCCCTCGAGTCCTACACCACTGCGATTCCCTGGGATGCCCAGGGCCGCAAGGAACTCTTGCTGGTCGGCGGCGACGTCCTGACCGGACACGACCCAGAGAACGGTAAGGAACTATGGCGCTGGGGCACATGGAACGAGGGCCATCGCCAACGGGCCTGGCGTCTGGTCCCGACCGTGGTAGTCGGTGACAAGGTCGCCCTGGTCTGCGCCCCGAAGGGCGCACCGGTCTACGCAGTCCACCTCGGTGCCAACGGCAAGGTCGACCAGGAGGCGGGCCTGGCATGGCAGAGCGAACGGCGCAGTCCGCTGTCGAGCGACGTGCCGACGCCGGCCTTCGACGGCCATCACTTCTACGTCGTCAACGACAACCGCGGATCCATATCCAAAGTGAACCCGAAAACCGGCGCGGTCCTTTGGACCACATCCTTGTCCCGCGACTTCCGCTGGCGTGCGTCACCGACGGTGGCCGACGGCAAGGTCTTTCTCATGAACCACAATGGCGAGGTGGTCATCATCGATGCTGCCGGTGGCAAGGCCCTCCACCACGCATTCATGGGGGACGAGGATGACGACCAGGTCCGGTCCTCGGTGGTGGTTGCGCACCAGAACTTGTTCATACGAACGAACGCAAGTCTTTTCTGTATCTCGCAATAGGTCGTTTTTTCTGACGAAATCCGGGCTATCTGTTCAACCCTGACCCTGACCCCTCCGATAGTGAGAGAGGCGCCCTTGCACGGATTTGTGTCCGATCACCGCCCACCCTCAGGTTGTTTGAGGCCGATCTGATACGATCCCCGGGGTCCGAGGTAATTCATGATGAGACCAACACTGACGTTCCTGGTTTGTTCCAGCCTCCTGGTATCCACCCTCAGCGCGCAAGGCCAGACACAGGCTCCGCAGCCGAGCTCCTTAATCAAGAAGACCGGCAACCCGAACCGGGACGCTCGCAGCTTCCGCAAGCTGCAGGTACCTGGTCCCGCGGTGGCGGACAACGTCCGGAAGCTACGCAAGGAACTTCACTGGTACAAGACCCTCAGCGGCGCGCTCACTGCGGGCCGTACCAAGGGCCGTCCAGTGGTTTGGATCCACGCCCTGGGTGACCTCGATGGCTTCCTTTGAAGCGCCGGTCAAAGTTTGAGGGGCGTGTCCCTTCCGCTAGAACCAGCCTTCTCACTCCTGAAGGAGCACTTCGTCGTCGGCTGGAAGAACATCCATCGCGAAGACTACGTCGGGCATTCACACGGCTACACCTGTGAAAACGCCGCTGTCGGCACCACCAACGGCGCCGGCCCACGCAACATGCAGCTGTACGTGTTGGCTGCAGATGGCACCGTGCTGCACTGCTTGCCGGGCTTCTGGCATCCCGAGGATCTGGCGCACGAGCTCCGGTTCGCCCAGGCCATCCACCGACTCCACAAGGACAAGCGCAGCTCCAAGAGCAAGCGCGCCATGTACCAACGCCTGCACCAAAGTGCGATCCGGAACCAACCACCGGCAATGGCCGCACGCAGTGGCTGGCAGGGTTTTGACGCATTGAACGAGAAGAATCGTCTCAAGATGCTCAAGACCGGCACGCGGGATACGTTCTACTACGAGAACGGCAAGCCCACCAAACTGAAGCCGACTAGCGTGGTGCTCCACGAACGGATGGCGAAGCGACCGTTCATGTCGTTCCGCAAATTCGACACGGAGACGTTTGTCGACTATGGCCGTCCCTACTACGACAACAACGCCGGGATCGAAGGCACCGGTGTCAAGTTCGGCAGCAAGGGTTTCATGGCCAGCCAGCAACGCATGGCCAAGCGGCGCGCTGAGCGTGCCGAACACCAACGCAAGGTTGACGATTACTACGGCAAGAAGCCGAAGACCGACAAGTATTCCGGCAAGAAGTCGAAGGCCGAAGAAAAGCGATGGGCCCAGATGGCGAAGAAGAAGGAAGCCGCGACAAAACCCCAAGGGTCCAAGAAAAAGGCCAAGCCGACTTCACGCCCGATGCGGCGCAAGAGCAAGACCAAGACCAAGACCTAGCCTCTGCCAGGCCAGCCTGTTCCAACGCAAGCCTCTGACCACGCAGTCCGGCCGCGGGTATCGGAGCGGTACATAGTCTCCCGGTGGACACCGTCAACCCATGCGGTCGAGGCAGACGTGTCCACGACATGTCGCCAGCGCAAGCGTTCGGGCCTGCTGCCTCAATCCTCTGACAAGATTGCCAGAGGTCCGTCCTGATGGACCGGTCAGACAGCAAGACCGCGGCACGCCGCGGACCAGCGCAGGTCTGGATCCGGCGCACCGCCAGGGGAGCAGTCTGGCTCTTGGCCATCGTGGTGTTCTACGGGCTGATGGTCCTCGAACTCGGATCCCTGGCGGCCAATCCTGATTACGTCCAGGCTGACAGCGGTACCGAGATCCGGGTCTGGTCGAACGGAATTCACACGGACTTCGTCGTACCGGTTCGGTCCAGGCTGATGGACTGGGGAGCTTTCGCCCCGTACTCCAAGAGCACCCCTCCGGAACAACTGCCTGAGTACGCCGTGATCGGATGGGGTGATCACGACTTCTACATCGAGACGCCCACCGAAGCCGACTTCTCGCTCGCCACAACCCTCAGGGCCATCTTCCTCCCAACCAAGTCCGTGATGCACGTGAGCTACTACGATTTCAGGCCGGAGTTGGGGCACAAGTGCGTGCGGTTGTTGCTCAACGACGAGGAATACCAGCAGTTCGTGAGCTACCTCAAGAGTGGTTTCGCGCTCGACTCACGAGGCAAGCCCGTGGAGATTGCTGGTGCGAACTACGGTATCCGAGACGTGTTCTTTCGCGGCACGGGCAGCTATCACCTGCTTAATACCTGCAACAACTGGGCGAATCAGGCCCTACAGACGGTGGGAGTCCGAACCCCCGTTTGGTCGCCGTTCGAGTACGCGATCTTCGACCACGTAAAAAACCGCTGACGAGAACTACTTCTTTGCCACCAAACGATAAATGGACAGTGACGCTGTCTCGACTCCCTCGAAGCGACACTCCCTGCGCAAGAAGTCGAAGAACCCGTTCAGGTCAGCACTGCCAGACACGCCGGCGATCTCGCCGACGAACCAGATCGGCATCTTCTTGCTGAGCTTGTCGCGCACGACAGCCTCATAGGTCTGCAGTACCGGATCCCGGCCATTCGGCAACATCGCTGGCCTGTACTGGGCCAACCAGTCCAGGTCCGCAGGACAGGGCGCGCGTTCCTTGCCGTCTGGACTAAGGAAAAACCGAGACCAGTGGAACCGGTCGTATCCCTCTGTGGGCACGACCAACACGAGGTCCTCTGGAGCAGCCAGCTGGGAGATCTTCTCAATTCTATCTCGAATCAGGTCCGCTCGCTGCACTGGCCACAAGATCGGCACAGTGAGTGCAAAGGTGACAACGACCATCAACCACGACCACCTCGGCCGCCGAACGTGACGGCCTGCAAGCAGGAACAACACCGTCGCAGCAACCGACCAGGCAATGAGGCCAACGACACGGTCCCCGTTCCACAAGAACCAGGCCGGAGCCGAAGCCAAGGCCAGGCCAACGACCGCCCCGGCCCGGGTCTTCGCCAAGCCGTGTAAGGCCACCACCGCCAGTATCACCGCCGCCGGATAGGTCGCTGTGTGGTACGAACCGTACAGGTCATCCACGTGACGTAACGAAACCACCGGCCACGCGATGACCCACAACAAGCAAAACCAACCATGCAAGGAACTCGTGCGGAACAGCACGCGGAGACCGGCAGGAACCAGGGTCATGACCGGCAGCGCGTAGAGAGTGAATTGCACCAGCACGCCCTGCGTCGTGGACCATGAGAAGCCGGTAGTGCTCACGTTTACGGCGAACTTCACCGCACTCCCGAGATTCTCGCTGGCAAAATAGACTCCCCCATAAATCACACCAAATAGCAGGGCCCCCGTCGCCACCGCCATCGCCAGTTGCCTACGCAGCGATGGCCCCACCCGACAGATTGCATACAGCACCGGCAAGCCGGCCGCGTAACCACTCATGTGCGACAGGGGGACCAACAGGGTGCCAACGGCACAGAGCAGCCAGGTCGTTGGGTCGAGACCTTGCCGACCATCGAGAGCGCGTAGCAGACCCAGCATGAGTAGCGCCGCGCTGGCTGCATGGAGGGAATGCAACTCCGTTGCAGTGCTGTGGAACCAGTAGCCCAACAACCCCATCATGGTGACCGCAGCAACCAGCGATCGGGCGCGGGTCTGCAAGGTACGGCTGGCGATCAGAAAGGTCACAGACACGCCGACGCCACCAGCGAGGGCGGAGACCAACTTCATCGCCAATTCTGGGGTCACGTTGATGACCATGGACGCGGCGGTCTGCACGGCCCACACCAGCGGAAGGTAGAGCAGGTGATGGTTGACCAGGCGTCCCTGCTGCAACATGTCACCGAAGTAGATTCCATCGCCTGCGATCGCAGCCTGACGAGTCACGAAATAGAGCCCAGCGGAAACCACGAACAACAGCCAGGCAAGACGGCCGCACCAGGCATCATCCGAAGAAGTTGAGGCAGTTTGACTCATCACGCACGCCCCCAATGGCGAGACATCTACCCGGATTACTCCCCACGCCAGACCTTCGCAACCATCTCTCCCAATTGCCTCGGAGAAGCGGACTGGATCATCCGCGATTTGTGCTGCCGACCCCCACATCTCTCGGTCACGAGCAAGCGGGTCCAAGAACCCATGATCCTGTTCCGGAAGCGTCGTAAAGACCCCACAGGTCATCGCTAGCCGGCCGAAGCAGCGCATCCTGGGGATCCGCTGAGAGCATGACCAGACCACAAGACTCGAAAGCATTCACCGTTCACCTTTACGATCCTGGCCCGGCTCCGTAGGTTCTTGGCATGCACATGATCATCCAAGGATTCGCTCTTCGGACCTGCACCACGACACTGGCAGCATCCATCGTTCTCGGTTCGCTCTCGGCCCAAGACAACACAAACAAGGCACGCCCGGTTTTCGTCGATGGGCAAGCGCAGATCGTCGAGGCTTTCAACAACAGGCGTGAGTGGATCCAGCACGACCTCTGGGTCGAGACGGAATTCGATACAGACGGCGACGGTAAGGCCGATCGCGTGCATGTTGATGTGACCCGCCCAGTGCAGACCAAAACCGAGGGTCTGAAGGTTGCGGTCATCTACGAGTCGAGCCCCTATTACTCCGGGACCTCCACGACCAACCGCAAGTATTTCTGGAACCCTCGCCAAAAGGTCGGGGCCAAACCGCCCGAGCGACCAAACCCTCCAGAGGTCAAAGCCAAGATCCGTCGCCCCCTGATGTCCGGTTCACAAATCCGGACCTGGGTACCACGTGGCTTCGCAGTCGTGCATTCCGCATCGCCGGGCACCGGCCTATCCCAGGGATGCCCAACAGTCGGCGGCAAGAACGAGTCACTGGCACCAAAGGCCGTGATCGACTGGCTCAATGGTCGAGCGCTCGGATACACCAGTCCCACTGGCGACGAACTCGTCGAGGCAACGTGGTGTACCGGCAAGGTCGGCATGACTGGCACCTCCTACAATGGCACGATTCCCCTGGCTGCCGCGACTACTGGTGTGAAGGGTCTGGAGTGCATCATCCCGATCGCACCCAACACTTCCTACTACCACTACTACCGCTCGCACGGCCTGGTCCGTCACCCCGGTGGCTGGATGGGCGAAGATATCGACGTCCTGTTCAACTTCATTCACAGCGGCAACCCGGAGCGGCGTGAATATTGCAACTGCAACGTACGTGATGAACTCATGGCGAAGCAGTTTGACCGGACGAAAGGCGACTACAACGACTTCTGGGCTGGCCGAGACTACCTGAACCAGCTCGGTCCCTTGCGCGCAGCGACCCTGATGGCACACGCCTTCAACGACTGGAACGTCATGCCAGAGCACAGCGTGCGGATCTACCAGGCGATCAAGGAGAAGGGCGTGCCGTGCCAGGCCTTCTTTCACCAAGGCGGCCACGGGGGTCCTCCGCCACTCGAGCAGATGAACCGCTGGTTCACCCGCTATCTCTACGGAGTGAAGAACGACGTCGAAAAGGACCCCAAGTCCTGGATCGTCCGAGAAGGTGACAAGCGCAGCAACCCAACGCCGTACGCCGACTATCCCCACCCGGAAGCCGCTACGGTCACGTTACATCCGGCTGGAAACGGGACCCGGATCGGTGGGCTGTCGAACCAGGCCAAAAATGGTCGCGGCAAGAAAACGCTCGTGGACGATGTGAGCGTCCCCGGCGCAGAACTGGCTGCCGCTGCCCGATCACCCCACCGACTCCTGTACGCAACCCCCAAGTTGACGAAGCCTCTGCACATTTCTGGCACCGCCCGAATGAAAATCCGGCTGGCCTGCAACAAGAAGGCCGCCAACCTCTCGGTCTGGGTGGTCTCTCTACCATGGACTCCCCGCGGCAAGATCACCGACAACCTCATCACCCGCGGTTGGGCAGACCCTCAAAACCACAAGTCGCTGCGGGAAAGTAGTCCGCTGAAGCCGGGTGCATTTTACGAGCTCAGCTTCGACCTGCAGCCCGACGATCAGGTCATCCCAGCAGGCCAACAGATCGGCCTGATGGTGTTCTCAAGTGACCGGGACTTCACCTTGTGGCCACCGGCCGGGACCAAGCTGACCGTCGATCTGGACGCAACCTCCTTCGACCTTCCGATCGTCGGAGGGCCCACGGCTTTCGCCCAGGCGACGAGCAAGTAACGCAGCTGGGGTCACACTGACCCCAGCCTGGTGACCCTACTGCTTCTTCTGCTCTGCCGGGGGGGCGGCGACCTTCAGCGGTACGCTTACCGACTTCGTGCCGAACGAAATCGAGATGGTCGCCGTGCCGGCATCCGCACCAGGGTTGACGGCAACCTTGAAACGCTTGTTGGCGGTCTTCGTGTCGGTCATGACCATGCGCCAGCGAATCGCCTCGGCAGCATCGTCCGCGTTGTTCTTCAGGTTGAGAACCCAACCAGCACCTTCGTGCACGGTGAAAAACATCTTGTAGTCACCCGCCGGAATCTCCTTACCGGACGCCGTCACGCCACAGTTGGTCGTGATCGAACCGAGCGGGCGCCGCACCGCGCCGCTGTTGAAGCGTTCGTGGCGACGGGTGTTCTTGAGAATCGACTGCCACTGACCTTCACCGAAGTGGATCGCAGTGTACTTGACGCTGATCTTGGACTTGTTGGCGAACTCGACCCCAGAAGATGCGGACGGAGCATCGCGGTTGATGCTGCCACTGATCTGCGCGGGGACCGAAGCAAGAAGGGAAAAAGCTACGAGGATGGTGGTATGGGTGTTCATCGTCCGTTCGGAGGTTGCTGGGGGAGGTTGGAAATGGACGGAACAGGCTAGGTCTACACCCACTGGGGGAGGAAGCGAATCCCGTCAATCTTGCGCAATCTGGCGGGATTTAATCGCGGCGAGCATTACCACCTCAGACTCCCGACCTAAGGGCAAGAAGCGTATCAGGGTCGGGACCCGGGTAGACCCGGGTCCCGACAGGGAGTCTCCAGATTGCTTGCGCAATCTACTGAGCCGGCGGCGCCACCTCACGGATCATCGCGCCGTGGCCCTCACTCATGACCAGAATCGAATACCTGTTCGCCTTCCGGGAGTCCTTGGCCGACAGCGATGCATAGTCGAATCGACCGCGGATATCCGTGTAGCCATCCTTGTAGAAGCGAACCTGCCCATTCGACATGCGGGCGAACACCTTCACATAGACCGTCGGCAGCGGCTTGCCTGTCTTCCGGTTTGCAACCCTCAGCTGACCGTAGGTCTCAGTCCAACGTACTGCCAGGGAGTTGGCGTAGTAGGCCTGACGACGCACCACACCACCAGCGCGAACCTCGATCAGCACGTTTGAGTTTTGAAGTTCTTCAGGAAGATCGAAGACCAGCTCTGACTTTCCGGCCGGGAGATCGCGAGCTTCGCGTCGGTTTGGCTTGATATAAGCAAACGAACCCGATCCCTGCTGTACGAACGGATGGGTCGAGAACAAGAACTCGACGTCCATCTCGTAGTAGCGAACGTCGCAACGTTCCACGTTGCGGTAAGTGAGCGCCACCTTCTTTGCCTCAACAACGAGTTCCAGCGAGGGTTCCTTGACCGCCAGTTCGGTCTGTCGCTGGGTACGGTTGTCGAGATCGCTCTTGGCAATTGCGGATCCCTCAGCTTCGTCGAGTTGGTTGCGCACATCGGCAAACAGCTTGCGCCAGCGGGCTACCGGGTATTTCTCATACCGATCTGCGATCTGACGAGCGACCGTATGTTCTGCGGTGAACAAGTCGAGATATGCACGCATGTAGTCATATTGCACCCGCATCGGCAAATTCGAGGGTCGCACCCGCACGAAGCTCGCCAAGGCTTCCTCCACACGGTCTTGCAGCAGCATGTAGTAGGTAACGGTCATCCAATCCTCGTCATCAAGCGTCCGTCGATCCCCCAGAACCCGCAGGAAGGCCTGGTACTGGCCAGCGAGGTGACTGTTGAGGATCCGTCGCTGCTTGCCGAAGCGATGGGCCCGGGCATTGACCAGAGGATCGTACTCGACGTGCTGATAGCCGTGGCGCTCGATCGGATCAATCGTCACCAAGGAGGATGACAGGGCTCGGCCACAACTCTGTAGAAACCGATCCTGGTGCCGCAGGTACTCCCGCACCACATCCGCATCCGAGTGACGGATCCCATAGGACCACAGCACATCCGAGTAGACGTGTCGGCTGCGCAGCCGCCCGATCACCTGGCCGAACACCTTCGCGTCGCGCATGCGCCACGCAATCTTCGACAGGTCGGTACGCTGCAGGTTGGCAGAGTCCAGATACGTCAGCACGGCGTCATCAGCAGCGTTTTGGGACACATACTGCCAGGAGCTTGTGTCAAGCTTGCTAGCCTCCTTGACGACCGCCAAATCAGCGGCTTCGGCGAACGCCACCAGGCTACCGTTGCTTGCCACGTGCACCGGGTAGTGCGGCATGGTGCCGGAAGCCGGGAAGTAGAACGCATATTCAATCGACGTCGTTCCGTACGATTGCAGAGCAACACTGACACCCTTGGTGTAGAAACCACCCTTGACCGGGATCGCACCTTCGGGGATCTGCAGCAAGAGATCCAGTTCCCGAGGTGTCGAGGTCGGGTTGGTTACCACCACTCGGCAGCCGTAGGCCACGTCCACCAAGAACTCGCCCGTCACGTAGGCGTCGTAGCGTTGGTTACCTTCGAAACGGTAGCGCTCGTTGAGGCGGAAGTAGTTCTGACTGACCAGGATCGGGGTCTTCTGTTCCCCATCGTTGATATTTTGCTCGACCAATTCCTTGCGGACCAACAGCAGGGGCGTGGCCGCCCGGAGAGTGAGGCGGGTCCCATCCAGCGTCGTTTCGTGCTTGGCGCTTACGAACGGAAGATCCAACACCGAAAGTGCCAACATCATCTCCGCGAAGCTCGAAGTCGCTTCAGCGATACGCGAAGACAAGAACGGCTGATCACTCGGCGCCATCGCGTAATCACGCCAGAATCCATTGACCTTGATCAGGTCGGCAAGGTGTTCGGTGTTCCGGCGGTGCCAGTAGTTGTGCTCCACGTAGGGCTTGGTTGGATCCAGAGCGCGGTAGAGTTCTCGGAGTTGGCCTCGCCGCTTCAGATCCTGCTTCTGAGTCATGAAGAACATCTCAGAACCGGTAATTACCCCAAGATTGTTCTCAACCTGCTTGCGTTCATTCCTGCCCCTGTCTTCACCGGACTCCTCGTCCATGACTTCGACTTCTTCCACGTCTTCCTCTAAATCGGCAGCACTCTTGTCAGCATTGCGACGACCTCTACCCATCGTTGTCCTGCTACGATTTGTAGCGCCAGGGGTCGCGGGACCTTTGTAGATCTTTCCAGTGGCCGGTTTGCCACCAGCACCCACCTTCATCTTCTCCAGGGACCTCAGCGCGCCTTGCAGACCGTCTGCGGCAAAATCGAGCGAAGAGCTCTTCAAGGCACGATCGAACAAGCGCGTCAACTTGGCTGGATCGCGAGGCTTCAGATCGAACAGCTCACCGATGTGTCTCTTGATAGAAGCTGATTGGTCGCTGACCCTACGGGCCAGCAGAGCGCGCTCGACAATATTGAGTCGTTGGAAAGCCCAGGGTTCGATATAGGCGCTGAGGTCCGATCCGAGCAACCACTGGTCCAAGAAGGTCTTGTGGGCCTTGTTGGCAAGGAACGGCCGCACGACCCGCTTGAAGAACTCAGGGTCTTTCTGATGCAGGAAGAAGTGCAACTCATGACACGCGTTCGTCTCATAGTGCTTCTGTTTTGCGGCCTCCTCAAGCTTGGGCCAGTTGAGAACGAAGGCAAACTTGCTGAGATCCTCGCTACTGTTCAGGGTAGAAAACAACTGGAACACCGAGCTCAGCGAGTCATAGGTCTGGGCCTGTGCGTTCGAAGCATCGTCGAGCACGGCGCTGCCTCCGGCCGCGACGAACTCGATCCGACGCTGCTCTGCAAAGTGCTGCTCCGAACTCAGCGCCTCAGCCAACTGACGACTCCGGGCCACCAAGGGTTGTTCGGCCCGAACGATCGATCGGTAGACCGTGTCGCCATGGTCGACTGCGACCACGTGCAACATCTGACCTGACCCAAGCTGCTTTAACGGCACCCGCACGATGCCCGCCTCGTCAGCCCGTAGGTTGGTGAGAACTTGCGCCGACTCTGAGAGGAACTCAAGATTGACGAAGGTCCCCGGAGACTGATAGCCACGGCGGCTAGCCTCCGAACGGGGCGCTGTCGGTCCGGCTCTCCCTTTCCCACCTCGGCGGCTCCCGTATTTTCCACCAGCACCGCCACCAAGTCCTATGGAAGTATTGGTGGACTCGTCGAGGGCCCATGGGTTGAGGATCATCCCCGGGCGCTTGAGCAGGTTGCCGGGATACTTCTTCGCGAAGCGCCGATCCAGGATGTAGCGGTATTCATCTCCGATCTCGCGACCGGAGTGATAACTCGACTCGGGATGCACCACATCGAGCCTGAACCCGCTGTTGGAATCCCTCGATCTCAGCCCTCCGAACAAGTCGTAGGCCGTCATGTAGCGGGTCGCGAAGACGTGTACCCGCGAGTCCTTTCCGGCGTTGGCGAGGTCGATACGCAATTGCTGATCGTCCGTCGACACCTTGGAGATATGCAGTGGATTCTGGCCTCTCATCTCGAGTAGGCGGTCGCGTCCGATTGCCCAACCTTGTCGATACACCCCGCTGGTAACTCTCACAGGAATCTGCTGGGCCGTCTCCTTCAGGACCAGGCTGTAATCGCCCGCTTCGAGACCCCGCAACTCAACGAACCCATCCGCAAGTGCCACGTGTTCGAACGCATCCCGCGTATAAGCACTGCCACGCTTCTCCAAGAGAGAGACGATCGACCGCGACACCAACTTGGCATCTCCGATGTAAGGCACACGGATCTTCTCGCCGACTACTCCATGTAGTTCCCCTGGGTAGGTACGGTCTGCGGACCGTAGGTTCCAGGAGGTGACGTTCTGCGGTAGGCCAGATGCGTGGACCTCGGTAATCCCCGGTAGTTGGCCGAGGCGAATCCGACCATTTGCATCGGTCTTGAGCGTTACCGTGAATGAGTCGCTGTAGTCGCGATGGCTCAAGGTCAAGCGCACGGCGCGCTGTGCCTTGGACTCACCATTCTTGCCAAGGACATCGACAACGTAGCCCGCCGGGGTACGGCCGAGTAATGGGCAAGCCGTCAGTTCGGATGCATCGATGGTGTTGACCTGGAAAGTAGAATTCGGGGTCGCAAGATCGACATGCTGAGCCCGGCTGAGACTTCGAACTCGCCCACGAAGCCTGATCGATACAATCGCGAGGTTTGAAGGCACCTTGATCTCATGTACGAACTCCCGATTGTTGGAGAACTTCAGATCTCGAACATCGAGTGAAGACGCAATACCCTGCGAATCCCGGGACGCGATGGTGAGCACCGGATCTTCCAAGAGTTCGAAACTCACCGGGTTGCCGTTCAAACGCAGACTCGGTCGCAGGATGACCTTGGCCTTGCGTTTCGCGATCAAGGTTTCCCGGTCCAGGTACACGCCTGCCGAGAGTTCGTACGATTCTCCTACGTGGGACAGGCGCTCCAAGGTGGATAGCTCGCCGTGACTCAGGATCAACGGGCGCGCACCAGGCTTGGTTGAGTAGGGAACCACAATCTCGCCCTGTTTGTCCGCGGAATAGCTGCGGCCACCAAACCAGGCAGTCGCTTCCTTTAGCTCGTTTCCGGCCTCATCGCGCACGGTAAGTACGTGCCCGGCAGACCCTCGCCGCTCGGTGTATTGAAGGCGGCCCTTATGGACAACAGCCCGGCTGGATATGCCATTGCCGATAAACTCCACCACGTAGACACCTGGCAGTGACAGGCCCCCAAATTCAAAGCTACGCCGGACCCGTCGCATCGGGCTCTCTGTGTAATCATACGTCCTCTCCCGGTTCGCGATCAGGCCGTCAAGATTGATCGAGGCATCGACCTCCCGGTTGGCCTTCTGGTAGTAGTTGAAGGTGTTGATCTCGAACACCTTGACCAACAGTGTCTTGACGTTCTTGAGATCAAGCTGCAGGGAGACCTTTTCGTCAGCTCCGAAGTACTGCTTCAAAGTCGGGACGAACTCGATCTCGACGCGATCCTTCAGTCGCTCGTAATAACCCGGATCATCCAGCAGCGAATACCATCGCTCCATGTCACCGGTCCCGTTCAGGATCTTGGTCTCTGCAAACAAGCGCCTCAGGTAGTCGCTCCGAACTGTCTCCGAATAAGCCTCGTAGGAGTCCTCGTTCGCAAAGAAGTGCATCAGATACCCTCGAACCAGCTCGTCATCATTGCCAATCCGATCGAGACCTGTGGCGTATCGTCGGTTCAGATCCACGATCTCGCCGGCGAGCTGGCGGCCGCGTAAGAACTTCGGGTTCACGTAGCTACTGGGACGGGGCAAACGGAGGTACGCCATCAAGCGCTCCTTGTTAGGTTTGCCAACCGCAAGGTCAAATTTCAGGCGGTGGTGAAGAACATGCGCCTTCAGCGAGTTGTGAGCCGGCGCCAGACGCTGTGCAAATGCGTGCAGCCGGTCAAGGTAGGCCTGTCGAACCTTCGCGTCGCCGTCCCACCGCTGATCGTTACTCGGCCGTAGCCGCTGAAGGTACACCTCGACGAACTTCTGCTTGTTCAACAAGGACGGCATCGAGGAAACACACTGCTCGAGTTGGTCGAGCAGAAGATGCCTGTGAATCTGGAGCGACCCGAAACCCCGGCTCCGTCGATTCTTGAGATTGCGCACAATCAGCGCTGGCAGGTTTGCTACATCCGGCCGCCTCAACCTCGTCAGCAAACTCATCAACAACTCGTCGCCAAGATCACTCGCCAACAAGGAGTCGAATGCCGAGTCCCTGAATCCAGCTACCGATCGCGGCCGCTTCTGGAGAGCGCGCCGTGCAAACGCGTCCGGAGACACCAGTGCGCTATCCAATCTGCTAGGAACGTCCTGCTTGGCTTCGCTCATCTGACGTTGATGATCGAACTTCAGCCCAAGACGCGCCTGCAGGAACTGCAGGGTCTTCGCCGGGTCCTTGTCGAAGGTCAGCAGGGCCTGACGGTTTTCGATCCGCTTCACCCGTGCCGTCCGACCATGACGTTGGATCCAAGCCCGCATCAGCGGCTCGACAGCGTCGTAATCACCCGTGTCCTGCTTGTGACGGCAGTGGTAGTAGTAATAGTCCCTGGTGCCCGGGATCAACTGCCCGAGCACTTCGGCACGGTCAGTAGCCAAAGCCCACTGCTCGGCAAACCCAATCGGGGTGCCCTGGGCGCGGGAATCGGTAGTACTCAGGAAAAAGAACGAGGTGGCCAGCAGAAAGGCCTCGGCGGTTACGCGTTGCATCTGATTCGGGTCGGGGTTGAAGGGAAAGGCCTGAACGACGGCAGATCGAAGAGGCTCAGTGCTATCTAGCTTTTGGGGCCGCCAATCCAACAGACTGGCGCCAGGGAGACGCAGACTCGGCAATGGTGGTTCCAGGCAATCTGGTTAGGACCATCAAAAATCAGATCATAGGCAGACTTCGTTCAGGCTCCGCACCCCTCCCCGCTCCCAAACCTCTTCAAAGCCCTATCTGGTGTATCTGCAAGATCATAGGTAGCACCCGAGGGATGGAAAGCAGGTCGGATTCACGACCAGTTGGAGTTCCAGACCAGTTCAGAGGGCGCCCCGGAACCCGCCTGTCCGCTGCTCATGGCTTCTTGACCCAGCACGATGACAATTGGCCGCTGCACCTCCCATGTAGAAGCGCAGCGGCCATGAGAGCCACCGAATGGAGGCTAGAGGCAAATGCTACTGGCCAAAGATGATCGTGGCGCAGTCCGATGTCACCAGCCCCAGGGTGTTCTGGTAGGCGCCTGGATCAACCTGGTACCACTGGGCAAAGACCGTCCCGGTGGTCAGGGTCGTAGGAATCACGAGCGGGATGGCCGCGGCTCCGTTCGCGTCAGAAACTGTCGCGACGGAAATCAGTGGATTGAACCAGATGTTCGAACGAGGAGCCCCCATCACCGTCATGTCAAACGGTGCGTAGGTGAATCCGAACGCAAGAAAACTGGTCCGGTATGGCCCACCACCAGTCAGGTTGATCGTCAGCAGCTTGCCCGGCTGGGGATACGTGCTGCCACTGATTTCTACCTTCGTGGCCGCAGAGCTGATGCCGTATTGGCCGTGCACGGCAAAGTTCCCGTTGTTTAACAGGAAACCAACACATTGACCCGCGGCCCCAGTCATCGGAGGAGGGTTGCCACCGGCGGTCCACTTGTAGCGGAAAGCGCGAAAAACCGTGCTGGAAGCGCCGGCGAAATAGAAGTTCGAGCTAGTGCCCGTGACCATCTTCTTCGCACTGTGAACAATGACCTCAAGGCAGAGATTGTCGGTGGCAGCCGTCGGGATAAACGTATACGGCACCGGGAGACCAATTCCTGACCACACGTTGGCCTGAAAATTGATCGCAAGCGGACCACGGTAGACAGTTGTCGGATTCGGATTGTTGGTCGCCCAGTCCGTTGCCAGCATGGCGTTATGAGGCGCACTCGTCACGCCCATGCGAATCTCAATGTCCTCATAACTGCAAAGGAGGCCATTTGATCTCCCGTACACAAACAGGTCACGCACCACTACGGGTACAAGGGCCTGTGTCAACTTCGCTCCCTCCATGACCGATTGATACCGGATGCCTTCCGATCCGAAGGGGAAGGCGTTGCCGCCCGCAGGATTCGGGTCGTTGTAGACGATGTTTTGCTGAGCAAACACGCTGCTCAGTGTGATGAGGGACGCCAGAACCGTGAGAGAAGCTTTCATGGGGCTACCTGCACTAGCGGAAAAGATGAGGCGATTAGGACGAGTTGTGTGGGGCCAATACGCAGATCCACACACACACCGCGAGTCTACATCACCGCAAGACCACGTCCACTTTCCCTGCCCGGCCAACCGCGTGACAAAGTAGTACAAATATAGACCGCTTGCCGGACCATTATCTCAGACCGAATAACAAGGCCCCACGCGCCTCCCCGGAGCCCTGAGGCGACCAGGTTGGATCTACGAGAATACAAGATGGCGATACCGAAGATCGTCATGCAGCGACCCGCGTCAAGTTGAAGCCGCCAGCCCACACCGCCTTCTGGTTCACGTAGGTTCTGTGTGAGTTCCAGAACTTCCGGCCTGAAGAAGTCGCCACGCAACCGCCAGAGCCTGCTGATCCCCTCGATGGACCAAGGCCGATGGACGCAGTGCCACCCTTGATGCCACCCCCTCGATTGCCTCGGCCTCGATCACGCGCATCGCGCGTGGTTCCCACAAGTCGAACCAGGCCGAACCGATGGTGCCGAGAACGATCACCTCCGGATCGAGAATGTCGATCAACATCGCACAGAGTCGACCGAGTTCGTCACCGCAGCGATCGAGTACCTCGACGGCCGCAGGGTCTCCGGAGGTGGCGAGTTCACAGATTCTCAGCGGCGTGATCTCGCCCGCTGAGAGTTCCGTCGCGAGACCAGCATGCAAGAACCGCAATCGCTCGGCTTCTGCCACCTGCACCATGCCCGGACCGCTCAAGTATCCTTCGACACTCCCACGCTTACCAAATCCAACCGGGCCGTCGTCGCGCAGGCGCACGTGGCCGATCTCCCCAGCCAGGGCGCGAGGTCCCTCGTAGACCTGGCCGCCGAGGTAAAAACCGGCACCCATCCCGGTGCTCATGGTGAGGAAGATCGCGCTGGAAGTTCCCTTCGCAGCACCCCAGAGCACCTCGGCAAGAACCCCGGCATTGGCGTCATTCATGAAGGTCGAGGGAGGCGCCAGATTGTCCGTGAGCCACGACCGCAGAGGAAAGCGCTGCCAGGCCGGCACATTCGGTACCTCGAGAAGGCAACCCGCCTCGTAGTCCAGGGGCCCGGGACACGCCATGCCGACGGCCTCGAGCTCCGCCAGATCTTTGGATCCGGGCAGGCCCTGAGCGACACAGAGTTTCCGCAGCCGCTCCACGGCCCTGCCGAGAAGATCGTCGGGACCCTGACTCTGGTCGGTAACGAACCGATCTTGTGCGAGCACCTTCCCGCCCCCGTCACCGAGAGATACCCCGATCTTGGTACCACCCAGGTCAATGCCGCCGAGCACCATGTGGAATCCTACTCAGGCACCAGGCCAGAACCATGCGAAGGCCGCACCGGTAGCAAGGCCATACAAAAGACCATCGAAGAGAAACTTGCAGGTCGTCACCCAAAGCTGGCCCTTCCAGATGGAATCCTGCAGGTGGGAGAGTGCGAAACCCAGAACTCCCACGGTGGCCGTAATGCGGAACACGTCCGTGACCGCACCAGTCTTGTTGACATAAACCGTAGCCATGTAGGCGGCGCACACACCGATCAGCAGGCTGAACAAAAACCAGTGGATCAGTTGTCTCCCCATTCGGAAGCCACCGTTGGGCATCACGGTCATGAACCCGATGGGTCCCTCCTGCAACTTGGCAGACATCTCGGGGCTACCCATGTCCGCCATGCTCGCAGCACACGGGAACACATACTGCCCAGGTACCAAGCCGTTGGCCCGCATCGCAGCCAGCGCATCGGCCTCGTTCGGCATCTTCTTGAAGTCCGACTTGTGCAGCGGCGTCGCCATATGAATGACGGAACTGACGAGAAAAACAAACACCGCGGCAAGCAGAATCGGAAGCCAGAGGTCGAGAATCGTCATGGCAGCACCATTCGTTGGGACAAGGGGCAATGGGTAAAGCCACTGACGCCCGGGAACAACCAGACCATCCCATGCAGGACCCGGCACAGCCAGTTGCGTCAGTATTTTTCCTGTTTCGAGAGTTGAATCGGGTCCCACACGCCGCCCTGCACCGTGGTTTCCGGGCTGATGAGAGCCAGGATCCGTCCACCCAGCTATAATGTGATTCGCACTGCCTTCTCTCACCTTTCAATATCCTGCGGCATCTGATGCGGATATTCCTGCTAGCTCTCATCATCTCCTGCACCCACGGTGTCCTGCCAGGGCAGCGCTATGGCTGGAACCTGGACCAGTATTCGGCAGCGCACTACCAGCGCCAGGCGACGGTAAAAACCGAAATCCTTGAGCGAATCGAAGCTTCAGTCGCAGCCCCCGCAAAACCAAAGGCCAACGCCAAGGCCAAACCCACTGCCAAGCCCAAGGCGCCGAAGGTAGGCAACCTGCTCCTGAATCCCTCAGCGGAGCACCTCAACCGCAACAATCCACACCGCTGGGGCAAGTTGCAGTTCGCCGGCAGTGGCAAACTCGTCATCGACCGAAAGCAGGCCCACGCTGGCAAGGTCAGCCTGGTGATCCACAGCACGCCGGACCAGAAGGGTCGCAAGCGCGGATTCGACGCCGCCTGGGTGCAAGGGATCAAGGTCGAAAAGAACAGTCGCTACCGACTGAGTGGTTGGATCAAGACCGAGGCCATCGACCAAGGCAGCGGCGCACAGATCGGTATCCAGGAACTCGGCAAGACCGCTCTCAGCAAGCCGGTGCTCGGGACTTCGGACTGGACCGAGGTACGGGTCGACTTCCACACCAGGGATCTCACGGCCGTTCGCGCCTCTTGTGCCCTGGGAGCATTCGACGCAACCCGTGGCAAAGCCTGGTTCGACAAGCTCTCAGTCCTGAAGCTCGGCAAGGCCGCAGCAAAGGCCTCACCCTTCGCCAGGAAGTTGTTTCCTCGCCAGCGGCCGGCGGCCACCTTGCACGGCCGCCATCTCGATCCCAAGAAGCAGTATTTGACCAAACGTAGCTCCGATCCGCGTGATCTATCGAGGAGCCTGGGACTCGACCTGCGACGCACATCCCACATGGTCAAGCTCAAGAGGCAGATTCTCGAGTTGCCAAGGGGCTTCGAGAGGATCTGGGTGGAGACCACCTACGACTCGGTGCAGACCAATGGCACGCAGAAGATCACCACGCGCTTTGGTGCCATGAAGCCACGCCGGATCAAGATGCCCAAACCAAAGCGCGCCCGCAACGGCAAGCTGATCCCAGTGAAGAACCCGCCATTCGCGTCGGAAGCGCTGATTCGTATCGAAGGCCAGTTGACAATCGATCGCCTGCTCAACCCCGAGCGTCAACGAGTCGAGAATTTCACATCCAAGCTGGTGATGGGCGTCGAGATGCCAAAGGTCGGCGGCTTGCTTCCCAACAGCAAGGTGCGGGTGTGCCGACTGACCTTCGACGAAAAATGGTCGTGGGTTCGCAATAGCACTCCCAACGACTCCCACTTCCAAGCACGTGTCAACAACGCGATCCACAGCGGCGCTCGCAACCTGCGTTCCGTGCTCAGCAACAAGCTGCCAAACGCCGGAAAACTCGCTTTGGCAATCCTCACCCTGATCAAAGCCGGGGTGGATCCGCAGGACGCCCTGGTCCAGAAGGCGGTCAACCGGTTGCGCAAGGCCAAGCTGACCAGAACTTACGACCTGGCGACCGCCATCATGGCGCTCGAAGCCGTCTACGCCCCAGTTGGCGAACGCGATGCGCTCATCGAAGGACGCATCCTCAAACCTACGCCGCGCAAGCCGACACCCGCCGACAAGAAGATCTTGGAGGAATGGGTGAAGACCCTGCTCGGCAACTGTGATCAGCGGGTCCAAAGCGCCTACTCGCGACGCTGGAACTACACCCCAGCTAAACGTTTCGATAACTCGAACACCCAGTACGCCCTGCTCGGTTTGTACACAGCGATGCTGTGCGGGGTAGAGGTCTCGCCGACCGTCTGGTTTGCGGCCGCCAACCACTGGCTCGACGTCCAGTGTCGACCCGAGAGCAAGCCCGTCCTCCTGAAATTGGTCAGTCATCAGGAACTCGAAGCCTACGAACGGGAGCATCGGAAGGCGGTGGGAAGTGGCAAGGAACGAAAGCGTAAGACGGTGAAGTCCGGAGTACCGACCAAGGCGCGCGGTTGGAGCTACGTCGGCAAGGGCGGTAAACCCACCGGTAGCATGACAGCCGCCGGCATCACCGGCCTGGTCATCTGTGATTCCGCTTTGCGACAGGCCGAGAAGGGCACGCGGAAGCTCCGCAACCGCATACGAGACGCCGTCGACTGTGGTTTCGCCTGGCTGGCTCGACACTTCTCGGTTGAGCACAATCCGAATGCCGGCAACCACTGGCACTACTACTACCTCTACGGACTCGAGCGGGCCTGCGAACTCAACGGCACTGCGGTCTTCCAGGACCGCCGTTGGTACTCCGAGGGCGCCGAACAGCTGCTGGCCGACCAACACCTCGACGGCAAGTGGGGCAACCTCGAGAACACCTGCTTTGCGATCCTGTTCCTGAAGAAAGCGGCGCCGCCCGTGATCACAGGTAGATAGGTGCCTGGTGCTTGCATCCGGGTCCCAGCCAATCTTGTAGCGCGTAATCGTTCCGTGGGCGGGTGCCCGCATCAGGTCAGGCTACTTCACTCCTGAAGCACTGCCTGACCGACTGTCGGCGGCGCCATAGAACTTGCCGCCCTTGACCAGGATCGAGTTGGCGTCTCCCTGTCCGCGACTCGCCTGGATATCGTGTCCCATCTTGCGCAACTTCTCCACCATGTCCCTGTGTTCTGCATCCCGTGCGCCAACGAATCGAACACGCTCCGGGAACCACTCGTGATCGGTGCGCGGCGCGTCGATTGCTGCGCGAAGCCCCATGCCAAAGTCGAGAACATTGACGGTGACACAGAACACAGTGTTGATGATCGTGCGCCCACCTGGGCTTCCGGTGATCAGGTAGGGCTTGCCGTCCTTGGTGACAATAGTCGGGGTCATCGAGCTCAGCATCCGCTTGCCGGGCGCGATCAGGTTTGGCTTGGTTCCGATGGTTCCGCGCCGGTTGGTAGTGCCCGGCTTGGGATTGAAGTCCCCCATCTCGTTGTTGAGCAAAAAGCCAGCTCCGCGGACCACCACACCGGACCCGTAACCAGCCTCAAGGGTGTAGGTGTTTGAGACTGCCATGCCGCGCTGGTCTATGACGGAGAAGTGCGTGGTCTCCTTGCTCTCCTGAGCCTCGGTGATCTTCGGCCCGACGGTGTCGCTGCGCGTCGCCCGTTTCCGGTTGATGTCCCTCGCCATCTTCTTGGCGAATTCCTTGTCCGTCAGATGCGGTGGGATCTCGACGAAGTCCGCATCTCCCAGGTGTTGGGCGCGGTTCGCGTAGGCCCGCCGCATCGCCTCGATCATCAGATGCATGGTACTGACCGACCAGCGACCCATTTTTCGGATGTCGAAGTTCTCGAGAATCTGCAATTGCTGGGCCAGGGTGATCCCTCCAGAACTCGGCGGCGGGCTACTGAACACCTCGTAGCCGCGATAGGTGAAGTGGATCGGATTTCGGATTCGAGCACGGTAAGCCGACAGGTCTGCCTGCGTGATGTAGCCACCACCCTTCTTCATCTCCTCGACGAGCAGCCTGGCCGTCTCACCCTCATAAAACCCAGCATTCCGGTGGTCGCGAATGCGAGCCAGGGTTGCACCGAGATCCGGCATCTTGATCAAGTCGCCACCCTGCCACCGACCGCCGCCAGGCTTGCTGTAGACCCGTCTGAACTCCGCGTTGCGGGATCTCCGAGCAACCCGATTGAGCGAGCTTGCCAGGCCCGCAGCCATTACGAAACCATCCGTAGCCAGGCGGACTGCCGGCTCGACAACATCCTTCCAAGGCAGCAGGCCGTACAGTTCGTGGGCAAGCGACAGACCACGCACCGTACCGGGCACCCCGACATAGCGATGGTTGGCCCGGCTGCCACCGTCCTTGAACATCTCGAGAGTCGAAGCCAGGGGTGCCTTTTCGCGATAGTCCACAAACACCGGCGGACTCCCGTCTGCCGGATGCACCACCATGAATCCGCCACCACCGATGTTGCCGGCGGTGGGATAGGTCACCGCCATCGCGAAGGCAACAGCGACCGCAGCGTCGACCGCGTTGCCGCCATCCTTGAGAATCGCCGCCCCGATGTCGCTGGCATGCGGGGAGGACGAGACCACCATCCCCTTCTCGCTCACTGCGTCGCGCACGGCCTGACCGACGCCTGGCATGGCGAGCAGGGCTGGTACCAGAAGGAGAGTGAGGAGGCGGGTCAGTGGTTGAATCATGGGGTTCCAATCCTACTACAAGCGACGAGATCAACCGATAGTCGACCCGCTGCAGTGCCCCTGGCACACAGCCGGTCCTGCCAGGTTGGACCAGACCCAGTGAAAAGGTCGAGATTCACTGACGCGGTACGGCTCGGATCCGTACGCTTCTGCAATCCCGAGGGTCTCACCGCCCGACTCCCCCGATTTCCTGTAGCACAAGAAGATAGGACCCCCACAGTGATCGTCCCACGCACCTCCCGAGAAGAAATCCTCAAGAAGCTCCGCGCCAAGATGGCAGGAGATATCCCGGTGTTCATTGCCAGTGCCGGCAGCGGACTGGTCGCACAACTCCTTGAGGCCGCCGGTGTCGACTGCATCAACACCTTCGCCGGCGCCCGGCTGCGCGCCAACGGCATGGGCACCATGTCGATGCTATGGCCCATCCTCGATTCCAACCGCCAGACCCTCGACTACACGCGTGAGGACATCATGCCGGCGATCAAGGGCGACGCTTTCATCTGTGCTTGCGTCAACGCCAACGATCCACTCAAGGACATGCGGATGGTAATCGAGGAGTGCAAAGCCATGGGCGTCGAGTCGATCTCCAACATCGGCCCCTCGATCAGCTACGTCGACAAGGACAGCCAGATATTCAAGGTGCTAAACAAGAGCGGCATCACGCTCGACAACGAGATCGAGATGCTGAAGCTCGCCAAGGAAATGGACATGGTGACCGTCGGACTGGCCTTCGACGATGAGGATAGCGAGCGGATGATCCGCGAATCCAGACCAGACATCTTCTGCTTCCACGCCGGCACCACCAAGGGCGGGCTGAAGGGCTACGATTCTGGCGAGACCATCGAAGAGACCGCCCGTCGCACAGAAGCGTGTAACAAGATGGCTCGTGACATCATGCCCGAGATCATCCTGATCGCGCACGGCGCTGCGATGGAGAACCCGGAAGACGCCCAGTTCATGCTCAACAACACCAGCGTTGATGGAATCTGGACCGGCTCATCGACCGAGCGTCTTCCGATCGAACGCGCCGTTTCCGCTACCGCCAAAGAATTCGCGGACCTGCGGCGCCAGAACTAGGGGACAGGAAACCAGCCATGACCAAGTCCATCGCCGTCCTCGCCACACTGGATACCAAGGGTGACGAGGCCCAGTTCATCCGGGAACAACTCGAAAATCTCGGCAGCCGTGCCGTCCTCTTCGACATCGGGGTCATCAACCAACCCACGACATCCGCCGATGTCACCCGCGAGGAAATTGCAACCGCAGGCGGCAAGTCGCTGGCAGACATCCTGCAGGATCCGACCCGTGAAGATGCCACCCCGATCATGGCCGCCGGCACCGCCAAACTGCTGCGGGGCATGCTCGAGGCCGGCAAGATCGACGGCGCGATCGGCTTCGGCGGTCTACAGGGAACTTCGCTCTGTAGCCGGGTGCTACAGCAACTACCGTACGGATTCCCCAAGATCATCGTCTCGACCGTCGCATCTGGCGACACATCGGCCTACGTCGACATCAAGGACATCACCATGATGTTCTCGGTCGGCGACATTCTCGGCCTCAACCCCTTTACGCGGAAGATCCTCGCCAAGGCAGCGGGTGCTGCGCACGGCATGGCCCAGGTCGAAGTAAGCCTAAAGCAGGAAAGCACGGACAAGCCACTGATCGGCATGTCGAACCTCGGCGTACTGACCCAGGGCGCACTCGAAGCGGTGAGGTACATCCACGAACGGGGCTACGAGGTCATCGTGTTTCACGCCATCGGATCCGGTGGTCGCGCAATGGAACAGATGATGAAGGAAGGCATCATCAAAGCGGTGTTCGACTACGCCATGGGTGAGATAGCCGACGAGGTGTACAGCTGTCTGCGAGCAGGTGGGCCGGAGCGATTGACGGTTGCCGGCAAACTCGGCATCCCACAGGTGCTCTGCCCCGGCGGGGCCGAACACCTGGGCATCCTGGTCGAACCCAACGCCGTGCCCGAGGAGTGGAAGGACCACGAGTACGTGTTCCACAGCCCGGTGGTATTCGTGCCGCGTCTACGGCCACCGGAATTCCTGAAAGTAGCCGACGACATCCTCAACCGCCTCCAACACACAAAAGGCAATGCCGTGATGATGTTGCCGCGTGGTGGTACGGGTAGCTACGCCAAGGAAGGTGGGCCGCTTCGCGATGCTGAGTGCGACGACATCTTCTTCGAGCACCTCAAGAAGAACCTGCCAGACGGAATTGAAGCAGTCGACCGCGACACCCACGCCGAGGACCCGGCGTTTGTCAGGGAGTGTGTCGACCGTTTGATCGACCTGATCGAGAAGTAACGGGCGCTGCAATCCCCGGTGACTACTTGGCCACAGTCACCTGGGCACAGTTAGTCAGGGTGAGGCCATTGGAGTCATTTCCGCCAACCTGGAAGTAGACAACCTTGCCAACCAGGGTCGGGTCATTGGGCAGGCTGAACAACTGCACACCTTGCCCCGACTGGCTCGTCGGGATGATGATCGGCCCAAGCATTGGGCCAAGCATCAGGGTGAGCCCACCACCAAGCGGCAGCATCGTAGTAATTGGTGAGAGGTACAAGATGACAGGCTGCAGCGGTATGGACCCCAGGGTGCGCACCGCGCCGTTTTGGCCAATTCTCAGCGAACCTATCCATTCCAGGTACATGGTGTGCTTGGCGTGATCAACGGGCCAGAATTCCCGCTTGCCCTGGCCAGGATCATTCTTCGCGTTGTAGCTCGGACCACGCCCACTGCCGTTGTACTTGCGATACGCCACCAACTGCGTCGGCGAGCCATCCTCTCGCCAACCAATCGAGACGTCGGCGGTCTGCTGACCGAATTGGATGCGGCTAAGTTGCGTCGCCCCATCGGTGTCAAACAGGATGATCTCTTCACCAGCACCCGCCAACTTGAAGTTCGCGTGCAGCGGACCCTGGGATTTGTCTTCGTCACACCAAATCAAGATCGTTCCATCCCCCGGTATCGAGGTGTTCGCCGGAATCTCCCACTTGGTGGGATTGCTGACATTGTCGGTGAGGAACATGCCGCCAACCGGTAGCGGGTTGGAGGACTTGTTGTAGATCTCCACCCAGTCCTCGTACTCCTTGTTCTCATCCACATTGGTGGAGTTGTTGATCGCAAGGAACTCATTGATGTGAGCCGGAGAACTACCTACCGCCCAACGAGTGACGTAGCTCATTGGATCGTTGGCTGCCTTGGCGGGCAGGTAGGTCACCGCTCCACCAGACGCCGCAGCACTTGCTGCACCGACGAAGTACTCCACCTTGGCTCCTGGCGTATGGACTGTGGCAGGAATGGTCCCACCGAATACCCCATCGTTGGCGCCACCATCACCATGATTCCCGTCATCGTACATCGTGACCATCATGTAACCGCCATCCCCACGGTAATGAGCAGTTACCTGACCCAATGCCACGGTGGAGGTGACCTTGGCCGTAACATTGGTCACGGTATTGGGCTTGGGATCGCTGGGCGTGACCTTGACGTCCGACAAGACGGGGGCAACGAACTGAAACTCCGCCAGCGTGTTCACATACGCCGCTCGCGAGTCACAAAATTGCTGTAGTCCCGGGGCAACCTTGCCGTAGCCGGGCTCGTTTCCCAGCACGACTGCCTTTGTGATGTTGTCGAGAAAATCCTGGTAGGAGTAGAGCTTCTTTGGGTCGGCCTGCACGATCGGATCAATCAAGGTCTGGTAGGTCGAGACCTGCTTGGCCACGCTGCTGGTCCAGTCCAAGCTATCCGCGAGGATCGTCTTCATGTGGTGCACATAACGTGAACGCCACTCAGCGACACTGAAAAGCCTACTGACCATCGGTCGGGAGGTGCGGGTGTCACCTTCGAACGGATCGAAGTTGAGCGCCTCGCTGACGGTCTGCGAACTCGAAGCACCAAAAGCTCCTCCCATGTCCCATGGAAGGACATTGAGCGTGTCAAACTGCTCGTCGTGGTAGATGTAGTAGCCGTTGCCACGCGGGTTGTAGCCGTTGAGATTCGAAACCAGGTTGAAGTGCGCCAGATACCAGAGTGCTCGATCCACCTCGAATACCTGTGGAAGATCCGTCGACAGCTGGGTGCTGTTGTTGAGTACGTTGCAGAGCGTCTGCAAATCAACATAGGGATTGGTCGGTGAACCGGTCTTGAGGTCGTAGGCATCCTGGTAGTTCTGCAAGGTCGTGCCCAACCACTGCAGCGCCGACTTGCCCTTGCCCGCAGCTGCGGTCGGTTCAGCGAGATACCGATTCCCATCGTTGCCCTTGAACCAATCGCTGATCATGCCCTTGTCGACCTGCTGGATGTTGATGTAGAGCCCCCAGTAGACGTTGTTGACGTAGACATCGACCCAATTCGCCCGCGGGGCCGGCATGTATTCGCGGAGGATCTCATAGCTGATCACCTCACGCATCATGGTCGGATCGTTGAACCCGTTGTGCAGGTTGATGTTGTCGTATCCGTACAGATCCTGCCCCTTGGTGAACGCATCCATCTTGATGGAGTGTGGCTTCTTGGTGCTCGCCGTCCCGTCGAACGAGTCTCCGCCAACCATGCGCACGCCGATCTGCTGGAACAACTTGCTATCGACGATCACATCACCCTGCAAATGGGCGCCTGTCGTGCGGTTGGCGACAAGTTGCGAATACCAGTTGGCCGAGGAGAACTGGATGTAGAGCGACCGGACCTTGGTCAAGTCGTACAGGTCTTCGGACTGCGCCGGGATGGCAGCCGCCAACAACAGCGTGAGAAGCGTAGGTAGACGCATGGAGCAACCTGGATTTGAGGCGTGCAGGACGAGCGAAGGGTACCGCCCCAGTATCGCAACCCTCCGGCCGCATTGCAGCCCCCAAACCGCTCAAGCACTTGCGCTTCGCCGACACCAGGGGGCGGTGTTCAGACATCCCATCGAACCCCACGACGTCTCGGCGTCAGAGCCAGCCGGATCAGAACGTCAGACCAGAAGCCGCTACTAACGTGCTGGCAGCTTGATCACCCGTCCCACGGACAGGTTACGCTCCTGACCCTCGGACAGGCCGTTCAGCGCGGCTATTTCAGGCCAACGACGCCCGGACCCCAGGTGTTTCACACTCAGGCCATAGAGGGTGTCGCCAGCCTTCAAGTGCACGACCGTCGAAGCCACCGGGTCCACGACCAGGTCCGATTCCGTCTCCGGCGGCAGCTCGGCGACGGCCGCTGCCGGGCTATCGTAGTTGTAGTCGTAGTCACCCGATTCCAACCCGCTGGCGATACAGCCAGTGAGCGTTACGAGGACCGGGATCGAAACGTAGAAGCTGGTACGCAAGGTCATCCCTCCCAGGATTTTGGCCGCGTTCTTGTCCCGGTATTGAACGGCCCGCCGCGTGACGGATCAAGTCTCCGGACAAATCCCGCCCTGCCGGGAGACCACCTACTCAACACGGCCGCGCGAGAAGCTCGCGCAGGCATTGAGCAATGTCAGCCTGCGGCACCTCCTCGGACTCCTTGGTCGCGAGGTGCTTGACCTGGCAGATGCCGGCCTCCCACTCAGCGTCACCGATGACCAGCGCGAACCGGAAACCCCTGCGGTCAGCGTATTTGAGCTGCTCACCGAGCTTCTTGGCAGCAGGATAGACCTCCGCACCGATCCCGGCCCGGCGCAGCTCCATCGCGAGCCTGCAATAATCTGGACCCCGGTCCTTGCTGAAATACGCAACAAACACCGGTGCAGGGGTGGAAACGGGCTCGATCATGTCGAGTTCGGTCATGGCAGCCAGCAGACGATCGAGACCGAGCGAGGCGCCAACGCCCGGAATGTGGGACTTCGTGTAGGTCGAGGCGAGGTCGTCGTAGCGACCGCCGGAGCAGACGCTGCCGATGTCCGGCAAGGATCCGAGGAAGGTCTCGAAGATCGTGCCGGTGTAGTAGTCGAGACCGCGGGCAATCGAGACATCGACCTGGAGGAATGCCTCGTCGACCCCACCGGCCGCGACGCCAGCAAGTACCTCGCGTAACTCGGCGACCCCGGTCCGGCCAAGCTCGCTACCAGACACCAGTGGTTCCGCTGCGTCGAGGATGTCGGCGTTGCTGCCCGCAAGAGCCGAGAATTCGAGGACTGCCTGCGACTGTGCATCGCTCATGCCGGCTGTCTCGACCAACTCGGCCCGTACACCGTCGGGACCGATCTTGGCGAGCTTGTCGAGGGCCCGCAGGACCGAGACTGCATGCTCGGCAAGATCAAGACTCTCGAGCAGTCCGTTGAGGACCTTGCGATTGTTGAGGCGGATCGTGAACGCGTCAAAGCCGATCGCCCGAAACAACTCGTAGATCACCAGTGCGGTCTCGGTGTCAGCCATCAGGCTCTCGGTTCCGAGGGTGTCGAAATCACACTGCATGAACTCGCGGTAGCGGCCACGTTGGGTGTTCTCACCACGCCAGACCTGACCGATGTGGTAGCGCTTGAAGGGCAGTCCGAGTTCATGTTCGTGCTGGGCAACGAACCGCGCCAACGGAACTGTCAGATCAAAGCGCATGGCGAGTTGCCGCTTGCCCCGCTCGAACTGGTACACCAACCGATCACTCTCATCACCGCCCTTGCCGAGCAGGATCTCGGCATATTCGAGCGCCGGTGTGTCAATGGGCGAGAAGCCAAACGATCGGTAGACTCGCCTGGCAGTACCGACCAGCCACTCCCGCGCGATCATGGTCGCGGGAAGGTAGTCGCGGAACCCCTTCAGGGTTCGGGGCTGGATGAGTTTCTTGCTTGCCAATGCTCGACCGGTCTTCGGTAGACCGAGACACTAGTGTCGCGCTACCCGTCGAACAAGCCAGGGTTCATCAAGGCGCCCTCGAACTCCAAGAGAGCCCGCTTGGTTGCAACTCCCCCACCAAAACCGCTCAGCTGGCCGGATGCCCCGATCACGCGGTGACAGGGTACTACGATCGGAATCGGATTGCGGCCGTTGGCACCTCCGACAGCCCGTACTGCCTTGGGGCGTCCCACTCTACGGGCGAGTTCACGGTAGCTGATGGTGGTCCCGAAAGGGATGCGGGTCAGTTCACTCCAGACCGACATCTGGAAGTCCGTACCCCGGCAGGCGAGTTGAAGGTCGAACTCCTGGCGCTGGTGGGCAAAGTACTCACTGAGTTGCCTCGTGACATGCGCGCACTTCGTCTCGGATTGCATCGCCTCGGTGCTGCACTCACCACCATGGAAGTTGATTTCGCAGAGCCGGCCATCACCGTCCACAAGGATTCGGAGCGGGCCAATCTCGGTCGGTAACAGTGTCGTCCAGGCAGTCATTCGTTCTATCCAAGGGCTTGCCCAGGGCGGGAGACCGACCTTGGCTCACTCAGGCACCATCATCCTGCTCAGTGGCATACCAGCACAAGAAGTCGATGAGGGTAAGTTCGGTTTCCTGGTCCGGCCGTATGCGAGGGTCCGCGAGACGAAACCGCGCAACTACAAGCACCGGACCCGCTCCGCGTTCGCAAGGCAGCGACCTAACCGCCTATCGTAATGGTGCCACCGTTGGACACCGCGATGTTCGCTGCGTTGTTGCCCGGGTCCACAACGTACCACTGGTGATGACCCGTAAGACCAACCAGAGGCGGCGCGTTCGGGATCGAGATCGGAATCGCACCGGCGCCGGCGCCATTCAACCGGATGCCTATGGGGAAGACCGGGTCGATCAGAAGATCACATCCGACAGCACCGATCACCGACAGAGACCAGGGCAGCCTGCCGCCGGCCCAGATAGTCTTCGAAGGACCGGTCAGCAACACTGCCGAGCTATTGGGTCGGCCCATACTCAAGGTGACCGAAAAGGTGTCGTTGATCGTCGGAACGCCAACGTTGCCGATCACGGGCACCGCACCACCACCGCCGCCACCCGCGCACAGGACCCGGTAGCAGGCGAACGGCAACAAGCCGGACGCAGACCACGCACCTGAACCCGGCGGACGTCGCCAGTAGCCGCTACCGGCGGAACCACTCGTCAAGTTGCTAAGAGCGGTCGTCGAAGCGGAGTGATCCACTGCGACAAAGAACCTGCCGCCCGGTACGGACGCCGTGATTGAACTCTTGTAGAAACCAGCGGTGGCACCGATCGTCATGGTGCCCGAAGCAAGCAACGCACCCGGACTACCCGCGGCGGTGGACCCGTAGATCGCCGTGTTTACGGTCACGCTACCGGCATTGCTCTGGCTGTAGATCTCAAAACCGACGACGTTGAGCGAAGAAGTCGCCGTCGCAGTGTAGGCATACTCGTTGGTAGCAAACGTCCCGCTCGAGGTGCCTCCGGTCGCGTTGTTGGAGGCACAGTAGGACGGCGCGTTGCCGCCACCCTTACAGCCTCTACCAAACGTGACGAAAGAGCCGGCCCGCTTGCCGGCCGCCTTCAGCGCCGCCTGCAGGTCGGAGCGATCGATACGCGTACCACTGTTACAGCCTCCCGACGAACTACAGCCCCCGTGGGTATGGATTCCGATCGCATTGCCGGTGTTGGCATGGATGATCGGCGAGCCCGAATTGCCACCAGACGTATCGGTCGTATAGCACAACGAGGTGGCGTTCACTCGGGATAGTGGACCGGTGTGGATCTTCTGGACCTGGCTCAGGTTGTTGCGCGGACTGGTCGAACCGTAACCGGTAATCGTAATATTCTGGCCCGACGGCGAAGACGGCACGGAGCCGAGGTTGTACCAAACGCCGCCGTTGGCCTTGGTCGGCAACTGATTGGTGTTGCTGTTGCGTCCACAGCTCGCAACCTGCCAGTCGGAGCCAACGCCATTGGCCAGACCAGCCAAGACAGTGTAGGGGTACTGATCGTTGGGGTGAGACCGGACAACGGTGCCTGAACTGGTCGAGAGAGGAACGTTGAGTTCCAGGATGTTGGTCGAACTTGTGCAGTGCCCTGCCGTCAGCATCAAACTCCGGGTGCCGCCTGCGATCTCGCCGATCAACCAACCCGTGCAACCGAGCCACAAACGGCCCTGGCGCTTGTCGAAGCTGCGGACACGATCATCTGCCGATCCACATATGGACTGCGGCACAGGCGACCTGTTGAACAGGCCGCGAATGATGGTCTGGACCTTGATGCGGCTGGCTTTGGTGTTCGGCCCGGCGATGAGTTCGAGAACAATCTGGTCACCATTGAAGGCGGCGGAGCACATGTTCCACTCCATGAGGGAAGC
>JAYZDB010000038.1:0-25817 GCA_036338025.1 Planctomycetota bacterium
AACCTTCTGGTCTGTGGAAAGCGGTCGGCTACAGCGGGTCGAACACGGTCAGGTTCGTAGCTGACAAGGGCCCCAACAAGGTACACCGCCGGAGCATCTACACATTCTGGAAGCGCACGGCACCACCGCCACAGATGACCACACTCGACGCACCGAGTCGCGAAGAATGTCGCGTTCGGCGCGAACGAACCAACACACCGCTACAGGCACTCCTGCTCATGAACGACCGGCAGTACGTAGAGGCCGCACGCGGCGTCGCGGCACGCACCCTGACGGAGGTTCAGTCCAAAAACAACAGTGCCCGTGCGACGTGGATATTCCGCCTCGCGACCAGTCGAAATCCATCGAAAGACGATCTCGGTGACATCCTCGCGCTGCTCAACAGTGCGCGCGAAGAGTTTGCACGCGATCCCGCGAGTGCCAAAGCGCTGATCGCCATCGGTGACCAACCCCCCGACCAGAAACTGGACCCGGTCGAACTAGCGACCTGGACCCTGGTAGCCAACCTCATTCTCAACCTCGACGAAGTAATCACCAAGGGCTAAGCCATGGACCCTCGCGACGAATACATCGAACTCCTGACCAGACGGCATTTCTTCGGCCAGGCGGGTCTCGGTCTAGGGAGCGCCGCCCTCGCTTCGATGACGGCTGGCGAGGTCTTGGCTGCACCGCGCACCCCCATAACGCCACTCAGGGGCCAGGGACTACCTGGTGTTCCTCACTTTGCCCCCAAGGCGAAGCGTGCGATCTGGTTGTTCATGGCCGGGGCGCCCTCACAGATCGATCTGCTCGACTACAAACCGAAACTCCGGCAGATGTTCGACAAGGATCTCCCGGAATCGGTTCGCAAGGGACAGCGCCTGACAACGATGACCTCGAAACAGAAACGGTTTCCGCTGGCACCGTCGATCTACGACTTCAAGAAATATGACAACGGTGGCGACGGCGCCTACATCTCTGAGCTGCTGCCGTTCACCGCCAAGATGGTCAAAGACATAGCGATCGTAAAATCGGTCTACACTGAAGCGATCAACCACGACCCCGCGATCACATTCATCACGACGGGGCAGGAACTTCCAGGTCGTCCGAGCTTGGGAGCATGGCTCAGCTATGGCCTCGGCACCGTCAATGACGACCTACCTGCATTCGTGGTCATGACGGCAACGTGGACTGGACGGCGCGAAGCCCAGGCTCTGTACAACCGCCTCTGGGGCTCCGGGATGTTGTCCAGCGATCACGCGGGAGTGGCGTTGCGTGCGCAAGGCGATCCCGTGCTCTTCTTGAAGAACCCAAAAGGCATCAGTGACAACGCTCGGCGGAAAATGCTCGACGCCCTCAAGCAAATCAACGAACGGGCCTTCCGCAAGATAGGCGATCCGGAGACACAGTCTCGCATCGCTCAGTATGAAATGGCCTACAGAATGCAGTCGTCGGTCCCGGAGTTGGTCGAACTGTCACAGGAACCGAAGAGTACCGCGAAATTGTATGGTCCCGACTCCAACAAACCCGGCACCTTCGCCGCATCCTGTATCCTCGCCAGAAGGATGATCGAACGCGGAGTACGATTTGTGCAGATCTTCCATCGTGGCTGGGACCAGCACGGGAGTTTGCCCCGCGACCTCACCCGACAGGCACGTGACGTGGACCAACCAACATGGGCGCTGGTGCAGGACCTCAAGCAGCGCGGCATGCTCGATGACACACTGGTAATCTGGGGCGGTGAATTCGGTCGCACTGTGTACTGCCAAGGTGCACTTACGAAAGCCAACTACGGCCGCGACCACCACCCGCGCTGCTTCCCCATCTGGATGGCCGGCGGTGGAATCCAAGGTGGCGTGGTGCACGGTGAAACCGATGACTTTAGCTACAACATCGAGAAGGACCCGGTTCACGTCCGCGACATCAACGCAACGATCCTGCACTGCCTGGGAATCGACCACAAGCGATTGACTCTGATGCACCAGGGCCTTGACGTACGGCTGACCGGCGTTGAAGAGGCCAATCCCATCACACAGATACTGGCTTAGACCTCAGCAGACCTCCCCATGCCGCATCTACCACTCCTGACTTGTCTTCTGATTTTGCCGTTGGGATCTTGCATCAGCCATTGGGAGGTCACCAAGGCCTCTGAACCCAACCCGATCGTCGGCCATCAGTGGTTCAAGCTGATCGACATCGATTACTCCCAGCTAACCGTGGACTCCTCGCCCGAAGACATCTTCATGGCCGACATGGATGCCTTCCAACTTGAAGACTGGCAAGCGGACAAGGAAGCAATCAAGTCAAAGTTCGCGCTCGCGTTTCAGGAACACGCGGGCGGATATTCGATAGAGCTCGGCGACACGGGCGACTACACGATCCGGCCAACTGTCACCGCAATCGAGACCGGGCCCTACCAGTTCCCTGCCTACCGGGCTGTGTCCCGCATCTACTTGACGCTGGAGATCCTGGACCCCAGCGGCAGGACCATTGACGAGATTAAGATGAACCCCGAGTTTCCGTGGGATTTCTTCAACGCGTCATGGAGCGGGCGATTGCGGTCTCTCGCGACACAATTGGGGACGCGGGCGGGTGAGTATCTGATTCAGCGGGCGATCCAGCGGTAGCACTCAGCACATCAGTCCGCTGCAATTGCCCGCCAAACACCCGCCTCCTCGGTAGCGCGCCCTTCCTCTTCGAGTTTCTCAAGACCGGCGCACAAGGAGCGAGCTGCGTAGGGATACATCGACTCCTCGACATCCCAGTAAACGGCTGGAAGCAGAGCCTCAACAGTACCCGGGCCCTCTCGCAACACCCGCTCCAGGGTGGATTGACGCATCTCGCGGTGTTTGATGAACTTCTCGACAATCCGCCTTCCGTTCGGAGTTGCAGGGCCATGGGATGGATACAGGGTGGTCATCGGAAGGTCTCGCAGGCGCCGCAAGCTCGCCATGTAGGTATCGAGGTGCCCTTCCGGAGGATCAATCATGATCGTCGCCACGGTCGAAATCATGTCACCAGCGATAAGCGCCCGGTAACGACTGTCCAGAAACGTCAGATGTCCACGGTCGTGCCCCGGTGTAAAGATCGCCTCCAGATACCAATCTGGACTACCGTCAGGAGCAGTACCCAGGTCGATTCGATCACCATCCGCCAAGGTCCTTCCGCGGTGGAAGCCCGGCTCAAGCCGATCGAGAGTGATCTCGTGCCCGTGGACCGGGAGCTTGTAGCGCTGGCTGACAGCGTTGACAGCACCCACGTGATCGGGATGGTGGTGCGTGCAGACAACAGCCTCGAGCGTCGTGCCCCCGGCAACCAATTCGTCGAGCAGTTCGAACAGCGGTGCCTGATCTGACGGCTTCGGGGCACCCGGATCGATGATGAACAGGCGATCTTCTCCCACGAGGAAGCAGTTCGTGGTGGTGGCCGGAGGCAGGGTCGGCGTGGTCAGAGAAGCCATCAAAATCCCGGGTGAGAACCAGACGCGGTGTAGCTTGCCTCGTCGGAACCCATCCGCCATGGCCGCCGCATCCACCAGGAAACGATCGAGATCACCATCAACCAGGTGCTGTAACAGGACGAGGACTGGCGGCACGATGAGCCTGTCACCCTTGGTCCAATCATCGAGAAACAACTTCGGTGTCTGAAACTGCCCGCCGGTCAACTCGCCAGGCCAGACCTCGGGCACCTCGCCAGCAGGTAACTCCGCGAGAAAGAACACCGTGTCGTACCGAACAGGTGCAAACGCCGGGGTCTTGATCCGGCAGATTTCACGCAAGTCCGCGTCTCCCGAGGACACCCGCTGTAGATCTCGCCAAGCCTGCGAAGAAACCGCATCGTCGCGGTCAAGCAATGTCCGCCGTAACTCACAGCGGCGTTCCTCAGGCAGTGCTCGCATACCGGAATCGAGAAGTACACCAGTCTCTTCAAACAACTCCCTGATGGCGCATGCACGCAGTGCGGGGCCATCACCCAACTCCGGGTCATCCGGTCCATCCCACTCCGAACGCACCCCACCAGGCATCGCGAAGTAGCCCCCGAAAAACCGAAGGTCTTCGGCCCGGTGTACCAAGTAGATCTCGAGTCCTGAGGAAACCTTGGAGTAGAGAGCGATGGCTGCGGCAACTCGTTCCATCAGATCGCTACTTCACGACCATGATCTGATCGAGGTCCTTGCGCTCGACTGCGTGCGCCGGCACCACGCAGTCGTCTGCCGCGTAGCCCACCGGAATAAGCACGAAAGGTCGCTCGTTCGACGGACGCCCAAGGATGTCGCCAAGGAAGCCCATCGGACTCGGTGTGTGGGTCAGGGTAGCGAGGCCTGCCACCTGCGCTGCCGCCAGGAACATCCCGGTCGCCACACCAACGGATTCGTTGACGTAATAGACTTGCGAGCCGTCGTCTTCTCGCACAAGTTTAAACACGACCACCAACCAGGGGGCGACCTCCAAAAAACCTTTGTTCGCGTCGGTTCCCAGTGGTTCCAGGTCGCGAAGCCACTCCTCATTGGCCCGGTGAGCATAGAGTTCGTGCTCTTCGCGCTCAGCAGCAACACGTATCTCGCGTTTCAGGGCCGGATCCTGCACACAGACGAATCGCCACGGCTGCTTGTTGGCGCCACTCGGTGCACTGCCAGCGCTACGCACCAACCACTCGATAACCTCTCGTGGGACCGGGGTATCGGAGAACATCCGAACCGTGCGACGGCGAGAAAGAACCTCATAGAATTGCCTGCAAGCCACCTCGATCGGATCGCTCGGCGTGTGGCGATTCTCGTAGGGAATGTATTTGGGACCGGTCATGTGATCAGCGAGTCTACTCCCAACGAATCCTGGAGTCTCTGACACTCGCAGTGCTTCTCCGGGATGTTGAGTCCCAGAGTGCCCCCGCATACCGACAGTCCGAGGCTCCGAGCGCACCTGACCTCCAGCAAGGATTCAGCGTCGCTACTTGTGTTTGAGGAGCGGCGTAAAATAGCGGTAGTAGACTTCCAGGCTCAGTACGCACATCGATGTCGTGTACGACCGATCGCGTTCTGTGTCACCGGCGGAGTCTGCATAGGAATCGATCGGGCGGAACGAACCGTCCTCCGACTGTCCCCCGATCAAAACCTGCTTGAGGGCTTTGTTCCACTTGTCCCAAGTATCGCCACCCGCCATGAAGCAGGCCAGACTACCGTAGTACCAGAAGTAGACGTTGCCGGCACCTCGCAGTACGAAGTCATCCTCGCTGTATTTCCGGTAGTGTCGCGGTACCCGCTCCAATGTGTAATCGATGCCAGCAGCAAGACGCTGGTCACCCACCGGATCCATGCCGAACAACTGCAAACAGAACACCGCTGCGGGCGTCGATGCCGGCAGGGTCCGCCACTCGGACCTGAGTCGCGATGGATTCCTGCTGTAAAGGAAGTAGCGATAACGTCGATCGTAGTTGTTGAGGAGAAACTCCTGCGCTGCTCGCATCGCCGCATCAGGCACGTCGACTCCGGACAGCTTCGCCGACTCCAATGCCATGATCTGCCAGGCGCTGGCAGAAGACCGTGAGAAGCGATCTTCCGGGCTTAGAGTCGGTGAGAAATAGCCCCAGCCTCCACGATTGCGTCGGTCCCGGCCGAGGTTCTGGTTTGTGAGGATGCAGGTCACCGCCCGCTCAAGTGGTCGCCGTAACTTCTGGTCCTTCGTCAAGGCAAAGCACTCCGCCAAGGCGTACGTGGTGATGCCATGACTGTACGACGACGACCGCCCAAAGTGGCCACCACGAATCTGTGTGGCAAGCAGGCCCTTGACAGCACGGCGGGTCACTTCAGAGTACTCCGTGCTGGATTGCGGAGTATGACCCGCGCCCAGGAAGGCGAGCAAACACAGGCCCGTCTTGCCGACAAACACCTGGCCGTATTTTTCCTGGGCCCGGCGGCGATCTCCCCAGGTGCCATCATCGTTCTGAATGGACGCCAGATACTCGAGACCCTTGTGCACCGCTCGTTCCGTTGCCGCGCCACCACCATACTTCTGCAGAGCCGCCTGCTTGTTGGCACCAAACCGATTGGCGTAGGGCGTCAACTTAGAGACTACCGGGGCCGACGCCGGTGCGGCGACAACCCGCCTGGCGCGAGCCAGGAGTGAACCTGGCACACGGACTCCGGACTCGTGATCAAGTGCGCCGAGAGCCGCCTGGTCACGTCTTGGTCGAGCAGCGCCAAGCAGTGCATGATTTTGGCGGACACGTGACAAGGACCGCTGCAAGACTCCCGGCATATTCGACTCCAACTCCGGATCGGTCACGCGCTGCCCGGTCTCTGCTGTCTCCACAACATCCTCCAGGATCACTGCCGCCGTGATGAAATCGCGCGCTGGTGGGATCCCAGCGCGGAAATCCGAACGCTTCGACAAGCGTCGATTGGGGCGAGCAAACAACGACCCGGGCGTCAAGTCGGTAGGCCGCCCCTCAGCGATCGAGGTAGAGTCACGCTTCAGGTCATGCGCATCCTGTTGATGGCGAATGGCATGGAGATCCGTCGCTACCACCTCCCGAGTCTCCGCAAGTCGACTGGACGTCGGCGCTGACTCACTCGACACCGGCGGCGCATCAGAGAGCAGTGCCATCACGGGCGCACCTACCTGCCGTTGACGAGGCAATCGACGCTGGTCTCCGACCTCGCGTCGGACCTGCGAGAGTTCGAGCGCGGATTCAGGCCGCGTCGCGACGATTCCGGCGAGTTTCGGCCCCTGCATGCCCACATGAGCTGCCACTATGGCGGTAGTTTCCTGTTCAGCCGGGCGTAGACGCTTCGCCAGCTTTGAATCCGGCTGCGGCCTGGCGGTTTTGGCGAAACGGCGTGCGGCCTTGGGATCGATCGCATCTCGCAGTGTCTGTTCGTTCACACCTTGGGCGCGGGGCTGCAGTCGGGACAACGACTGCTGGGTGAACAAGCGCCTGGCGGGCGCTGCTGCGATGACACGTTGGGACGGCTGCACAGGCGAGACCGGCGAAACCACGCCAGCATTGGGCGCCGTGAACGATGGTCTTCGAAGCGGCGGGCTGGCCGCCGAAAGAACTCGTGTTGCCTGCTTATTGGCCCGCACCATCGTGGGCAAGTCAGCACGTGCCGCACGAACCGACGGCGGCAATTGCACATCACTAACCGCAACCTCCCGGTTTTGCTGGGGCCGAGCCTTCGGCAACGACCGGACATCCTCGACCACCGACGGTAGAGATCCGCCCGCCGACAGGAGGTCAGCGGCCAGATTGGCGTCGGCACCAGGAGCCTTGGCACGGATCTGCTCGGCGGAATGCTCTGGAACACGGACCTGGGGACGGTGGCTGGTGTTCGCCTCGGTTTGCATCTCACGTCGCTGGTGCTCCTCCGACCTGGCCTCTGCGGCCCGTAGGGCCAATTGCTCGGCACGGTCGGTCAATTGCGCATCCTGCGCAATCTGGCTCGGATGATAGGAGTCGCGAGCTACCTCACTCACTGCGAGTTCCTCTCGGGACTTCTCTAGTTCCGTCCCGGGACTATCGCTGGTGACGGATTCTTCGTGGCCTTCGAATTGGTGAGCGCGAGACACGTCGACGAGATCCTGCTGCACCTCGGCACCGCTGTTCCCCACCTTGTTTGTCATCGCAAGGAGGTGCACCTCGACCTTGCCGGCCCCGGGTGTCTTCGGTTCGAAACTCCGAATGATCTCCATCCGCGATATCCAGAGCAGGATCACCACGTGAATCAACATCGAGAGCAGGAGTAGCTTGGTAACCGCATCGAGTTGACTCCAACGCGCACCCAGGATCAGCAGAGTCAGCACCACCGCACAGCAGAGCGCAGAGGATAGTAGCAGCCACTCCAACCACCACTGGCCCTCCCAATAGGGGTACACTTCCTCAGCCGTGGCGTGATAGGCGACCACCGGCTCCGTCATCGAAGTCAACCGGATACCAAATCCGCCATCGACCAGAGCCGGACCCCGGAACGGACCGCCCTCCAATAGAGCCTCAACGACTACTGGGTCGACGTAGCGGTCACGATGCCAGAATGTCC
This sequence comes from Planctomycetota bacterium, assembly GCA_036338025.1. Taxonomy (GTDB): domain Bacteria; phylum Planctomycetota; class UBA1135; order UBA1135; family UBA2386; genus JAYZDB01. The sequence continues at coordinate 8,012 of JAYZDB010000038.1, forward strand.
GCATCAAAGTTGGTGGCTGACCGAACTTCTCACGGACGAAGTAGACTCCCAATCCATCGGGAGCAAACGCCGGGTCACGATCGATCGGCGGCAGTTGCAAGCGCCTGCTGCCCTCAGCCTTCTTGAGAGCGAAGACGGGTTTGGCAGATTTCGGATCTCCGAGCGCAGCCAGCATGAGCCGTCCATTGCGGCCACCGTCCAGCTCCGGATCCCGGCGAATAAACGCCAACTGCCCACCCATCCTGTCGATCGCCGGGTCCGACTCGTCCAGCCCCGTGTTTATGCCGGTCGGTAGCGGTCGCACCGCGAAGAAGATGCCATCTCGATACGCCGCGCTGTAGATGTCGAATCCCCCGGCACTCGTCGTTCGATCCGACGCGAAGTACAACCGTCCCGATGGTCCCAGAGCTGGTGACAAATCGTGACCTTCCGAGTTGAGTTCGATTACCGGGCGCGCTGGCTGTGAGGAACTCGCTGGATCGAAGATCACCAGATCAGTACGCCCCTCGTCGATCGATTGGCCGTAGATCACTCGACCATCTGGCAACTGCGTAACCCGTCCACGCACCTTCCCGGGGAGTTCAAACCGGGGTTCAGGTCGACTCCAACGCAACATGCCGGATTCGAGAAGCTCGGCGCTAGAGACCATCTCCTGGCCATCGCTGTAGTAGAGCGGGCGACCAGACTTGATCCCGATCCAGATCGACAACGACGAGAGACACCCCGCCGCCGCAACCAGAACCAAAACCTTGCGCCTCCGCCTCATGTATCCCTGTCCCCTGCTCTACACAACCGACATCGCTATTCCCGTCCGCCCTCGATCGGCTCCGCGCCGATCGAGATCGCCGACAGCTTGGCAATCAGGCAAGCATCGAACACCTTGGCGACCAATCCAAACTGGGCTTTCTGATCGCCGCGAATAAGGACCTCCTGATCCTTGTTTCGCGACGCAGCCGCCTTGAGCTTCTGTTGGAGAGCCTCAACCGATACCTGTCGTCCATCGACAAGAAGCCGTCCATCACGCGATACATTGATGACCATGACCCGGCTGTCCTCAGCCTGCTGACCACTAGCGGCCTCAGGAAGGTCCAGGTCCATCTCCACCTCGTCCTGGTGGAAGGTCGTGGCACTGAGGAAGAAAATCAGCAACAAGAACACCACGTCGATCAGTGGCGTCATGTTCAGGGCCTCTACCTGTTCTTCGCCGGGATCAAGACGCATTGGGCACCAGGAGATCTACTGCTGGGGTGAGCTTCTCGTCCGTCTCGATCATCAATTGTCGCACCTTGGTATTGAGGTGCGCTGCGATCAGCAGCGCCGGGATCGCTACTACCAGCCCGGCGATCGTTGTCACCAGGGCTTCTTCGATACCACCTGCCAGATGTTCGGGCTTGCCCATGCCAGCCTTCACGATGAGCGCGAACGCGTCCTGAATACCCATCACGGTACCAAGAAGACCAAGCAACGGCGCAATACTGGCGATCAACTGCAGCGGCCTGATGTTGCCCCGCAACTTCTCGACTTCCTTGCCGCCCTGATCCTCCATCGCGCGTTCCACGTGTTCGATCCCGCGGCCGCGTCGGTTGATACCTGCGATGAGGATACGACCAGCCGGAGCATCCAGCTCCTTCGCAGCAGCCGAAGCTGCCTCGTGATCGCCAGCAGCGAGCAACTCGATCGCCGTATCGATCTCCGGCGGAACAACACACTCACTACGCAGGTGAAGCCAACGCTCCATCGCCAGTGTCAGTACAACGACCGAACAAATGGCGATGGGGATCATGATGTAACCCCCGGCCAACAAAAACTCCCAGACCGTCTGAGTGGCGACGACCTGCTGCGAACTGTCTTGGATGAGTGCTAACATGCTTACCTGCTTTTGCTGTTCTGGAGTTTCGTGTGGGCACGCTTCGCCAGATCCGAATCCGGGAATCGTTGAATCAGCTCATCAAAGAGCTTGCTGGCCTTATTGGATTTACCAAGTTCGAGGTAGCAGTCACCCGCCGCATCGAGGCTGCGCTGAACCCAATTGGCATGACCGTATAGAATCGACAGCTTGACGAAGGCTTCGACCGCAGCATCGAGCTTGCCGTTCGCACGCCGAGTCTCGCCAATCCGGAATTGAGCCTCGGCCGACAACTCGTCATCGGTGAGATTCGTCACCACCGTGAAGGCCGCCTCGGCGCGAACCCAGTCCTCCAACTGATACCAGGCCTGCCCAAGCCAGAGATTGGCACGGGCAGGATCGCCGTCCGAACGCCCTTGAGTGGTATCAAGTCGTTGCAAGTAATCCCGGAGCACACCACTGGCTTCAAGCGCCCTACTCGTACGCACCAGGCTCTCTCCGTGGTGGAGACGTGCAACCTGTGTCCGCACGTGATCAGGCTGCCGTCCGATGAGCTTCGCATACCGGTCAGTGGCACCCGCGTAGTCACGCTCCCGGTACTTGGTCTCACCAACGAAGAACTGGGCCTCGTAATACAGGTCGTGCTCTACCCCGAATTCGACGATGCGCTCGAAGTGGTGACGTGCCGCCGCAAACTTCTTCTGCTCAAACCGAAGGAACCCAGACGAATATTGGGCTCTGCCCTCGTACTTGCCGCGGACTTGCTGAAGCTGAGCCAGGGCCTCATCAGGACGGTTCTGCTTCAGGAGTGCTTCACCGATATGTAATCGGCTTTCGCCAGCCAGGTCCTTGTCCTTTGAAACAGCGGCAGCCTGGCCGAACGCAACCAGTGCAGCCGGCTCGTCCTTGCTTCTCCGACACACCCAGCCAAGCTCGTAGAACAAGCGGTCGGGACGGGAGAGCTTCGCATTCCGCACGGACTCAAGAGTCTCGCGGGCGTTCTTCAACTTGCCGGTCCGCGACTGAGCGACACCAAGCGTGTAGCGCATTTCATCGGCACGAGCATGCTTCGGATAGGTCTTCAAAAACCTCTGCGAGGCCAGGACCGCACCCGCCCAATCTTCATTCCGATGATTCAACGCCGACAACAACTCGAGTAGATCCGCCTTGCCGTCCCCGACCGCCGGATGCTTTATGCCGCGCTCTACCCAATCGACACACTGAGCATCCTCGCCGAGTTCAAAGGCACACCAGGCCAGCCCCTCGTGAGCCCTACCACCAATCTTGTCCGCGCGCTCAACTAGCGGCAGATAGGCCGCGCTCGCCGCACTAAAATCTCCCTGTTTGAACAAGACCTCAGCAAATTCAAGCTTGTCCGCGAACACACGCTCCGGTGATTTTTCGTTTGCTGCTGCGCGCGACAATCGCGAGGCAGCGAGCTTCCACTTGCCCTGGCGTTTCAGGACTCGCGCTGCCACGCGTTCGGTACGCGCGATGTAGCGACCCTCGGGATTGGCATCCTGGTAGCGATCTGCTGCCTGCAGCGCCTTGTCTAGCGATGCTGCATCCAGCCACGCCAAGGCCTCCATCGAAAGAGACTCCTCGGCCATCGCCTTGTCCTTGGAACGCCTGGAGTTCGCGATTCCCGCGAAACGCATCGCGGCGGACTTGTAATCTCCGCTGAGGTAACTGCACCAGGCGCCCTTGAACAAGGCCTTGCCGGACAGTTTGTGGTCCGCGGGGATCTGACCATAAGCCTTGTCAGCGTCCGGATACTGCTTGAGACCAAAGAGATTCTCCGCCAGCGCGAAGCGGGCCGTCATCACCAGGTCATGGTGTTCAAATTTCTCGAGGAACTCGCGCACCAACTCGTTGGATTCGAGGTAGCGCTGCAGCCTGTGCAGCGCCAGGCACTGTCCATACAGAGCCTCACCGCGCCGGACCTGATCCTCGCTCTTGGTGCAGCACTCACGGTACGCCCCCAGAGCCTTGCTCCACTGCGCGTCGTCTGCGTACGCCTCGGCTAGACTGTAGTACATCCGGCCTTGATCGGCCGGTTTCGTCGCCATCTGGATCGCCCGTACCAGATCTCCTTCCGCGGCCTTCGTGTCTCCGAGGTCGAGATACGCGATACCCCGCAACTCCAGACCAGGCCAGCGAATCTCGGCAGGCTCCGACGACCGCTTCAGCAGGGCATTGAGCTGCTCGACGGCAGGCTCGAACTTGCGGGACTTGTACAGCGCACGTCCACGCTCCAACATCGCCTTGCCGACCAGCGGAGACCGCGGGAAGCGGTCTATCACCTGCTGGAACTCAGCGATCGCCTGCTCCATCTGCTCTTGCTTCACGGACGCGTAGCCGAGCCCCATGGCCGCGTCATCGGCAAAGTCCCCGCTGGCCTGCGCTGCTGACTCGAAGGCTGCACGTGCCGCCCCACTGTCACCAGCACGCAACGCCGCCTCACCCTGCAGGAAACGGCACTCCCCGAAAGCCGCGTGCTTGGGGTAACGGTCACCGGCTCGCTGGAACAACTTCGAAGCATCCAAGAAAACACCCCTACGCAGCTGGATGAAACCAGCCTGGTAGAGCGCCGTCACCGCAAAGCGCCCGTCCTTGTCCGTATCGAGGTCCGCACACTTGCGATACGCACTGAGCGCAGCATCTTCGTCGTTGGTCTTTCGTAGACTTTCACCTTCGGCGAACAAGCTCGGTGCGGCCAGATAGTGTTTATCACCAGCCTCCGCCACCAGTTGCCGGAATTGGATCGCTGCCTCCGCGTCCTGCTTGTCTTGTTTCAGCGTGTGACCGAGGCGGTAGCGGCACTCGGCCTTGAACTTGAAAGGGCGACCTCGCAGAGCTCGTCGAAAAGCCGCAATCGCCTGTTCAGGCTTCTTCAACTCCAGGTAGCAAACTCCGAGCCGGTAGTTGGCTTCAGAGGCCTTGTCGTGACTCGACTGATCCTCGACAAAGCGTGAGAGTTGGCGAGCCGCATCATCGTGCATGCCCCGATTGATCAGCCCCAAAGCCAGCTGATACCGTTCGGCGCTGCGGTCTTGAGCCGCAAGGGGTTCGAGGACTACGACGCTAAGGACGAGGAATGCGACGAACTGACCGCTCATCTTTGTCACCTGATTCAGAATGGGAGGAATGCCAACGCAATCAGCAAGTATGCGTCGAACAACCGGATGGGTTTAACCACGACCCAAAGCCCCCTACCCGCCCTGGGCATTGGAAGCACTGAAAGCACCCAAGTCGAAGCACGGAAGAAAACGAGGCATCTCCCGACGCGCACGAGGTCCGGTGCGTCACCGTGGACCGATCTTTGTACAGTCAGGACCCGATGGACGCGATCGCGGAAAAAAAACCGCGCACCCTTGTGCGGCGACGTTTTCCCCAGTGCTCGACGGCTGCGCGTAACAGCACCTCCCCCTTCGCGGCTCTATCGGCACCAAATCTGAGCAAACCAACACTGCCGCACGGTCGGTGGAACACCAAGATCTGGTCCCATCCGGGACAGAGCCAGCCTCACACCGCGGTCACAGGCAGGCAACCGCTGACGCACCGCGGCCCGGCTAGCGGACCGCGATCTTGCAGACTCGGCCGTTTGGAAACTCGCTATTCCGTAAGTACCGACGACCAAAATTTCGCGCATCGATGGGTGCTACGCCAACTCGCCGCCTCCGACTGGCGCTGGCGTCAGCAAGTCCCGAGTGGGCGACCGGATGACGTGGCCGAAACCACCGGCTGCCGGTGTCAGCGCGAAGGTCTCGCCGATCGCCGAACAGTGCTGAGCACCTCACCGAACAAGTGCCAGTTGCCATCGCTGATGGGCGGCACAGTCGCTAGCGCACGGATTCACGCAGCGTTTTCTTCACGGTGTTTTTGGTGAATTGGCACAACTGCGACCCAATCCAGCTCGCTAGACTCCAACACCCAATGAACCAGGATCAGCCCCTCGCCGACCAGGTCGCGATCGTAACCGGCGGCGGTTGGAACATCGGGCGAGCCATCGCGCTTCGTCTATCGCGAATCGGCGCACATGTCGTCATCGCATCGCGATCCGAAGATCGACTGAAGATGGTTGTGGACGAGATCACTGCCAGCGGTGGGTCTGCGCTGGCGGTGCCCTGCGACGTCATGTGCCTGGAGCAGGTCGAACACCTTATCGAAGCCACCGTCGCACACTTCGGGACAGTCGATATCATGGCATCGTGTGCTGGCGGTAGCGGCGCTCACGAGTCAATCGAGGACGTCGACCCACAGGTCTGGTACGACGTTGTCGCCAAGAACCTCCACGGCACATTCCACTGCGCCCGTTGCGTCTTGCCAACTTTCCGCGCCAAGAACAGCGGCCACATCCTCACTTTCACCGGTGGCGGGGCGTTCTTCCCCTGGGTCGGGTACTTCGCCACGGCGTACGCGAGCGCCAAAGCCGGCATCTGCCGGTTCACGGACCAACTGCAGGCCGAACTCCTCGACACCAACATCCGCGTCAACTGTGTGGAGCCTGGGATGGTGTGGAGCCCCGACAAGATCAAGGCCATCGAAGCCCAAGAGCAGGAGTCCGGGCAACCGCACCCGGATCGTGCAAGCAACCACCCGCCGGAGTCCGCCGCAGAGTTGGTGGAGTCGCTGACTACGGGGCCTGGCACGGCAATTCGAGGTCGAATCGTATCGGTCAATGACTCCTGGTGGCGCGATCCGGATGAGATCCGCGCCGTTGAGGATTCCTTGACGATGTACCGACTGCGTCGGTACGACGGTACCTGATGTAGGGCCAGGACCCGCTGTGCGGTCCGCTACTTGGGCGCCAGCAGGTCCACCAACACGGCAGCCATCGCTTTGATACCTGTCGCCAGCGATTCCCGGGCGTCGGGATAGTAGTAGGAAGAGTGGAGTGACGGCAGAGGCTCACCCGAAGCCTGGTACTTGGCCAGCCGGGCCGGCGAGATCGTGCCGAGTCGGAACATGAAGATCGGCACGCCGGCTCGACCAAATCGCCCAAAGTCCTCGGCGGTCATCACCTTCTGCATCGGCACAACATTCGAATCACCCAACACTGCTCGCATGGCCTTCACGCCACGCTCGACCAATGCGGCGTCATTGATCAACGCGGGCGTCCCCTCCGAGAACGTAACCGTCGGTTGTTTCGCACCAGCACCGGCAGCGACCGCATTCGCCTTGCGAATGATGCCAGCCTTGAGATGGGCACGCACTGCATCTGAATAACTCCGAACCGTGATCTGCAGATGGCACCGGTCAGAGATGATGTTGTGTTTGGTTCCACCGTGGATCGAACCAACAGTAATCACTGAGGGGTCAGTCGAGGCAATCTCCCGCGACACGATGGTCTGCAACTGCAGGACCAATTGCGCCGCCTGTACGATCGGATCGATTGTCAGATGGGGCTTCGCACCGTGACCACCCCGACCGTACATCGTGACATCCACGCTATCGACATTCGCCATCACTGGTCCGGTCCCAAAACCGATGGTCCCGGTGGCGGCATCGTTGCTGACATGTAGTGCGACGGCGTAATCGGGTTTCTTGAACTTCGTGAACAGCCCGGCTTTCAACATCGCGGTTGCGCCACCCGAGCGTTCCTCGGCTGGCTGGCCAATGAACATCACACGACCCCGCCAGCGATCCTTGTGCGCTGCAAGGTACCGGGCCGTGCCGATCAGGTTGGTGACGTGGATGTCATGCCCACAGGCGTGCATGATCCCAGCCGCCTGGCCTTCCTGGTTCTCCGCGTAGATCTTGGACCGATACGGCAAACCCGTCTTCTCGGCGACCGGCAGCGCATCCATATCACCACGAACCATCACAGTCGGCCCAGCGCCGTTCTCCATGATCGCGACAACACCGTAGCCGCCAAAATTCCTGGTCACCCTTGCACCAGTCTCAGCCAACAGGTCTGCGAGTCTCTTGGAAGTGTCCTTCTCCCGGAACGAGAGTTCCGGATGCTGGTGAAACTGCTGATAGATACCAACCAACTCATCGAGTTGCCGCTCCAGCCACGAGTCCACGTGTGATTGGGCAGGCACGATGCCAACGAGCAAGAATGGGGCGAGGTGTGGAACTCTCATGGGAACAACAGGCTATTGCATCGGCGCACGCAAGTCGATCCAGTGCACATGAGCATCAACAGAGTCATGCTGTGCCGACTCTGTCAGCCCCTTGACTAACCGCCGATGGGTCGCGGGATCCAATGTTCCTTCATCGAGCAGAATCTTCGCGGTGCCAATCAGGCCCTCGATGACCAACTCGGAAAACACCTCCGCAGGGTCAGAACTCACCACTAGCACACCCATCCCTTCTTTCCATGGATATCGGAACGGCGGACTCGACGCAGTTGGCAAGCGCAGTCCTTGTGTGACGCGGATCGGATTGGCGGGCCGGGTCATCGAGGCTCCCAACTCGCTAGTTGCCGGTGAAGGCGGGAATACCCGGCTGATTACTGACTTGCCATCAACGGCGTGCGCCAACAACAGCACGACGTTCCGGTCGAACCTGCAAGCAAGCTCCAGACGAAACTCGCACTCGCGCACGGCAGCTGAGCCCTGCCCTGCACGTGCTGGGTGAAGCACGTAGTCGACGACACCCACCTTGACCGGTTGGCCATCGTCGAAAAACATGAACAGTCCGATCAGAGCAGCGAACGCCAATACCACCCAGTGGAACCGCCGGATCCCCTGGGAGGAGGCTGCACCACGGAGCACTTCGTCGGCTATCTCGCTACGGTTCTGGAGCGACTCCTCCGGTGCGCAATCGGCGAGCAGGCAGTCGGCGACCGCCAGTTCCCGCAGGGCATTGGCATGCGCAGCGATCTGGGTTTCCAGCTCGGCCCGCCCGGTTTCGGGGAGTTCGCCACTAGCCAGCTTCCATATCCGCTCCCTGGACGGCGCGCGGCTTCCGACCGCTTGCTCTGACTCCAACCAAGGCTGCGACAGCCACTTTTCGACCGCCTCGAGATCAGCGGCCGAAGGTGGCTGCTCACCCGATTCCAAACCAGCCAAAAAAGACAGCCCACGCCGGTAGGCAACTTTCACCGTCTCGTGGTCGCGCTCCAGCACCTGGGAGATCTCTTGCAAGGACGGCGCATCCGGCTCCAGATGGTAGAAAATCAGGATCGACCGATCGAGGGGCGGCAGCCGCACGATCCCATCACGGAGCTCCGATAGCCTCTCTTGACTCGGAGACTCAACGTCGTCCTGCCATCTCAGCGCCGAGCGCGAACCACGCTGGCTCGGGGTCGACTGCTCGTCGCGCAAGGTGCCCGCAACCACGTGAAACAAGTAGGCACGAAATTTCCCCTCGCCCAGGCTGCCTTCACCCTGATTCCCCTCCAGAGTGCCTCGCAGCGCCGCATAACAGCGACCCATTGTCTCAACCAACAATGCACGGCGCTCGGTCACAGTCGGTGACGGACCGAGCCGCCATAACCCAATGCCAATGGCACGCAGGAAGACGTGTTGGTATTCCACGAGGAACCGCCGCCAGGCACCCTCATCCCCCGCACGCAGGGCAGTGAGCCACCCCAGATCCATTCGCGGCCCGGGAGAACCCGGGTTTCCAGGCTCCTCGATCGGTTCAGCAGTTGGAGCGCGTGAATCCATAGACCAACAGCGGCAGGCTCAAGACTCGGAACCCAGCAGACAGGCTATGCAGGTACCTACAACTAGCGGCCCGAACGCTTGGCCGTGAAGCTCTCCTTCTTGAGAGCCTCTATCGCGGCCTGTGGTTCGAAGCCTGCGCCCACACTCACATAAGCCTTCGATGCTGCCCCTTTCTTGAAATCAACTCTGGCGTCCTGTACTCCCGGCACGGACTTGAGTGCAGCCAGCACTCTTGGAGTTCAACCTACCGCTCAAGTCAGGCCGGTAACATCGAACTCGACAACACGCTCGTCGCCGGTTGTAGCTGGAGAGTTAGCGCAAGATCCGACGAGCATGCCCGCGACCACAATTGTCCACGGCAAGGTGTGAGAGAAGTTAGCTTTCATTTTGACCAATCTGACGTCTGCGGATTGAAGATTGCTAGATCCTACTCACAGGACCTATCGTCTCGCCATGCGGTGCCAGAACTTTTTGATGCTCTGTAGCCTGAGCTTGTGCATCCACAATTCTAGTTGCAGTTCCCGATCAGATCCCCCGGCGTCTCCACCACACGATCTCGTCACACATCTGCACACACTGAATGACTCCTCCATTGACGAGAAAATCGCCAAGCAACAGCACAATCGAACACAATCCGGGCACGGTGGAATTCGAGGGGCACACGGCATCTACCATGCGGGGTCCACGGCGAGCTTCATACGCGATCTCGCCGTAGCCTACACATCGGCCCAGAGTCGCTACGCCGGCGACCCGAAGCTACTTGCGGCATTAAACAACGCGGCTGAGTTCATGCTCGACGTGCAGCACGCAGACGGCACCATCGATCTGCTGACGACCAATTTCCATTCACCACCGGACACCGGGTTCATCCTGGAGTGGATGTGCGCGTCTGCCGGGGTACTACGCGATGCAAACAACTCATCCGTTACGACCCTGCTCGACAAACTCCTGAAGTTCATCCGGCTTGGAGCGGACGCCCTGACAGTCGGTGGTGTCCATACACCCAACCACCGGTGGGTAGTGTGCATGGCACTCGCACGGGCAAACTCCCTGATCCCGGACCCGCGTTACGTGAAGCGCATCGACACCTGGCTGGCCGAAAACATCGACATCGATCCCGATGGTCAATTCACAGAGCGGAGCACGTCCATCTACTCGCCACTGACCGACCGCTGCCTCATCACCATCGCCCGACTTCTGAACCGCCCCGAGCTTCTCGAACCAGTACGCCGCAATCTCGAGATGTCTCTGCACTACATGCACGCAAATGGCGACGTCGTTACGGAAGGCTCCCGACGCCAAGATCAGTACGAGCGAAAGTCCATGGTCCGCTATTACTATCCTTACCGGTTCATGGCACAGCACGACCGGAACGGGCGCTTCGCCTCAGTAGTGCACCTGCTCGAACAGTCAAAAATGGCACAGCTCTCGAGCCAGCTGGTCTATTTTTTGGAATCCCCATCCCTGGCCGATCCACTCCCGACACGGTCGGATCTTCCATCAGATTTCGAACGGCACTTCACCCACTCCCGCCTCGCCCGCATCCGCCGCGGCCAACTCAGCGCCACGATCCTCGAAGACAATCCCAGCTTCTTCAGCTTCCACGTCGGCAGTGCTGCCGTTGTCTTGCGATTTGCGTCGGCGTTCTTCGGCAAGGGCCAGTTCATGGGTAGCCACCTGCACAAGGAGGGCGATGCCTGGGTCATGAGCCAGAACCTGACTGGTCCGTACTTCCAGCCCATCGCCAAGGCTCACCAGCGTGCTGACGGCAACTGGGACAAGATGCCCCGCGAATTGCGGTCCACCAGCGAAGTACAGACACTGCGATCCATCGTGCGCATCACGGAACGCCCTCGTGGGATTGATGTCGAGATCGACATCTCCGGTACCGACAATGTACCCATCGCAATCGAAATCGGATGCCCACCGGGTAGTCAGGTCACCGGCGCAAACCAGCTCACAACCACCCCCGCCAGCTGGTCCCTGACTTCCGGTCAAACTCGGGTCTCGGTCGGGCCGGACCACCTCGAAATCGGCAAGGGTAGGGCGGACCACCGGTGGACGCGGATCCGCGGAGCCCTCCCCGAACTCCCGGGGGACAAAATCTACGTCACAAGTTTCTCACCGTTTCGAGACACTCTGACATTCCGGTGGTGAGGTCCTGCTGGCAGCGGCGCCATGCGAACCGCCCAGTAACGGAAGTTGTGGCCCAGAGCGCAAAACACCGGAAACGGCGCGTCGACGTCTAGGGCGGAATAGAATACTTTGCACGCGCAAACCAACCCAATGCTCACGGTCAAACGTCTTATCTCGGTCCTGTGGCTGCCCGGCTTGATCTACCTGTGCTACGCCGCGGCTCGGCTTAACAACATCCAGGGAAAGACCGACCTGGTTGGAATCAGCGCAGTCATGCGAATCGTGTTCCTGTCGTTCGGCGCCAGTGTTGCCTACATGATGACAATCCTCGCCCAGTGGGAACCATTCCGCACGAGGATACAAACACGTTTCTGGACCAACTTCATCTGCTGGTCCCTCGCGATGATCATCGACGACTCCTTCATGGTCCACGAGCAGGTTGGATTCTACCTGCAGATCAATGACTCCATTCCCATGCTGCTACTCGGGGTTTGGTTGCTCATATTGCTCGGCACATATCGTGACCGATTCATCCCGGAATTCTGGAGATGCTTCGCCGGCTTCGTCATCCTGGCGTGGATCGCCGTGTTCGGCGATGTCGTCACCGGTCGAGAAGGAACGGTCATGGTCGGCTCCTTCGAATTCGACTACGAGATGTTCTCCGAAGTACTCGCCGTCGCAATCTTGGTCGGTGGAGTGGCTATTCAGGCAGCCACCGAACTCCGGATCGCAGCCCGGCCAGACACCGAGTCAAACGACGCTACCCACTGATACCATTGGTGCTTGCAATCGACAACGGGACCCGTTGTCGTTCTGACATGCGCGTCCTCATATGTGACAATGAAGATCAGGCTGCCCGCATGGCCGCGGATGAGATCTTGGCGGCTCTGAAGGAAAAGCCCGACCTGGTCCTGGGGCTTGCAACGGGATCGACGCCGATCCGTATCTACTCGCTCCTGATCCAGGCGCACCAGGGTGGACAGAGCTTCGAAGCAGTGCGGACTTTCAATCTGGACGAGTATCTGAACCTGCCTGGGGACCATCCACAAAGCTACCGTCACTTCATGCACGAGAAACTGTTCGGTTCCATAGACATCAAGGAGTCGAACGTGCACTTCCCCCCCACCGAAGGGTCCAATCTACTGGCCAGGTGTGCTGACTTCGAACAGGCGATTCGAGACGCCGGAGGCATCGACATCCAACTGCTCGGCATCGGTCGCAATGGCCATATTGGATTCAACGAGCCCACATCATCTCTGGCCTCGCGCACTCGACTCAAGACCCTGACCGACAAGACCCTTCGCGACAACGCCCGATTCTACGGCCCCGACGAAGAGCAACCGCAAATCGCCGCCACGATGGGCATCGGTACCATCATGGAAGCCCGCAAAATCCTTCTACAGTCATTCGGAGCCGCCAAGGCCGACGCGGTCCACGCTGCTGTCGAGGGTCCGATCTCGAGCTTCTGGCCAGCCAGCATCCTGCAGCATCACCCCGACACCTCGTTCTATCTCGATCAGGCGTCATCGCAAAAGCTCACGATGCGGGACTACTACCGCCGGGTGCAGATCGCGGAGCAGGACGTCGAGCCGGGTCTTTGAGCCGACGCAAGGCGAGCAACCCCAGGGCCAAGATCGCCAGGCCCGCCAAGCAAAGTCCGAGCATCGTGGAGAGCGGGTCGTAGCGGAATCGGATCTTCCACTCTCCAGGGTCTAGCCATACTCCGCGAAACGCGTGATCAACCCGCTCGATCTCGACGCCCACCGCAGCGGAGTCTGCCTGCCCGGTAGGCCCGGTTCTTACGATCTCAGCCGACCAACCAGGATTCCAGACATCTGTCAGGACCAGCAAGGCTCGCTGCTCCGTCGCGACTTGCACATCCACCTGCCGTGGGCCGTAGTGAGTAATCTCGGCGGATCTTTTCGGCGTCTCAGCCGCGACACGGGGATAGTCCTCTGCGCCATCGACCGCGTGCCCCAACACCGCAGTCCACGGATCGAATTCTGCACTCGCAATGTGTGTAAGCCGCTGCTCCTCGTCTTCGATAATGCGGACATCACGAGCTAGGAACGCGCGAGGCATGACCTGTAGATTCTCGTAGACCTGGACCTCGGCATCGAGCACCTTCCGCAGCGGTGCCGGAAGAGCACCATCAGCAAGAAAGTAGCGAATCCCAAAAAGGCTCATCAGAGGGAAGGATTCGATTCGCGTGAATGAACTGACCTGCGAAATGAAGGGGAACCGCGGCGGTTCACGACTCATTCTCAGCGCCAGATTCGTCAGATCCTGGTCTTCCATCGAGTCGTATCCGCTGACCATGGAGATCCGGTAGAAGACGTTTGCGTTGGGCAACAAGATCTTGTTGTCGACACCCAGAGTTCGGTGCAGTCCCTGATTCTCACGCAGGAAATCGGTTACCCGAGTTCGCGGCACGATAATTCCAGGGTCTACCTGCGGGTTGTAGCCACGTGCAAACCAGATCTGCTCAAGTGCAATCGACAGAAACACACCAAGGACAACCATCCAACGGTGCTTCCAGTCCCTGAGAAGTCGATCCAATCCCATTGCACCCAACACCGCTAAACCAAAGGCGACGAACTGCAGCACGCGCATCAACTTGGTGCTGCGCAAGCGCGGGATAGAACTGAAAAATGAGTAGAACGGTTCGACCTGGAAGGCCACAAGCCCCGACAAGACGACTACCGCCACGAAGAAGAGAGTCGGCCCACGAGCTTTCTTTCTCCATCCGATAAAGAAAGTCTGCAGCAACGCCAACAGCACGAGAATTCGGCCGACATAGCCGCCAATCAACTCGTTGTAATTGAGGTTGTCTCCCCGCGGCCCGGTGTAGTCATGGGTGTGTGGCGCTCCGTAGTAGTGCGGATCCAACATGAGGATCGCTGCAGGGGTAACACCCTGCTTGCTGACGGTGTCTACCCGTTCAAAGACCACGGCAGCTTGACTGTGGCCAAGATACTCGACAAACGGCAATACTTGCGGGGCTGCCAGACCTCCGCCTAGCAAACCGCCGACCGCCAACCACACGACGGTGGATAGTCGATGACGCCAACCCTTACGGGCAGCGATCAGATGAAACACGACGTAGGCAAAGGTAAAGATCGTCAGATAGAGCGAGGTCTGGATATGTCCGCCAAGCAACTGAAGTCCAAAGAGCAGGCCAAACAGCGCGCTTTCTCGTGGACCCGGGCGGGACAACATCCGTTCCACCGACCAGAGCATCGCGGGAAGAAACAAAGCGCAATTCACGTGTGGATGATTGAGCCAGGCCACCATGAACCCTGACAGCATGTAACCCAATCCGCCTACGCAGGCGGGGCCGGCCCTCATTCCGAGCCGGCGCAGGAACAAGACCGTGAAGAACCCCGCCAACCACAAGCGGGAGAAGGCAATCCAGGCGTGCGCATGCCAGGACGGCCACACGTAGTAGATCCAATTCAGCGGCCAGTAGACCGCGGACTGGTAGGTCCCGACCAGCGGTTCGCCGCAGTAGTTATAGGGGTTCCACAGCGGTAGCTCCCCTCTCGCGACCTGCTCTGCCTGGAAATCCAACCAGGGAAGGAAACCGGTTGACTGGTCCAACAAGAGTTCGTTCGACGGCAAGAACCCCTCTGGAGCAATCGATGACCAAGGTTCGAACTGGTAAAGCGCGTCGGCCTGCGTGAGGACCTTCCCGCCAAACAACGATTCCCACAACAACACGCAGAGGGTCGCCGCCAGGCAACCGGCGCTCAGCAAGGTCCAACCAACGGACCGCTGACCGCTCGGCCGAGTCGCGGGTCTACCTGATGCCGTTGAAGTCGCCGTAGACGGCTCCGGTGCTGGATTGTCGGGCGTGAGGGCGATGGGGATTCGAGGACTCTGGAATGGGAAAGTCTATTCTGAAAGCCCCGCTCCGGGATGCGCCACCATTCCAATCACGGGACAATGCATACCTGAGATTGAGGTTACCCCAGATACGGCCGCATCATCTCGAAACCGACAAAGAAGATCGCTGCATCGACAAGACAATGACTAAGCCATGCGCCGTACAAGGATCCTGTGCGATGGTACAACACAGCCCATACCGCTCCTCCAAGCGCCACACCAAGGGAAATAAGATACGTGATTGGCGAGTCCCACCCAAAGAAGGTCGCCAACACGATGACATGGTGCGCCATGAACCCCAGGCTACTGACGGTAATGGCCACCCCGGTCGAGGTTCGACGACGTAGCTCTGCGAACACGAACCAACGCCAGTAGTACTCCTCGAGGAACGAGTGAAACACTGAATAGCCAATCCCCATGACCGCGAAGGCAATCTGGCTATCGATGCCAATACCAGTGACCTTCGCCCGTATCGCCTCAATCGGACCAGTGAGACTACCACCGGGCAACAACAACCACCGGTAGAGCACGTAGATCGCAGCTCCTGCCAGGAGTCCAAAAACCGCTCCATGTAGCAAACCCGGACCAGGGCGCCTGATCCGGATCTTCCTGCGCAAGATCCAGGTCAGCCAAACCACCGGAAGTCCAAATTGGACCACCTTGCCAACTGTGTAGGCCAGCTGCTGAACCGAGGGAAGACCATCAGCCAGCAAGACGAAATAGACCCAGGTCAGGAGGGTCGGAAAAGCCAAGGCAAAGGCCAACACACCGAGGCCACAGGAATTCTCCGGGCGCTCTTGATCTATGGCAAATTCCGATTTCATGGTCCTACGAAGGTCCAGCTGGTGTCGGGCCTACTGACGCGATATTCGCAAATCGACCGCGAATTACACGAGTTTCTAACGGTGCCCATCGACTTGCTTACCGCTCGGATAGCTATCCAGGCAGGTCAGCGTACTGGCCACAACACCAGGCTCGTAAGACGATACGCCAGGACCTACGGATCCGACGGTGGTGGCGGCGGATCCAGTGTCAACACCTGGGTGTCACCGATTGGCTCCGCACTGCCATCTGTCAACTCCACCAGTTTGAACCCATCCACGACAGTGAAGTGTACGGCGTAGTGCTTGGTGAGGTATTCGACGAATCCAGCTCCCATCGACTCCTTCCTGGATGCAAGCAGCAACACCTCGGTGGTCGAGACCCCCAAGATCACGTGCTCACCTCGCGCCAACCGGTCGCGAACGTCCATATCGAAATCTGCGACACGATCATTGATGCCGTCAGTTTCCGAACTCAGCAAGGTGTCTAGACTCAAGATCCTGGCCCCGCGACGTTCAGCACAAGCTCTCACTTCCTCCTGCGGCTGACCCAAGCTCAGCATCGTCATCGCTCCGTTGCCGTAGCGGGACGCGATCGCATCCGAATACGTCGGTGCAAGATGCTCGGGCAAACGGGGAGAGAGTGCCAGACTGGCGACCACTGCCCCAAGGAGCACAATCGCATTGCGCCCCGGGATGCCAAGGCCGTTGTATGCAATGTGGGCAGTCGGCCACAGCAGGACCGCCATCCCCATTCCGGAACCACCAGTCCCCGTTGTCACAACGGCCAATCCACCGACCATCAACAGGACCACAGCAGACGCAATACGATGGCTCTTTCGGAACAGCAGCAAGCAAAGGACCAGAGACAGTGGCATGAACGGACGCAACCACTCGGTCTGAAGGCTACCGACTAGATCAACATCCCCGGGAGCCAGCGAGTGTTCCATCGACCAGGACGAACCCAGTACCATGTAGGCCGCCGGCAACACAAACATCGCGATCATGGCCTCAAAGCTCGGAACCCGTCCGCGAATCAACATCCAGCCAAGGACCCCCACCGGCGCGAAGATCGCCGTGTGGTGAGCCAACACACCAACTAGCATCGCAACGCCAGCCATGGCCGCATGGTTCGTGGACAATGCTCGTGAATTACGAGAAACCAGCCAAAAAGCCACGGCCGTGCATGCGAGCGCCAAACCGTGGCCTGGTACCGCAATACTGCCCAGGCCGATGACCGGGGTAATCGCCATCAAGGCCGTGAGTTGAAGGGCGCCAAATCGACTACTGGTCTGCGTGATCGACCAGCAGTGCATGAAGCTGACAGCTGCCGCAAAACAAACTGCGTTGGTGTAGAAGGCGGCGGACAACAAACTGATGTCGAATCCAATCGCAATCTTCGAAACCAGGTAGGTAAACAGGGGAGAACTGGTTTCAAAGACGCTCCGGCCTTCGAGAACCACTCCAATCGAAGACCACCCACTCGCGAGTTCTGGGTC
>JAYZDB010000039.1:0-3556 GCA_036338025.1 Planctomycetota bacterium
AGTGGGACGGCTCGTCCTACACAAGGGGTATCGACCGGATCACGAGTCCGACTCAATCAGGATGTGATCCAACAGCCGAGCCGAAGTCTCACTGCGTTGCCAAGGAGGTCCTGGCCTCACCGACCAGGTAGAACGAACCCAGCACCAGGCGCACTGCCGCACACTCCGCGAGTCGCTGCAGTCCGTGCCCGGGACTGTCCACGACCTCGGCAGGCACTCCGCGTGTGCCCAGCCACTCGACCACCACCGACGGGTCTTGCCCTGGGATCCCATTCGGCACGGTCACGAAAGCCCGGGACAACACCGCTTGCAACTCGGCCAGGCTATCACGCCAGAGCTTGTCCGGAGCCGTCGCGAACAAGACCGCCACCGGGCGATCCGGGTACCTCCGCCGTAGTTCCGCGACCACCGCCGCCGCCGAACTCGGGGTATGGGCCCCGTCCAATACGAACGGCCAGCCGTCGGTCTGTGGCAGCACCTCGAACCGGCCGGGCAAGGTCGGTCGAGGAAGGGGGGTAAGCGACAAACTGTGCCGGGGGAAGCAGCCGCGAAGACATCCGACCGCCAGGGCCATGCCCGAGAGCTCGAACGCACTGGCGTCGGGTAGCTCGAAGGGCAGCGTAGTCTCACCAACGCGCAGGGTTCCCGACCAGGTCTGGGCGGTGGCAGTGGCGTCGATGACCTGCACGGGGTCCTGGACCTGCGCACCGACCTGCTCGGCGTGCGCGAGCAGCACGGCATCGATAGCCGCCTGGCGTTCAAACCAGACTGGCTTGCCCGGCCGCATGACAAAGGCCTTTTCGGCGGCGATCGCTGCCAGGGTGTCGCCGAGCAGGTCGGTGTGCTCAAGCTCGATACGGGTCAGGATGGCACCGTCGACCGGCACCGCCGTCGTAGCGTCCAGGCGGCCACCCAGGCCGACCTCGAAAACTGCCAGGTCCACCGCCTCGTCACGGAACAACACCAACGCCGCCAGGGTCATCGCCTCGAAGAAACTGAGTTCGACCCCCAGCTCGGAAGCGTCGCGCAGGATCGGCTCCAGGGTCGCCACCAGCTGCTCGGCAGCCACCGGTTCGCCATCGATCCGGATCCGCTCGGTGACCTGCTGCAGATGGGGAGAGGTGAACACACCGCTACGCAGGCCGAGGCTGTCGGCCAGGACTTCCAGGTAGAGCGCCGTGGTCCCCTTGCCCTTCGACCCACCGACCTGGATCCACCGGCTGGCCGCTGGCCGCGCCGCCTTCCCATCGAGCAAGACGCCGACCATCCGGTGCATGGTGTCGAGGGACCACTCGACCTCGACCATCCGGGTCCGCTCATAGTTGGTGAGCTGTCCAAACAACTCGGAGAGACGCTGGTCCGCATTCATGGTCAGGTCGATTCTGGGCAAAGCCGACGCGCCTGCAAAGCCATCTTTGCGTCCCACCGGTCGGTTTCCCCCGACCAGCAGCCATGTTGCCCGTAAGCTGAGCGGCGATCAGGTAGCACTCAGGAACCTCTACATGAAGCTCGGACCATCTACCCTCCCGGCCCTCGCCGCACTGTTGATCACGACGTGCCTGTCCGCCGACGCCAGCGCCCAGCGCGAGCGGGGCCGTCGGGGGCAGGCCAAGGTCAAGCTGTCCAACCTGGTCTACAAGACCGGGACGATGAAGAGCGAGGCGCTCAAGCGCAAGGTCACCTACAGCGTGTTCCTGCCCAAGGACTACGACGCGAAGGAGAACGCCCAGACCCGCTACCCGACGATCTTCTTCCTGCACGGCATGTTTGAGGACCACCAGCGGTTCTACAGCCGCGGCGGCGCGCCGGTACTCGACAAGCTGGTCGGCAACGGCAGCCTGCCGAAGCTGGTGTTCGTCTGCGTCAACGACTTCAGCCGCAGCTCGTTCTACATCAACGGCAAGCGTCTGAAGGTCGAGGACATGATCCTGCAGGAGCTGGTACCGCACATCGAAAAGACCTGGCGCTGCAAGAAGGGGCGCGCCCACCGCGCGCTGCTGGGCGTGAGCATGGGCGGGTTCGGAGTCCTGAAGATCGCATTCAAGCACCCGGGAGTCTTCGGCGTGGTCGCCAGCCACTCGGCGGCGATCCTGCCCGAGGACCCCGACAAGCTGCTCGATGTCTTCCCCTGGGCGGAGCGCTACTCCGACCGGATGATCAAGCCGGTGTTCGGCCGGCCGGTCGACGACAAGCTGTGGGCGGCGGAGAACCCGCTGAGCCTGGCGCGCAAGCTCGACCCGGACACACTCAAGGGCCTGAAGGTCTACTTCGACTGCGGCGACCAGGATCGCTACGGGTTCCACCAGCCCAACATCGAATTGCACGAGGTGTTGGATGAGCGCGAGATCCAACACACCTGGCGCCTGGTCAAGGGCGGCAACCACGGATGGAACTCGCGGGAAACGCCAAACGGCTACAACCAGACCGCGCTGCCCCACTCGCTACGCTTCATCGCCGCGGCCTGGACGCAGAAACGGGCGATCAAGGGCCTCTCAGGGCTGCTCGGCGGGAAAGATGGGAAGTAAGTAACTATCTGTAATCAGTATAGTTACGACCGACCCCCTGCGGGACCATGCGAACTCCGCCGCAGATTCTCAAATCCGGGTGGGAACAAGAGCCGACAATAGATGTAGGTCTTTGTTGGCAACCATGTTGGGAATAGAGCATCAAGTCCGGGTCTTTGTATTCGATGTCCTGAACACCGGGATCGAGTACCTGCTCCTGCGCCAGAAACCGACCGCCGAGTGGCCCTTCGCCCCGGTGATCGGCAGCGTCCGTCCGGACGAGCAGATGCGTCAAGCGGCGCTGCGCGGTGTGCAGGAGGAGACCGGGTTTCAGCGGCCGGTGCACATGCTGGACCTGGCAGTTCCGCAGAAGGACTTGTTCGGCGGGGTCGGTCTGGTGGCCTGGCCATTCGGCTTCCAGGCCGGAGCACCATCTTCCCCTGCGGCGGAAATCGACCCGGGCCCACGGGTCGGGGAGTTCCTCTGGGCCAACTTCGCCAGGGCCTACGAGTTGATGGCCGACGAGCGCGACCGAGAGGCGCTGGTCCGCCTGCAACTCGACCTGCAGGGCTAGGCCAGACCAGGCCATCATTCCCGCCGAGTATCAAAAGTCCTTGCGCGCATCGCATTCCGGTGCCGTAAACCTTCAACCAGCGAGGACTCGGCGTTAGAAGATCTGGCCGAATCTGCGATTTCCGCCTGCCCAACTACCCTAAGCCACTCTCGAACCCGTGGACAACAACGACCAAGAGCCCACCGACAACGGTGAGGAGCAGCCGATTCTGGACGACAGCAGAACCCCCAGCTCCGAGATGCGCAGCTACGCCCTGATGACCCCCGAGATCAAAAAGGCGTACATGAACTTCTACAAGGTCACCTACGACGGCAGCGGCGAACTCGACCTGCTCACGAAGGAATTCGTGGCCATCGGAGCAGCCCTCGCACTCGGCTGCAAAGGCTGTCTGGAGGGGCACATGAAGAAGGCCCGCAAGCTGGGTGCAAGCTCGAAGATGATCTCCGAAGTCGTCGGTGTGACCTGCGGAGTAGCGGGC
>JAYZDB010000040.1:0-4456 GCA_036338025.1 Planctomycetota bacterium
GTCGTCGCGTGGCCCTTCATCCCGATCGAACACCGTCACCTTGCCTTTGCGGTCCTTGAGTTCGACACCGAAGATCTCGGCGTCAAACTTGCCGGCCGCCTGGGCCGCGACCGCCTTGCGGTGGCTCTCGGCGGCGAAGGCGTCTTGTTGCTGCCGGTCGATGCCATACTTGTCGACCACCAACTCGGCGGTCATGCCCATGTGAAAATCGTTGTAACCGTCCCACAGCCCATCGTGGATCAGCCCATCAACGACCTCACCGTGACCGAGTCGCTGACCACCGCGGGCCTGCGGCAGGTAGTAGGGCGCGTTGCTCATGCTCTCCATCCCGCCAGCGACTACACAGGACTGGTCACCCGCCTTGATCGCCTGGGCCGCCAGCATGACCGCCTTCAGACCACTGCCGCAGACCTTGTTGATGGTGGTCGCGGCAGCCGTGTGCGGAACACCGGCGGCGATCAAGGCCTGGCGCGCCGGGTTCTGACCCAGGCCCGCCGATAGCACGCAGCCCATCAGGACTTCCTCGACCGCATCCGGGGGCAGGCCAGCGCGGCGGATCGCCTCGCCAACCGCCTCGGCCCCCAACTGGGTGGCCGCGTGCCGGGACAGGGAGCCCTGGAACTTGCCGATGGCGGTGCGGCACGCCGAAACGATGACAGGTCGACCCATGGAACGTATCTACGTAGTAGAAGGGGTTGGGCACCCCTCGAAATCGAGGGCAGGGCTCAGCCCCCGAGGGACTCGGAACAAGAAAATGGTAGGCGGGCTGGAGCCGGATTCAATTCCGCTCAACGGACGATAATTTCCCCTGCGCAGTGACTCGGGAGACATCAGCGCCTAGCTTCCTCGTCCAATGATCTGGACCACGGTCATCGCCATCACCCTCGCAGGGCTCCTGGGAGTGCTACTGGCACCGGCACTCGCGACCCGACGCGCCCTCACGGACCTCTGTACGGCCTTCGCGGCTGGCGTCCTTCTGACCATTATCCTGGTCCATGTCCTGCCCGAGTCGGTAGAAAAAGACCAACAGGCCGGCGGAGCTCTGATCCTGGTCGGCTTCGTCGCGATGATGCTCCTCCAGCAGAAGGTGCTCAAGGCCGACCCCTGCTGCGGTCACGAACACCATAAGCACGCTGGCCTGCCCAGTTACCTGGCGCTGGTAGCCTGCTCGATCAACGACGGCATCCTCCTCCACCACGAGATAGCCGCCCACATCGAAAGCGTCTGGACGAGCGCGCTGTTCTGGGCAATGTGTGGCCACAAGCTGACGGCAAGCTTCGCCCTGGTAATGCTGCTCAAGGAGACCTCCGGCGGACTGAAGTCGGGAATGCGCATGGTCTACATGCTCGTATTCGTCGCGATCACGCCAGCCGTGATCCTGCTCGCCGAAAATCTGCGCTTCCTCAACGAATCGATGCACTACGTGGTGGCGGTCGGCGCCGGTGCGCTGCTCTACGTGATCTTTGGCGGCATGGTCCCACGCGTGGAACACCTCGCCCACGAGGGCAAGAGCAACAAGGTATTCATCACCTTCTTGATCGGCGTCGGCATCACCGTCGCCCTGGAGCTATCCAGCTCCCACAGCCACTAGCTACCAAAGCCTCCCTGAAGCGCCGTCCCCGACAGCGCTCTAGTCGCCGGACTTGGTGCTCTTGGCCTGGGCCGCCTCGAAGAACTCCCGGAAGACCTTGCGGGAAGCCTTGCCAGACCGGTTGAGCAGCGGACTGTCCAGATCACCCGGCTTGAACACGAAGTAGTGCGGCAAACCGAGATTGCCCTCGCCCAGGTACTTGGTCCGCACCTCCTGGATGCGTGCGTTGTACTCCGCATACCCCGGCATGGCATCCGTCATGTCCGTGTGCAGACGCGCCTCGACAAAGCCCTTTCGGAGCACTTCGGCGACCTCTTTGCTGGAGAACACACTGCCCTCCACGACCCGGCAATTCGGTCAATTGTAGCCAGTGAAATTCACCAACAGCAGTTTCTCATCCCGCGCGGCAAGCTCGACGGCACCATCGAAATCGTCCTTGACGATCTGGTGAGGCACCACCGCCACGCGCCCATCCTGCGACTTTTGGCCCAGGGTCTGGGCCGTGTAGGGCGGTTCGAACGCGACCATGATCTCGTTGTCGAGCCGATAGCCCATCGACCCGTGCACACAGTAGAAAGCGAACACGGTGATCACAGAACCCGTCAGCAGGCGACCGCCACCGATCTCACCCGTCTCACCCTTGATCTTGATCAACCCGAGGGTGTAGATCCCGCAGACCAGGAACAGTCCAGCCCAGATTGTCAGGAACAACTCACGCGGCAGCATCTCGAGGTTCCAGGACACATCCGCGATCGAGAAAAACTTCAGCGCTGCAGCCAATTCGACAAACCCGAAGATGATCTTCGCTGAGTTCATCCAACCACCGCTGCGCGGTAGCTTGCCAGGCACCAAGGAGAGCACCACGAACGGCAATGCCATCGTCAGTCCGAACACCCCCATACCGACCAACATCAAGGTCTTGCTACCGGTACTGCTGCCAGCTGCGAGCATCGTCCCAAGAAACGGCGCGGTACAGGCAAACGAACTGATGCACAGTGTCCCGCCCATCAAAAACACTCCCATCGGACCTCCGACAGCGGAAGCTTTACCAGCCGTATTCATCAAGAAGGCCGGCGGCTTCAGGTCGACAATCCCAAACAAGGACAGCGCGAAGTACACAAACAGCGCAGCCAACACGATGTTGACCCAAGCGTTGACCGCAAACCGCTGCATGTCGACGCCGGAGAAGGCAACGAGCGCTCCGACGATCAGGAAGGATCCGACGATGCCAGCACCGTAGAGCAAGGCGAGGGGCAATACCGACCCACCGCGGGTCTCGGCCTGCTTGGTGAAGAAGGAAATCGTAATCGGGATCATCGGGTAGGTGCACGGCATGATCAGCGCGAACAACCCAGCCCCGATCGCCAACAACAAGTAATTCCACAGGGACAGGGACTTGACCTCGTCGTTGGCGATGTTGCCCGAGCCAGTAGCCTTCGATTCCTGGGTCGCTACGACTCGTGCCGCACCGGCCTCGACCACCACTTTGCCTCCCAAGACCGTCGCAACCGCCTGATCGCACATCGTCTCATCGCAGGCCATGTAGCTGATGTGGAAGGCAAAGATGTACTCTCCTGGCTTGGTCCCTTCCGGAACCGTGAGGCGCTGCGACATCACCCACTCATCGGCCAACTCGTAGGTGAGCATCCCATCGGCCTCGTGAGGCGTACCCGGCGGCACGTCCGCCGTATCGATCGGACGAAGGATGTTGCCCTGGTAGTCCTCGAAGATCATCGTCGTCGGGTCGCTGGCACCGTCGGGATCCAGGGTCGAGCCGTAGTTGTGCCAACCAGGCTCCATCGTAGTACGGATCTCGACCTTGACGGTTTCACCGGCCCGCGCAACCTTCGGCGTGACCACCACGTTCATCTCCTGGTGGTTGCCGATGTGACTCGACACCGGTGCGGCTGTGCGGGCGGGCGGCTTCGAACTGGATTGGTCCGCCTGGGCTGACACGAGTGGCGCCAGCAACGACCAAAGGAGTGCAGAGGGGAGAATCAGCTTGAACATGAAGTGGTGATAATACGCCGAGCCTGGACAGCCGGTGTAGGGGTTTCCTCGCTGGTCCCTGGCAGATCCGAGAGTCCGACTACCCCGAGGCCGCACAACGGCCCCTCACCGTGCAAAACTCCCGGGCGTGACGGCCCCATATGCGCCAAATGCGGAAACCGGCGGTTCTCCAGCGACTCGCCCAGACCCCTGGTGAACTGCGAGCGCGGTGCCGGAACCCGCGGGCGAACAGGAAGCGCTTGCGGACCTCCTGCACCCAACGAAAACCAGGCTGGTCCGTGATTCCAAATCCGCACAAGCACTGCGGAGTGAATTCGCGGCATGGGGAATCGCCGTTGTCGCGAAAGACACAACACGCCAATTACTCGGCACCAGAAAGGGGCAAGACCCACAGCATCGGAACAACGATGAACTCCTGCACAACCCACATCCATTCCCTATACTAGTATGCGGACTACACGTCACCCTCATCTCCCCCCTGCTAAAGGAACATCCATGCGACTCCACACCCTCCTCGTCCTGTCACTCTCGCTAGCCGCGGTCAGCTCACTGCCGGCACAGATTGCCAAGCAATCCAAGACACGACACAACCTCAACGTCGACTCCCGGTTGTTGCACAACAACACCAACATGCCGAAGGTCGTCTTCACCCACATCGTCACGATCCGCAACGCGGAATGGACGCGGCTGTTCTTCGAAAACACCCACTTGCCGGCCGGCAGCAAGTTGCACATCACGGGGCTCGCCGACAACTGGACCCAATTCCTGAATGCAGACAGCCTGGTCGACTACTTCCACGCGTCCTGCTTCTTCCGGGGCGGGGAAATCAAGCTCGAGTTGGTCGCGGGACCCAAG
>JAYZDB010000041.1:0-10979 GCA_036338025.1 Planctomycetota bacterium
CGGGTGCAAGTGCAGATCGGTGCGTTCATCGCAGCGCGTAGATTCTCGCCCACGACTTTATCTCCACAAGTCGAATCTCCATGGACGGGCACGGTTCCGTGGTGTCCACTGCTTGGATGAGTGAGGTTCTGGAAGTACTCGCGGGGCGTAAGTGTTGCGTAACAGGCGGTGGAACCGGGATTGGGCGTGGCATCGCGCTCAGTTTGGCCGCCGCCGGTGCGGAAGTGGCCGTTGCCGGTCGCCGAGTTGCATTGCTCGAGGAGACTGCGGACCTGATCCGGTCAGCAGGAGGGACGGCCCATGTCAGCACCATGGACATTACCGACGCCGATTCGGTTGCCGGGGGATTTGCCGCCCTGTCGGCGTCGATGAATCTCGATGGCCAACTGCATCTGCTAGTGAACAACGCTGGTGCCGGTGGCCCGAACGCATGTGCGATCGAGGGGCCGGATCGGTGGGATACCGTGATCCGGACCAATCTTGATGGGACCTACTACTGTGTGCGAGAAGCTCTCAAGCGGATGCCGGATCACAGTCGGATCATCAACATCTCTTCGGTCCTCGGGAAGTTCGGCGTGCCGGGCTACACTGCGTACTGTGCCAGCAAGCACGGGGTGATCGGTTTTACCAAGGCCTTGGCCTTGGAACTGGGTTCGCGGCAGATCACCGTCAATGCGATCTGTCCGGGCTGGGTCGATACCCAGATGGCTCGCGACGGCATCCAGGGCATCGCCGATGTGACGGGGCAGACCTTTGAGGACGCGTTCGACGGCGCGATGTCCATGGTGCCGTTGGGGCGGATCCTGCAACCGACGGAGATCGGCGACCTGGTGGTCTATCTGGCCAGTGATGCCGCGAGCGGAATGACCGGACAGGCGGTCAGTCTGTGTGGCGGATCTACCATGGGGTGAGTAGAACAGCAGCATGCTCCCCGAACGACATGTCTTCGTGTGCAACCACGGCAAGTCCTGCGTCAAGGTCGGGAGCGCGGAGGTCTATGCGAAGTTCCGTGCCCTGCTCAAGGCATCAGGCCTGAAGCCCCGGACGATGGTCACGGGCTGTGGGTCGATCGGGTTTTGTGACCGCGGGGTCGCTGTCGCGGTGTATCCCGAACAGGTCTGGTATTCCCGAGTGACCGTGGACGATGTCGAGGAGATCTGGAACGAGCACGTCCTCGCTGGCCGCATCGTAGAGCGCTTGCGGGACGAGTTGGATTACACAGACGAGACCTGAATCGGGTCTCCGGTCTGGACCACGGTCTTGCTACTTGTCGAGTCCGAGTTTGTCGAGCTTTGGCGCGATGATCGCGCGGCAGTAGCCGTAGTTCTTGTTGAGCCGGTAGAAGTCTTGGTGGTCTGCTTCTCCGAGGTAGTACTTCGTCGCCGGGCTGATCTCGGTGACGATCGGGTCGGCAAAGACCTTGGCTTCCTCGATGATCTTCTTGGAGTGTAGCGCCGCGGTCTGCTGCTCCTCGGAGTGGTAGAAGACGACGGATCGGTATTGGGTGCCGACGTCCGCTCCCTGGCGGTTCAGGGTGGTGGGGTCGTGGAGCTTGAAGAACCATTTCAAGAGGCTGGAGTAGCTGATCTTGTTGGGGTCGAACTCCACCTGCACGACTTCTGCGTGTCCGGTTGTTCCTTCGCAGACTTGTCGGTAGGTCGGATTGTCGATGCTGCCGCCCATGTAACCCGAGGTGACGTCGATGACGCCGTCAAGTTGCTCGAGCACCGCCTCGATGCACCAAAAGCAGCCGGCGCCGAAGGTGGCGAGTTCCTTGGATTGTTGTTTGCCTGGCTGGTCTTGCACGGTGGGATCTGCTCTTGGGTTGGTCGTGTCGGGTCTGGGGCTGGTTTTTCCGGCGGTCGAATCTGGGGCGGCAGGCGTTGGCGGCTTATCTGTGGCACAGGCGGACAGCAGGCCTGCGGTGCATAGTGTCAGTAGAGTCTTCATGGTCGGCTGCGTTCGGTAGGCCTCGTAATACGACGAGGCTTCGCCAACGCCCCCGCAGTCTACGGACAATCTGGCCGATCTGCCACCGCGAGCGGATACTGGTCGTTGGCATCGGGACGGGAATGTGTCACCCTGAGTCCATGGACGCTGATTCCACGCCAAGACCGCTGTCGAAGCTGGACAAGGACCTCTACTCTACGTCGATCTCAGTGTCGTCCCCCTGGCTGTCCGTGGGGCAGAAGTGCTTGCTGGTGCTTGCGCTGATGGTGATGGCGATCGCCTTCATGCTGGCGCCTCCCAGTGGGCCGGAGGTCTTGAGTCCGGCGGATCCGGCAGTGCCGACACCGTGGTCGGAGGCGGCCTTCAAGTACGGGTTCAGCTGTTTCGTAGGGTTTGTCTGCGGCTTCGCAGTGCGTTCCTTCCTGAAGATGGCTCTGGTGTTCTGCGGGGTGTTTTGCCTGGCGCTCTTCGCCCTCGAGTATGCCGGATTCCTGACGATCGAGTGGGACGCGTTGGATCAGGAATTCTCGGGAATACTCGAGCGCATCAAGACACAAGCCGAGGGATTCCGCAGCTTCATCACGGGCAGTGTTCCCAATGCAGGGCTGGCGTTGTTTGGAATGTACGTAGGCTTTCGAAAGGTCAGGTAGGCATGTGGCAGCAGCATCTCATCAGCGGTTTCTTGCTCGTCACTCTGTGCGTGGGATGTGTGGGCCCGAGACCAGCCGATATGCCTGAGACTGACAACCCCGTGCTGTTCTCGATCAACCCAAACAAGGTCCGGGGCGGCGACCCGGCGAACACCTTTCACGGCTACCCGGTCCTGGGCCAGGTCACGGTCGATGGCGACGACAAGCAGGCGCTGTTTGAAGCCTTGGCCAAGGGCCTGGCGGACAAGTCCAAGTCCCCAGCGAAGTGCTTCATCCCGCGCCACGGCTTGCGTTTCACGGATGGTTGAAGGATCCGTGGATCTCGCCGGTCAGGCGTCACAGTCGAATACTTGATCTGCTTCCAGTGCAGGTGGATCTACACCTTCAAGGACGGCAAGCGGACCGCCAAGGACGTGATCGCCGAATCCCCTCGATCCGTGTTCAACCGCATCTTGCGCAAGGCGGGGATACCGCTGGCGAAATAGCCAATCGGAATCCGAGCGCCTCACTTGCCGGCCGGTTCCACCCATTCGGCCACGAAGACGTTGGTGTCGCGTTGGTGGTCCTTGTCGTTGAAGCGGTTGCTCGCGAACACCAGGTACCGGCCGTCTGGTGAGAACATCGGGAAGCCGTCAAAGGATGGGTTGTTGCTGACCTGGACCTGATCGGTGCCGTCTTCGTTGATGATGTAGATGTCGAAGATCGGCCGGCCGCGTGGCGGCGTTCCTATGCTGCTGGAGAACAGGATCCGCTTGTTGTCCGGGTGCCAGAATGGTGCGAAGTTCGCCTTGCCGTTCTTGGTGACTTGTCGAAAGTTGCCACCGTCGCGGTCGAGAACGGTGATCTCCATCTTGTTGGGCTCGACCAGGCCGCGGGCGAGCAGGCTGAAGTACTCCTTCTCTTCGTCTTCGTCGGCAAAGAACCCGGAGCGCTGCACGATCTTGGTGCCGTCGTGGGAGTAGAAGCCGCCGCCATCATACCCGGGTCGATTGGTCAAGCGCTTGACATCGCTGCCGTCCGGTTCCATCGAGTAGAGTTCGAGGTCGCCGTCGCGGACGGAGGTAAACAAGACGCGTCCGGTGACCGGGCAGATGGTCGCTTCGGCATCGTAGCCCGGGGTGTTGGTGATCCGTTGCAGGTCACTGCCGTCTGGCTTGGCGGTGAAGATGTCGTAGGTCTTGTAGATGGCCCAGACATACTTGCCGCGGGTCCGGACCACCGGCGGTGGGCATTCGGCGTCGCCGAGGTGGGTCGATGCGTAGATGATCCGGTCATCGCCCTGCAGGAAGTAGCTGCAGGTGGTGCGGCCCTTGCCGGTGCTGACCAGCTTCTTTTCACCAGTTGCGAGATCGAGGGTGAAGATTTGGTCGCAGGGGTACTTCCCGTGCTTGCTCTGCATGATCAGCTTCGTGCCGTCGCCCGACCAGTAGGCCTCGGCGTTCTCGCCGCCAAACGTCAACTGCCTGACGTTGCGGAAGAACTTCTCGCCGGGCAGGTTTGCGACCGCCTTGCCGGCCTTGATCGTGAAGTTTTTTGTCGGCACGACGGGCCTGGGTTCGCCGGTCGAGGCTCGGGCAGCCGGGTCATTGGAGCAGGCGCTTAGGAGCAGGAGCCCGGTGGTGACCGCGGCTGCGCTGGCGAACTGTGAGATCTCGGATCTGGACATGGGGCGGAGACTCTAGGGTCTCCCCCCGCCGATGCCGAAGGACATTCTGATGAGCCGATGGGTTCGTTCCGGTTCCACCGCACCCGACAGCGGAACCTGCCTTCATACCGGGAGGTCGCTGCTGCCCGTGGCGTGGATGTGACGTCTTGGGGAACCCGGGTTTGGGGAGTTTGAGTAGTCTTGCTATCGTCTTGCCCATCGAGATTCTCCCTGGGGTGGCCTCTATACGTGGCGCCCCCTGTCCAACCCGCTCGTACTGCAATGTCTGACGTTCTCGCGATCGCCGAACGCATCAAGGAAGAAACCCAATCCCTGCAGGCCATCCGGAAGTCCGTCGCGACCGTCATCGTCGGTCAAGAGGCACTTCTCGATGGCCTGATGATCGCACTGCTGGCTGATGGCCATGTCTTGCTGGAGGGGCTGCCCGGTCTGGCAAAATCGCTGGCGGTCCAGAGCCTGGCCCAATCGGTCTCGGGTTCTTTCCATCGCATCCAATTCACTCCCGATCTGCTGCCCTCAGACCTGACCGGTACCCACGTCTACAATCCGAAGTCTGGCGAATGGTCGGTGCGCAAAGGACCGCTGTTCGCGAACTTCGTACTCGCCGACGAGATCAACCGGGCACCCGCCAAGGTGCAGTCGGCACTACTCGAGGCCATGCAGGAGCGGCAGGTATCCCTGGCGGGTGACACTCATCAGTTGCCCTCGCCGTTTCTGGTGCTCGCAACCCAGAATCCGATCGAGCAGGAGGGCACCTACCCGCTACCCGAGGCGCAAGTAGATCGTTTCCTGATGAAGCTCGTCGTGGGCTACCCCAGCAAGGCAGAGGAGATGTCGATCATCGAGCGGATGGGCACGCAGGCAAACAAGCCCAAGATCGAACCGGCGATCTCGACCGAGAAGCTGGAGGAATTGCGACGCCTGATGCAGACAGTCTATGTCGACGAGAAAGTGAAGTCCTACGTTGTCGACCTGGTGTTCGCGACTCGCGATCCGAGTTTGGTGGGACTCGGCAAACTCCAGCCCCTGGTGCTCTACGGTGCGTCACCGCGCGCCTCCTTGGGGCTGACCTCGGCGGCCCGTGCCCGGGCCTTTCTCGAAGGTCGCGGATTCGTCACGCCGCAGGACGTCAAGGCGGTCGGGATGTCGGTGCTGCGGCATCGCGTGATCACCACCTACGAGGCGGAAGCCGAAGAGGTTTCGTCCGAGGAAATCCTGCAGCAGATCTTCGACCACGTTCCAGTACCGTGATCGATCCGGAGATCCTCGCACAGGTGCGACGGATACAGATTCGCACCAGCCGTCTGGTCAACGATGTGATGGTGGGTGGCTACACGTCCTCATTCAGGGGGACCGGTATCGAGTTCGACGAGGTCCGAGAGTTTGTCGAGGGTGATGATCCGCGCATGGTGGATTGGAACGTCACTGCACGCACTGGACGCCCGCACATCAAGAAGTTCATGGAGGAGCGGGAACTCACCGTCGTGTTTTTGCTCGATGCTTCGGCTTCGACGCGTTTCGGGACTGCTCGCCGGGAGACTGCCGTCGGTCAGCGCTCGGTCCGAGATGTCGCCGCTGAGTTCTGTGCCTGCATGTCCCTGGCAGCGTCGCGCAACAACGACAAGGCAGGCATGATCGCGTTCAGCGATCGAATCGAGCAGTATGTTCCCGCCAAGAAGGGCAGCCGTCACGTGCTGCGGCTGATCCGAGAGGTGTTGGCGCTGGAGCCCCGGGGATCGGGTACCGATCTCGGCGAGGCTCTGGAGTATGCCGGCCGGGTGCAGCGCAAGCGCTCAATCGTGTTTGTCATCAGTGACTTCTTGACCCGTGACTACCAGCAGTCTCTGCGCCTGCTCAGTCGCCGGCACGACGTCGTTGCCGTCCGTATTAGGGATCCACGGACGCAGGATTTACCGCGTGCCGGTCTGCTGAGTCTGCGCGATCTCGAGACCGGCCAGCCGGTCCTGGTCGACACAGGTTCTCGCAGGGTGCGCACGGCACATCAGCGACGTGTGGACGAATTGGATGCGGACTACGTCGATGCCCTGCGTCGAGCCGGAGTGGATTCGATGGATATCTCCACGGATCAGAGCGTGGCGGATCCGATCGTGCGGTTTTTCAGGATGCGGGAGCTGCGGGGGGCGCATCGATGAGACGTCGTTGGAGTCCCTGGCTATCGTTCACGCTGGTCGGTTTTTTGGCCTTTGCATGTGGCGACGAGTCCCGCACCGCGGTGCTTTCCGATTGGCAAGCAACCGGCGCGTTCGACTGCCATGTGGAGTTTTCCGAAACGGAGGTGGCGTTGATGTCGCCGGTCGACCTGACCGTGCGGGTGCTGTGCAAGGAGTCCGCAGAGCTACCGTTGGCTGGGCAGATTCCGCCGGGCTTCACCGGCCAGGCCGAGAGCACTGCCGTGCAACAGGACGGCGGCTGGTTGCACACCATCGTGTTCCACCTACGGCCGACCGGTCTCGGCGAGACCAAGGTCGAGCCGTTCAAGATCGAACAGGATGGTGAGACCATCACTACCCAGGAGTTGGTTCTCAAGGTGGTCTCGACCCTGGGCGAAGGTGATGACCGGGTCGCAGTCGAGGGACAAAACGCACTCGGACCCCTGCCGGTCTGGTGGCCGTGGGCCGCAGCCGGCCTGGCACTGCTCGTCCTGCTGGCTGGATGGATCTGGTGGGCCCGGCGCCCGAAGCCGGTTCCAAGCTTGCCGGTCGAAGTGCCGCTGCCAGCGCACGTGAAGGCGCTGCGCGCTCTACAGCGCCTCTCTCAGCCGACCACCGAGGCTGAGATCGATGCGTTCTACGTCGAAGTTTCGCAGATCCTGCGGGTCTATCTCGAGGAGCGGTTTGGACTCCATGCACCGACCCGCTCGACGGAGGAGTTCCTGATCGAACTTGAGAGTGGAGACAGCCTTGGCTTGGACCACCGGCAGAGCCTGCGGAACTTCCTGCAGCAGTGTGATCTGGTGAAGTTCGCTCGCTTGCATCCGGGTACCGATGTGCACCAGCAGACCCTTCGTGTGGCGTCGACCGTGGTCGGCGAGACCCGTGCAGATCTGGTTCCGGGAGGTGTGGCATGATCGCAGTGTTGCCGACGCGTGACCTGAGTTGGTCACTGATGGATCCCTGGTTCCTTGCGATTGTGCCGCTGGTGTTGCTGCTGTTCGTCTGGCGCTTGCTGCGCGCCCGGGCGGCCTTGCCGTCGGCGAACTCTTCCTTGTTGGCAGGCCTGCCCAAGACCCTGCGTGCGCGGTTCTGCCTGCTGCCGTTGATCCTGCAAGCCTTGGCCATGATCGCGTTTGCCATTGCCCTGGCGCGACCGGTGACCCGGGACGTGCTACCGATTCGCGAGAAGGGGATCGATATCGTGTTGGTGCTCGATATTTCATCTTCGATGTTGGCAGCCGATATGAGCGCCGAGCAAGAACTCACGCGTATGGCGGCGGCACGCGAGAAGGCTCTGGAGTTTGCGATGGAGCGGGTTACAGACCGCGTCGGCTTGCTGACGTTTGCCCGTTTCCCGGAATTGCGCTGTCCCCTGACTCTCGACCAGGAAGCCTTGGCGTCGTTTCTGCGCACCGTCGAAACCGTTGGCGAACGCTCACCCGAGAACAAGACGGCGATCGGAGTGGCGCTCGCCAAGGCGGTGAATCTCCTGGAGGACAGCGTCGCCAAGTCGAAGGTCGTGGTCCTGCTCTCCGATGGAGAAAACAACGTGCCGGACATCACGCCCGGTGACGCTGCCAGGTTGGCCAAGGATGCAGGAGTGCGCGTGCATTGCATCGGCATCGGCGCGGGCCAGGTGTTCAACGACCCGTTCTTCGGTCGGCGTGAGATCAAGCCTCAGTTCAAGTCGCTGAAGACGATCGCGAACATCTGCGAAGGCGAGTTCTTCGAAGCGGAGTCCGGCGTCGAGTTGACCCGGGTCTACGACCAGATCAACGGCTTGGAAAAGGTAGAAATGGAAGATCCGCGCTACCGCACGGTCGATCTCTACCGGTTCCCGTTCGCGCTGGGCGCCCTGTTCCTGGCATTGCAACTCTTGCTCGAGTTCCTCTGGATTCGGAGGGTGCCATGAGTGAGGTCAGCTTCACGCATGTCGACCTGTGGCCTTGGCTGCTCACCGCCCTGCCACTCTGGTTTGGTGTCTGGTGGTTGTTGCAGGCGATTGCCCGCGGCCGGGAGAACTACGGAGCCGAACTGACCGAGTCGGTGCCGTCACCTCCGGGACGTGCCACCCGCATCGTCTTGGCGGCGATCTTCTTGTTCGTTGCCCACATGGAACCGCGCTACGGTGAAGAGAAGGTGCAAGTCGAGCGACGCGGGCTGGACATCGTCTTTGCGCTGGACACCTCCCGGTCGATGTTGGCGCGGGATATGGCCCCTTCTCGTCTGGCGGTTGCCAAGCGCGACATTCAGACCGTCTTGCCGGACCTGACCGGTGGGGACCGCGTGGGTTTCGTGGCGTTCGCGGGTGAGGCGCGCCTGGTCGTGCCGTTGACTCACGATCTCGATTCGTTCCGGCAGTTGATGGACCAGATCGATACCTCGACAGTTCGAAAAGGCGGAACCGATCTGGCAGCAGCAATCCGGAAGTCTCTGCAGTTGGTCGGTGAGCATGACCAGACGACAACGGTCATCATCTTGATGACGGATGGTGAAGATCTGACCGGTGCTGGTCTGCAGGCGGCACGTGAAGCGAGGTCGAGGGGGGTGGTTGTGCACGCGGTTGGTTATGGTTCGACCAAGGGCAGCAAGATCACCTTGGACTCGAGTGGCACCGAGAGCTTCCTGAAAAACGACGAGGGTGAAGAAGTTGTTTCGGCCTTGAACTCGGAGGGACTACGCCGCCTGGCCGAGGCGACCGGCGGGGAATTTCTCCGGACCGATGTCATGGCTCTGCCACTGGTACAACTCAAGACCAAGCGCCTGGATCCGATGGTCAAGCGGGCGTTCGAGAGGGGTGAGGAGACAGTCTACAAGACCCGCTTCCAGTGGGCGTTGATTCCCGCCATGCTGCTGCTCCTCCTGGAACTCCTGTTCGTTGGGGGGTCGCGTCGATGAAGACAATTCTCTTGAGTCTGGTTCTGTCCTTGCCGGGTGCTGGGGATCCCTTCGCGGATGGTCTCAGGCACTACGCGGCAGGCGAGTACGCCGAGGCGGTGGCGGCCTTCCGCGAGGCTCTTGAGAGCAACCCGGACGATCCTCGCTTGAATTACAACCTGGCCCTCGCCCTGTGGCGCATCGGTGCGATGGAAGCGGCCGAGACTGCAGCGGAGAAGGCTGCAGCGCTCTCGAGAGGCCGGCTCGATGTCCGCCGCGATGGGATCCTCGGCAATATCCGCTACGACCAGGCTCGCGCGGTTGTAGACACCAGGCCTTCGACCGCCCCAGTGCTCCAGCCGGGTGGCAAGGCGGCCCAGCCGGGTGGCGGCCCTGACCTGCAAAAAGCCCTGGACCTGGTCGGCCAGGCGAAGACGCACTTTCTGCGTGGAGCGATAGCCAGTCGGCCTGCCGACCCTGTCCTGCGCCGCAATCTGGAGCGGGCGATCCGGTTCGAAGAGGAGTTGAAGAATCGCCAACAGGAGCAGAAGGACCAGCAGAAGAAGGACGACCAACAAAAGCCGGACGACAAGCAGGATCAGGGCGACAAGAAGGACGACAAGAACCAGCAGGACCCCGATCCGAAGGCGGATCAGGACAAGAAGGACAAGCAGCAACCCGAGCCCGACCCCAAGGCCAAGAAGGACGAGCAGGAGCCGCCCAAGCCTGAAGAAGACGACGCCGACAAGAAGCCGCGGAAACCTCAAGATGCCCAGGAGGCTCCTGGTGAGCACGATCCGGACAAGCAACTGACCCCCGAACAGCGCCGCCAACTCCTCAAGCGTCTGGAGGAATTCGAACAGAACCTCCAGAAGTTGAAGGCGGCCCGCAAGGCCTCGCGCCCCAAGGTCAAGAAGGATTGGTAGGCCGTGCTGTCGACGACCACCTTACTCCTGGCCTGCCTGTTGCCGCAGAATCCTGACGTTGCGGTCCGGATCAAGCAGTTGCCATCGACGATCCGCCTCGGCGAGGTTGTCCGTGCGACCTTGGTGGTCGAGTCACGTCAACAGCCGGCTACTCCAGTGATCCCGGTGGTTGATGGCATCGTCATGCGTCTCGGTCGTCCGTCGAGCAATCAGAGCGTGCAGATCGTCAACGGACGGCGCTCCGCGAGTTTCAGTTGGAACTTTCCGTTGGAGGTGCGGGCGACGGCGGTGGGCAAGTTCAAGTTGGCGCCGGTCGAGGTTACCGTCGCGGACAAGGTCTACCGGACCGGCGCACGCCTGCTCGAGGTCGTCAAGGAGGTCACTGGCGCGAACTTCGGCAGGGTAGCGATCCAACCGTCGAGCCAGCGGGTCTACGTGCACGAACCGATCCACTTTGTAGTCGAGTGTGCAATCGACAGTCGGCTGCAACTCGCGCAGCGCATGGCGCAGAATGGTGCCCAGTACCTCCTCGTCCAACTGGAGGCTGGATGGCTTACGGAGATGAGCGGAGCCCAGCCGATCGAACCGTCCAACGCCGAGCCTGGTGACTTCGTCCACACGGTCTTGAATGAGACCTATCTGCAGCCCGCGAAGGTCGAGGTAGGCAGGGATCCAGATGGCAGGTCCTACCGTGTATTCCGCTATACCCGCTCATTCTTGCCGACCCGAGCTGGTC
>JAYZDB010000042.1:0-7815 GCA_036338025.1 Planctomycetota bacterium
CGAAGAGGTACTCACCGATCCGCACGAGGGCGTGGCGAGAGCGAAGAAAGCGACCAACTTCGGTGTCCGCTCCGAGCAGGCCCCGGCACGGAATTCCGAGGCGCTGGGCAGCTTCCTTGTACTTGGGTGCCGTATAGCGGATGTCACCACCCATCATCATGACCTCGTGGTTGCCCAGCACGTGGTGCACGTAGCCGCCGGCCTTTTGTGCTTCCTTGAAGAGTCGACCCAGGAGCAGCAGCGTTTCCGTGACCTGTTGGCCACGGTCGACCATGTCGCCGACACAGATCAGGTGGCCCTTGCCAAATGCCCATCGCCCGCTCTTGTCGATCACACCGCTGTTCTTAAGGAAGCGGATCATGAAGTCGTACTGTCCTTCGACATCACTGATCGCGAGGAACTTCTTGGGTTGTGCCCAGGTCGCAGGACCCACCGCGTAGGGTTTCAGATGCAGTTCTTTCCCGAGCAGGCTGGCGAACTCCGGAAGTTTGATCGGCTTGCCCTTCGCGAACCGCCGAGTCTTGATTTCACCTCCGACAATCCACTTGGCGATGATCGACCCGTCTTTCTGGTGAAAGAAGTGTGGAGCCTCGTCGAGGGGCGGGGATTTTTCCGGTGTCGTTGCACTGGTGTCCTGGGCGAAAGCGAGGGCCGTGCAGGACACCAGTGTGAGGATCATCTTTGGCAGCGTTGAGTTGGGTAGCGCATCCATAGCTCCACCATAACTCCCCCCGCGTCCGGCCTGTCTCAGTTCTTGAGTTTGTAGACCGTGTTGTGGATGTTGCCTTGCACGGTCTTGCCCGCAGCGGACTTCAAGTCGTAGCGGATTTCCATGCCCCACGTCGGCGCGATGGCCGGAATGTCCAGGTGCACAGTTTGTCCATCGGAATCCAGCCGTGCCGAGGCGACCGTCACGCTGCGCTCACGATAGTGCTTGGACCCGTAGCTTCGGGTCCGCTTCAGATCCCACATCTTGACCCGGTAGTTCTTTGTCGTTGACGCGGACGCTCCATCGAGTTGGCCGCTGAACTGGATCGTGATCCCCTTCTTTGTAGCGGATAGCTCTACAGGCAGATGGACCGGCCGACCTGTATAGCGTAGCCGGTAGAGTCCGCCCGGTTGTTGCTGGTTGCCAGCCCAGGCGAACATGCCCGCGAGATAGAGTTGGCCGTCGCCCGGATGGAAACGCCCACGCATGATGCCCGTCGGTGAGCGCTTGATCGGGAACGCGCACATGCCACCTTGCATCTGTCCGTCGACGTTCTCATGGGGGACGATGTAGACCATCCCGTAGCCGTAAGAGAGGTTGAGGAGCCTCTTGTTGAGCGGTCCCCACTTCGGGCTGTCGACCCACAGCAACTCGCCGGGAGATCGATCAAAGCTGTTGGTGATCCAGACCAAGGGCTGGTCCATTGCTTCGTCTGAGCTGTCGGTGATGTCGTGGTAGCCGAACATGTTGCCGTAGAACCCACCCTTCTTGACGTAGTTGATGCGGTTCTTCGGGTTCCAGTGTCCTTCCTGGTCCGTCACGATGAAGGTCCCGTCCGGGTTGATGCAGACACCGTTTGCTGCGCGGAAGCCATTCGCGATGATTTCGGTCTCTTGACCGTCCTTGCTGACTCTCAGCAGGGTGCCGTGGTGGGGTACCAGTGCGGTCTTGGCGTGTCGAGCTGACTTGGCGTAGTAGAAATTGCCTGCCTCGTCTGTTTGCAGGCCCATCGCGAATTCGTGGAAGTGGTCAGTGACCTGGTGATCGTTGTTGAAGCACTCGAAGTAGTCGATTTCCTCGTCGCCATTCAGGTCGTGCAGGACGCAGAGTTGATCGCGACAGGTGACGTAGACCTGGTGGTCTACGATCTTGACGCCCAGTGGCTGGAACAGGCCTGAGGCGATGCGGCGCCAGGTGATCGTGGTCTTTTGTTGTCCGTCTGCGCTCTGTCCGGGTAGATCACGGAGCCCCTTGACCTTCCAAATACTGCCGTCCCAAGCGCTGACGATTGCGGTGTCGCCCCCGTCGGTAAAGTCAAAGCCGGTCAGCCGCATGCGGCAAAACCATGGATTGTCGGTTGGGCGCTTCAACACGTCGACCTCGAATGGCCCATCGCTCTTGCCCACGACTGCCTCAGTGGTAAGCGTTTGACTCCAACGCCGTGGACCCCCTCTGGTCATGGGTCTTAGGTCACGTGCGGGGTCATCGATGACCACCGACTTGGTGATCGTGTCGGCTTCCACAGGGTCCTGAGTTGTAGTGAACCAACAGGTGAACCGCAGCGGTTTGTCACCGGCGGGAATTCGGAGTCGCAGGTTGCCAGAATCGGCAAGCCACTCGAACTTCTCTGTTTCGCCCAGCGTTCCAGCGAGGACTGGTGAATCTGCGGTTCCTGGTTGTCGATTGGCCTCACCAGAAATGAGCCTGGCATTGTTCAGACTTTGGACTGGGTTGCGGACAAGGTTGTCGTCCAGCTTCGATAGATCCCAGTGGGCGGCCAGCATCGGCCCGACTGCACTCGAGTCCTTACGAAGGGCCTTGATCTCGCCAGTGGTCAGGCACTTGTTGTAGAACCGCACCTGCGAGATCTCGCCATCGAAGAAGCTCTGGCCGGGGAAGTTGTCGGAGGTGAAGCCGATCCGGACGATAGGGTTGGCGAGCTTGCTCTTGCGCTGTAGCTGGCCGGACTTGCGGTCTCGCTTGCCGTCGATAAAGAACACGATCTTGCCAGTCTCAACCTCATAGCTGACCGCAACCTCGTGCCACTTGCCGTCGGCGACACGTTTTCGGCTTGAGCACGCACCAACCCATCCGATGTCCACGGTGAGTTTGCCGTCACGGATGAACCATGTCAGCCCGTTTTGGACCCAGGTTAGCCCCTTGGCTGTCTGGGCGAGAATTGTGCCGTCGTGCCTGGTCTTGATACGAGCAGTGACAGTGAAATCTCCGCTCCCTGCATTGAGCCCCGAAGTGTCTGCCACTTCCAGCCAAGACCCACCGTTGAAATGGGTGGCATCACCGGCTTTGGAGACCGGCTGTGACGTGTCGGAACTCACCGCCCCGAATAGTACTGCTTCTTGAATACGCTGGATGACGGACGTCGGCTTGTGGTGGGCGACTTGCAGGACAAGGTCTTCTTTGCGAGGCCCAATGTTGAAGGTCCTCGTGAAGACTGGCCGGGAGTGTGACGTCAAAACACCGGGCATCTCGAGCAGGCGGGTCGCACCGACCGTGTATTCGATCAGGGTGTTGGGGCCGTGGTAGTACATCCCCTGGTACTGTGCCCATGCCCGGGGCAGCGGCCCGTAGATCCGTTTGTCACGACCGACCAATCGGGTGTCCTCGAAACTACCGTCCGTTGGGCGTCCCCAGCCGGGTCCCGTCGGGTTGGTTAGAAACAGTTGGCCGGTGAGGCGTGGGTGAATGGCGTGGCGGCCATTGAAGTGGATGGAGTTCCAATCGATGGCGTCGTCCCCACTCCACGCCGCGGCCACTCGTAGGGTGTCGTAGTCGTACACCATCCAGTATCGGCCTTGCGAGATGCCGCCCGGCCCAGCATCGAGGCGCACGACATTGCCTTTGTAGGCGAAGTTGCTGGCGTCGTTGCCGATCTCCAGCGTCATCATCTGGTTCGGGCCATAGTCCATCTGCTGCCACGCCGTGATGTTGGAAGGGGCGGGGCCGCGACTGTTGCCTTTGGGCAGGCCGGCGAGGTAGGGCTCGTTGACCTTGAAGTACTGGGACGGATTGTGACGCTTGAGATAGTCCTCGCGGATGTAGTGGATGACGTCGTATTTCTGCGAAGGGACCATCCACGTTTGCGCCACCATCATTCCAAAGCCCTTGGTCAGGGTCTGGTACATGGTGTAAGGGTCCATCCCGTTCTTGAACTGGCCGCTGGCGAATCGCAGGGACGTCGGAAGGGAGCCCTCGTCTTTATGTGTGCCGTGGCAGTTGACGCACATTCGACTGTAGATCTTCTTGCCGCGATTGAATGCCTCGCGATCCAGGCTGGTCAAGAAGCCCTGGTGGTCGATGTCCTTTTCGTATGCCGGGGGAGGTCGATCTGTCAGGAGCGCAGGGTCAGGTGTGAGTTCCCTCGCTCGTGCACTACCGCCATCCCGTATTTCGATCAGGTACTTGATCAGGTCGTAAAACTGCTGCTCACTGGTCAGCATGTTGACCATGCCAGCTGGCATGATCGAGATGGCTGTTTTTTCTATCTCCGCGACCTTTGCTCGATCGAAGGTCACCACCTTGTAGTCCTGGGCGGCGTCCCGGATCACTACGGTCTTGTCCGACTGGGAAACCAGTAATCCGATCGGCGAATCCGGACCGACGGTGAGCATGACGGTCTCGAATCCCTCCCGAACGACCTTGGAGGGTTCCAGGATGGACTCTACCAGGTGGGCGTTGGTTGCATCCTTGCCCAGCGTTGTCAGATCTGGCCCTAGCCGTTGTCGGGCATCTTCTGACACGTGGCACCGTGCGCAGGAGAGTTGCTGCTGATGGAAGACCGTAGCGCCGCGCCTGGCATCGCCCTTTTGTTTGGCCGCCGCGACGACCGCCTCGGTTCCCATGGCCTTGAGCCGTGGTCCTACCTGCCCCGGGGCAAATGCCGAGAGGCAGAGGACCGCGAATCCAAACTTGCACTGCATTGGGGGCGCTGAGTTTGCTAGTTGTTCTTTTGGACCTTGGTCTTCACGTCGTAGCAGTAGATGTACTCCTGGTCCCGCAGGAACAGGCGTCCATCCAGTACGACGGGATGCACCCAGATCGCGCCACGTCGTGCACGGTTCTTGGCTTGTGGCGACAAAGTGAAGCGTGAGGCTTCCTTGAAGCCCTCGCTTGTTGCTTCGACCAGGGCCACCACGCCGGAGCGTTCTTCAAGGCAGTAGAGCATGCCGTCCGCGTAGTGGACCGCGCCCTTCTTGAGTGCTTTCCGTTCACGCCAGACCGAGGAACCGTCTTCCCAGCTCTGGCAAACCCATCCTGTATTGGCGTGGCCATACAGGTAGTCGCCAATCCGTACGACACCCCCGTGGTGATTCTGCATCACCTTGTTTTGCCAGAGGAGTTTGACTTCGTCTGCTCCGACTTCGATCAGCATGCAGCCGGCGTTGTATCCCGAGGTGATGTAGATCTTGTTGCCGTCGACAATAGGAGTCGGGATGACGGCAGTGCGACCCGGCCATTCGTAGGTCCACAGGACCTTGCCGGAACTGGCATCGACTCCAGCTACGGTTTTCTGCAAGAGCCTGATGTACTGGCGCGTTCCGTTGATCTCTGCAGCAACCACGGAAGAGTATTCGGCCTTGCCGGACAGGCCTTGGGATTGCCAGATGGTTTTGCCGGTCTTCTTGTTGAGAGCAACGAGTGCACCCTTACTACCGCCAGGCGCGCAGACTGCTTGATCACCATCGATGAGGATCGATTCGGAATACCCCCAGTACGGGGTCTTGCCTCCGAACTTGTTCATCGCCCGGGACCAGACCTTCTTGCCGTTTTTATGTCGCACGCAGAGGATGTCGCCCTGACCTCCAATCGCGTAGACCAGGTCCCCGTCGATGGTGGGGGTGGAGCGAGGTCCATCTCCCCAGTCGTTCTTGTAGATCTTGCCGACCTTCGTAGACCAGACCTTCTTGCCGGTTGCGGCGTCGAGGCAGAGCAGGATTGTGCTGCCGCTGCGGGTGCCCATGGTGAAGAGTCGGTTACCGAGGACGGAGAAGCCGGAGTACCCCATCCCTGCCTTCTCGTGCAGCCATAATCGCTTTGGCCCACCTTTTGGCCAGGACTTGAGTAGTCCGGTGTCTGGCGAGTGATCGGTGTTTGCCGGGCCACGGAAACGCGGCCAGGATTCGGACTGGGCAACTGGAAGGCTACACAGGAGTAGAGAGGCGGTTGTTAGACGAATCATGACTTGCTCCAGGGTAGCCAATTGGTGATCCCCTGGCGAGGACGGGTCAGCATCTGAGGAAGATCGATCCAGAGGTGTTGTGGAGTTGCTTCGGTCCTTTCGGTGACGGGAAAGCGTGTGAGTTTAGTTGCGTTTGCGCGGTGTCCGTAGCCAGGTGTCAATGACTTTGCCGTCGTGGACCGTCAACACCTGGGTCAACAAGCGCGTTTTCGTGATCGTGATCAGATGTATGTGGTGACCCTTGCTGGTCATTCCGGGGTGCCGAAGATACCAGCGTCCAGGGTCCGGATCGCGTTGCTTGACGCCGAGACCTCCCTCGCCGATGTAGACGACACCTTCGGAGTCATGCTTGCCGTTGAGGATTGGTACGCTGCGCTTGATCACGTGCCCGTCGGCTTCGAGGGCTAGATCGAGTCGAAAGCGCTCAAACAAGGGTACCCAGTGCTGCAGGGCGTGACTTGGTTGTTTGACAGCGGGAAACGCGGGTCGATGGTAGGTTGCCAATTGCCACCGACGCGATCGATTTTTTTGCAGCGTAGCTTCGAGGAACTTCCGCTGGTCGCCGGCAGTGACGGTCTCCGTGTTGAGTACCACGAGGGAGGTCAGGGATCCGATCCTCGAGGTGTAGTAGTTATTCTGCTTGTCCCCTGGCCAGCCGAATACTTCGTTGAATTGTGGGTGGATTCCCTCGTGGTTGCCGCGAACCGGAATGACCGGCAAGAGCCGATTTGATTTGGTGGTTGTCAACTGCT
Source organism: Planctomycetota bacterium (assembly GCA_036338025.1). Classification (GTDB taxonomy): domain Bacteria; phylum Planctomycetota; class UBA1135; order UBA1135; family UBA2386; genus JAYZDB01. Next base: position 6,659 of record JAYZDB010000042.1, read on the forward strand.
GGTGAGTCAGCCACAGCGCCCACTGAACGAGGTCGTTGCCGGTTGCGACGTAGTCACCCCCGTGGACCATCGCGAGGATGTCGGGATGCGCTTCCAAGGTCTGGCTCAAAAACTGGTTGACGCGTTGACGATCTGGGTGATCTGAGCGTGAATCACCGCCGAACACGATCTGTGTCTTGCGGCCGTCTCGAGGACCGGTGCGAAAGTGGAACTCTCGACTGGTTTTCGAATCAGACACCATCACGCAGTAATACGTGGTCGAAGGCTTCAGGCCTTTGAGGTATGCATGGTGGTAGTAGATTGCGAGGCCTTTGACCGCTTCGGATCCAGGCGTGAAACGACCGTTGCGCGTGTTGCGTTGGTGGAACCTGTAGGACCCGGCGTTACCGCCACGCGAGTATGTATCATAGTAGGCTGCGTGCGTTGTGCCGGGATCAGCAGTCGACCAGGACAGGATCGCCTCGGTAGCCGGATTCGAATGGAACGTCACCCGGCAGTGCACCGGGTTCGCGCCTACCAATCCAACGCTTCGCTTGGCTGCTGCAAGAGCATCTTTATCCTGAGCGGGGGCGATGCTCGCCCAGGCCACCAGGCCAAGCATCAGATGTAGAATTGTGAAGTGGATATTCACCGTTCGCGGCTTTGGTCAGAGACCTTGGTGTAGTGGTAGTGCAACAGGATTGCGAGGGGCGCTGCGCTGTGGATCAGCCGCACGAGACAGTCAGAGGTACCGATCCAGCCCGAGTGCACAGGTCTTGCGAATGCCGTAATCAGCCCCCAGATGATCATGTAATAGAGGACTACTCGGAACGGGCGAAGCAGCAAAAGCGCGGCGGCGAGGATGTCGAGAATTCCGATTACGAATAGCGCTTCTTTGGCCGCGGTTTCGGAGACGTCGACTCCAAGCACCATGGTTGCTGCCAGCATGTAGTCGATGAAGATTGGGTTCTCCTGAATTGCCTGGACTCCATGACCAGCAAAGGTCGCGCAAGCAGCCAGGCGTAACGCCCACGCGGCGATAGTCGTTTTGTTGTGTGATACCAGGATGACGGCGATCGGGGCCACCAGGCGTAGCGACATGGTGTATGGCGCAAGTTCATCGAAGCGTTGTCGGGAGATCAGACGAGTTATGATCTCTATCAGGACCCAGAAAGTTG
>JAYZDB010000043.1:0-14710 GCA_036338025.1 Planctomycetota bacterium
AGCCATCTACGGGATGCGCGGCAGGCGTGGATCAATGAGTTTCACTACGACAATGCGGGTACTGACCAAGGCGAGATGGTCGAGATTGCTGGACCAGTCGGCCTGAACCTCATCGGCTGGCGCCTGATTGGATACAACGGCAATGGCGGCAAGGCCTACAGCACACATTCGCTGAGCGGTGCGATTACCGCGTCATCAGGTTGCACTGGCACGCTCGCGTTTGCGTTTCCAGGTCTACAGAATGGCCCACGCGACGCCATCGCCCTCGTCAATCCCGACAATCGGGTTGTGGAATTCTTGAGCTACGAAGGAGCGATGACTGCGACCGACGGGGTGGCTGTGGGGCTTCGCACAGTCGATGTTGGCGTCGCCGAGTCGAGCACAACTCCGGTCGGCTATTCGCTCCAACGGCAGGGCGCTGGTGTGGTAGGAACGGACTTCACCTGGGGTGGACCCATCCCGCACACCGGTGGTTGGATCAATACGCAACAGAGTTTCGTCAGCGGCTGTGGCCAGGCGGACTTGTATGGCTGTGGCGCCAACCCGATCGGCAGCATGCTCCTGCACAGCGGATCGCCATCGATTGGATCGACCTTCGGGATCGGTATTCATAATCCCCTGAATACTCAGGCAGTTGGTGCATCGGTGTTGTTGGCCGTGTCGCCGGCTGCGCCGCCGGGCTTTCCCTGTGGCCTGGCCCTGCCGGGGTTCAGCATGCGCTCACCCGCTGCGTCTGGGGAGTTGTTGGTGCACCCGAACATGCTTGTGGTCTCAGCACCGGTCTGGAATGGGGCGCCGTCGGTGCTTGGCCTGGCGATCCCAAACAACCTGGCCCTGGTCGGTTCACAGGCCTACTTCCAGGGAGCGTGCCTGTCGCCAGGTGCAAGCAATGGCATCACTATCGGTTTGACGGAGGGGATGCGAATCGTGGTCGGTCGGTAGCGTGCCGCGCGGATTGCGGACGCGCACCATCGAAATCGCCTGGACCATGACCGAGGCACTCCGGATCCGTTGACGATTTGTTGGGACCCAGCGTCAGGCGTGGGAAATTAAGGCGAGACGGCCCCGTGTCGATTGCGTCGGATGGTTAGCCTCTACACCTCTGCCGAGGGCCCTGTAGGAGTCCATCTGCTCATGAGTGAAGTCCAACTACCACCCAAGAAGTCCAATACTGCGACGATCCTGATCGGCTGTGCCGTCATCGCGATGCTCCTGTTCGTGGGCGGTGGCGTCGGCCTGTACTTCGCATTCAAGGACGTTGTCGTGTCGGATCCGCGAGAGATCGAGGCCATGGCCTCGGAGATCACGGGAACGTCGGTTCCCGCGGGGTGCGAGGGTGTGAGCGGGATGAACCTCCTTGGATTCAAGTTCGCTGTTATGTCAGCTGACAACGGTCACGTCATCATGGTGGCCAGTTCCTCGAGGTCGCAGGGGGCCCAACTCGAATCGCAGATGCGAAGCAATTTCGCAGCGCAACTCAACAACGATGGCCTCGCTGAGGATCTGGGCACGGAGAGCTTCGACGTTGGGGGTCAGCAGATCGAGTTCGCGAAGTCCCTGAATCGCGGGGGTGGTGGGGCAAACCAGTTGCAGTACTCGGGCACCTTGCCGCTACGAGACGGTCGCGTTTCGATGCTCTTCTACCTGGGGCCTGAGGACGCCTTCGACAAGCCCTTCCTCGAGGCCTACTTGAAGGGCTTCCCCGGCAAGTAGTTGGTCGGCTCAGTGCTGGTTCTCCGCACGGACGAGTTGACCACAGGCGGCGCCGACATCCGCTCCGAGTGAATAGCGCAGGGTGACACGATGTCCGCGCGCCTTCAGGCGGTTGGCAAAGGCCTCGCGCTGGGGTTTGGGTGTGGAATCGAGCCCTTCCGCATCCGAGATCTCGTTGTATGGGATCAGGTTGATGTGGACGTCGAGATCTTGTGCCCACGCATCGAGGGCGTCGAGGTCCTCGGGTTGGTCGTTGATACCGGCGAGCATGAGATACTCGAGCATGACGGCGTGACCTTGGGATCGTGACACTGCACTGACGACGTCGCGCAAGGTTTCGAGTCGGTAACGGACCGCCAGGGGAATGATGCGTTCGCGCGTCGCTTGGCGGGCGCTGTGCAGGCTTAGTGCGAGGCGCACGCCCGGAGCCCTGATGGGGAACCGTAGCATGGCTTCGGGAATCCCAACAGTGGAGACCGAGACCTGGGCCGGTGAGTGATGGAAGCACTCCTTGTCCCGGAGCACCGCGAGTGCCGTGTACAAGTTGGACTCGTTGTGGAAGGGCTCTCCCATGCCCATGAACACGATGTTGCGAACCCGGCGTCCTTCGTCGCTGAGGTACAGGTTGGCTTGGATGATCTGGTCCAGGATCTCCGCTGCTTCCAGGTTGCGGCGAAGCCCGAGTTTGCCGGTAGCACAAAACGCGCAATCTGCACCACAGCCGACCTGCGACGATACACACAGAGCAGTGCGCCCTGATTGGACGCGTAGGATCACAGTCTCGATCTGCAGCTCGTCGTGAGTCCGGAAGATCAACTTCGTGGCGCCATCGATCGTGGAGTCCGTGGCCGAATCGAGTTGAAGGCAGTGGAAGCGGATCTGCTCACGTGCAGAGCTGCGGACGGACTCCGGTAACTCAGCTAACGCCTGGTCCGCGCCACGGTGGTTCTTGTAGAATGCTACCCGCAGTCGTTTGAGTCGGTGTGGGTCGAGCCTGAGACCTGCTCGGAGTCGATTCATCCCGGCGATGTCGTGCACGTCAATCACGGCCCTATCCTAGGACAATGGTCCGTCACGCGCTTCGCTCGATCCGGTCACTCAAGCCGAAGTAGGGCCGGCTAGCTAGCGCCCAGGTTTGAAGAACGGGAACACCTGCACTCGTCTGGCCCAGGCCTGCCATTCTTTTGCCATCGCGGCAGTACGCTCAGGGTGCTTCTTGGCGAGGTTCTTGGCTTCGCAGCGGTCCTGCTCCAGATTGTAGAGTTCCCACTCGATTGCATTCGGCATGCGCTTGGACCATACCGCCTTCCATGGGCCCCTGCGCAAGGCGCGGGCTTCCTGGTGTTCGAACGCCAGGCTGCGCGCGGGCATCTCCTCGCTCCTGAAAGCGGGAACCAGACTTGTTCCTTCCATCGGTTGCACAGCCTGGCCGTTTCGTGTGCGAGGGTAGTTCGCGCCAGACACCTCGCACAAGGTCGGCATGATGTCCATGATGTGCACCGGATCCCGTACCCACTTGTCGGCGGTTTGGATGCCGGCCGGCCAGTGCATGATCAAGGGTGTGCAGATACCGCCCTCGTGGGTGAAGTGCTTGTACAGCCGCAGGGGCGTGTTGCCCAAGTTGGACCAGGCGCTGCCGTAGGCGTGGTAGGTGCCTGGTCCGCCCATCTTCTGCAGCGCTTCACCCTTGTGCAGCGTGGTCTTCCCGCGCCGGGAGGGGCCGTCAAACCCGAACGGACCCCATTCGTAACAAGCGCCGTTGTCGCTGAGAAACAGGATCAGGGTGTTGTCGAGTTCGTCGTGTTTCGCGAGGTCCGCGACGATCCGACCGACTCCCCGATCGACATGATCGACCATCGCCGCGAACACTGCCATCCGCCGGGCTAGATCCGCCCGCCGATCGACGGACAGGGCAGTCCATGAAGGATTGGGCTGCCCCGGGAAACCGTTTGCGATGTCCTGGCGGTCGACGGGCACCAATGACGGCCTGGTCAGTACCCAGTTGTCTTGCGCCAGACCGCTGGCGCGCTGCCGTTCGAATCGCTCGGCTCGGAGAAGGTCCCAGCCTCGTTTGTAGCGCTCGACGTGTTTGTCGACGGTGTGGGCTGGTGCCTGTACAGGGAAGTGCGGGGCGCTGTGAGCCAGGTACAGGAACCACGGCTTGTGTTTCTGGGTGCGGGCCTGGGTCAGGAAGTCGAGGGCGTAGTCTGAGAACGCGTCGGTGGCGTAGAATTCGTTTGCGTTGTAATCGGGCTGCGCCCGACCCTCGGGTAGACGTTGATAGCGTTTGGGCTGCCACTGGTCCTGCTCGTAACCGTGTACGAATCCATAGAACTCATCGAAGCCCCGCGCAATCGGGCCCGGTTTTTCCATGTGCCACTTGCCGACCATGTAGGTTTGGTAGCCGCCGTTTCCTAGCACCTCCGCCAAGGTCACACAGCGATCATTGAGGTGGCCGATATAGGCGGGACCGCGACCCTTTGCTGGCCGTCGGGTGGCAAAGGAGCCGATGCCGGTCTGATGGGGGTATAGCCCGGTGATCAGGGAAGCTCGGCTCGGGCAGCAGCGCGCTGAATTGTAGCACTGGGTGAAGCGCAGACCCTTGGCGGCCAAGGAGTCGATGTTCGGAGTCGGGATTTCTGATCCAAAGCACCCCAGATCCGAGTAGCCCAGGTCATCTGCGAGGATGATCAGCACGTTCGGACGTTGCGCCCAGCAGGAGCAAGCGAGGACGGTGATCGTCGCGAGAGTCAGCAATGTGGATGAACGAGTCATGGCGCAGGGCGGGATGCGGCTAGAGGGTAACGGATCATCTTGTAATCGCCTCCTGCTTCGGGATTGTGTTGATTTACAGAGTTCCAATTCAATCTCTGACTTACCGGATCGACTGGACAAGGCGGTCGTACAAACCCGGAAGCGCGGGACTCCAAGGGATCCGGTGAAAGCCGACCAACACGATTCTGTTCCGCAAGAGTGGTTGAATCTCGGCTAAGATCAGAGAGATGAAACCTGGGCAACCTCAACCTACGGACCGGTTCGAGCTCTCGGAGTTGTTATTCGAGAATCGGTTTACCGCCAGCTTGCCCGCCGACCGTGACCTGACCAATGTCCACCGTCAGGTCGTCGATGCGTGCTACTCCCGGGTGCGGCCTCAGTCGGTCGCCGGGCCGCAGCTGGTTGCGTATTCAAAGGAGGTCGCCCTCAGTCTTGGTCTCCGGGAAGCCGCATGCCAGACCCCGGAGTTTGCGGAGACGTTTGCAGGCAACCGCCTGCTGGACGGTATGGATCCCCATGCGATGTGCTATGGCGGCCACCAATTTGGCCATTGGGCGGGGCAGCTCGGAGATGGTCGCGCCATCAACCTCGGCGAGGTGCCGGACATTCACGGTAAGTTGCAGATGTTGCAGCTGAAGGGTGCGGGGCCGACGCCCTATCGTCGAGGTGCGGATGGTCTGGCGGTCCTTCGTTCCTCGGTGCGCGAGTTCTTGTGTAGCGAAGCGATGTTTCATCTAGGGGTGCCTACGACGCGTGCTTTGAGCCTCGTACTGACCGGTGAGGAAGTGGTGCGGGATATGTTCTATGACGGCCGTCCCGAGGCCGAGCCGGGAGCCGTAGTGTGTCGCGTGGCGCCATCATTTTTACGTTTCGGAAGCTACGAGATCTGGGCTTCGCTGCAGAGGCCCGACATCTTGAAGCAACTCGTCGACTTCACGATCAAGACCGAATTCGCACACTTGTTGAATCCTGGCGCGGAGCCTGATTCCGAGGTGTATGTTACGTGGTTCGAAGAGGTCTGCCGCCGGACCGCAGAAATGGTCGTGCATTGGATGCGTGTCGGGTTCGTCCACGGCGTCATGAACACCGACAACATGTCCATTCTGGGTCTGACCATCGATTACGGCCCCTACGGTTGGCTCGAGAACTACGACCCCGATTGGACGCCCAACACCACCGACGCCGCTGGCCGCCGGTACCGGTTCGGGCACCAAGGACAGGTTGCGGGCTGGAACCTGATGCGCCTGGCGAGCGCGATCGTACCGCTGGTCGAGGCGGTCGAACCGCTGCAGTCCACGCTCGACGGCTACGGCGCGATGTACGAGCGGCTCTGGCGAGAGATGATGGCGGACAAGCTTGGATTGCCGACGTTCGATTCGGAAGTGGACCCGTCGCTGTTCGATGACCTATTCGAGGCCATGCAGGTTGCTGAGATCGACATGACAATATTCTTCCGACGGCTTGCGCAGATCCCCATCACGACTGTTCAGGAGCAGGTTGGTGATGTTGAAAAGACGCCATCGGATCCACTCGCTCCGCTCGCGGAGTCGTTCTACGAACCGGCCAGATTCGGAGGCGAGGCGCGGTCTGTGGTCGAGAATTGGTTCGAACGCTACCGGCAACGCGTGCTTGCTAGTAGGGAGCCGGACTCGAAACGCCGTGCATGCATGGAATCCGTCAACCCGGAGTACGTCCTTCGAAATTACCTTGCACAATTGGCGATCGATAAGGCTACCACGGGTGACTTTTCCATGGTGCACGACCTGCTCGATGTCCTGCGCGATCCCTACGTGGAACAGTCGGATCATCAGCAATACGCAGCCAAGCGGCCGGAGTGGGCTCGCAACCGGCCGGGTTGCTCGACTTTGTCATGTAGTTCTTGACGGCTGCGCGACGTGCATGGCTACGCCCACCGTAGTGCGGTGACATGCGCGCCTCTTGAGACACTTTTCAAGGTGTAGATGACCCGGTTCATTCCCTTCGACAAGTTGCACCGCCGAGGTATGCTGGCCGGAATGACCGATGTTCTGGCTGATCTGAATCCGGCCCAGCGCGAGGCGGTTCGGTATGGGGAAGGCCCGCTGATGGTGCTGGCCGGCGCGGGTTCCGGCAAAACTCGCGTGATTACCCGTCGCATCGCATGGTTGTTGGAGCAGGGCGTTGGATCCAGCCAGATCCTGGCGCTGACTTTCACGAACAAGGCAGCCGGTGAGATGGCGCATCGGGTTGAGGATCTAGGTGGATACCGGGTGCGAGTTGCGACGTTCCATTCGGCATGCGCCCGGTTCCTACGCCAAGATGCGGAACACCTCGGTTACCCGAGCAACTTTTCTATCTACGACACCTACGACCGTGATGTCTGCATCAAGCAGATCTTGTTGGCGCACAACGTGAAGCTCGGTGGACCGGTGACTGCGAGCAAAGTCGGAAACCGGATCTCTCACCTCAAGAATTTCGGCATGACGCCGGACAACATGGTTTCGGGTCACAGTGAGGTTGATGCGGCGGTCCAGCGCATCTTTGGCGCTTATGTAGCGCGAATGCACGACCTCGGAGCGATGGACTTCGATGATCTGCTCCTGCGATTCACGGACCTCCTGGTTGAGCACCCGGCGATTGCGCAGATCTACCAGGATCGATTCAAGTATTTGCTGGTCGATGAGTTTCAGGACACCAACATCGTCCAGTACCGGTTGATCAAGATGCTCACTGAGAAGCACCGTAACGTGTGTGTTGTGGGCGATCCCGATCAGTCGATTTACCGGTTTCGGGGCGCTGAGATCCGGAACATCCTCGATTTCGAAGAGGACTACCCCGACGCCGAGATCATCCGTCTCGAGACCAACTATCGATCGTCTGGTTGCATTCTAGCCGCCGCCCAAGGAGTCATTGAGAACAACAAGGGTCGAATGGACAAGACCCTCCGTACCGACGCGGAGTTCGGTGATCCGGTGACGGTTGCGCGGTTTGGGTCCGAGTTGGAGGAAGCGGATGAAATTGTTGGCGCGATCGACGGACTGCTACGCGATGGAGTGGATGCCGCCGAGGTCGCGGTGTTCTATCGGACTCACTTTTTGAGCCGGCCGATAGAGCAGGCGTTGCGGCATCGCGGCGTGTCCTACGAGATTGTCGGTGGCTTGCGTTTCTTCGAACGTCGAGAGATCAAGGACGTGCTGGCGTACCTGCAGGTCGTCATCAACCCCCTCGACGACGTCAGCATGCGCCGCATCGTCAATGTGCCTGCGCGCGGCGTCGGTAAGGCCAGCCTCCAGAAGCTTGTCGATTGTGCTGCCGAAGAGGGCATGTCCCTATTCGAAGCTGTTTGCGATGAGCGCACGCGGGCAGTGGTGACTGGCAGGGCGCGCAAGGGACTCGAACAGCTGGCCGGAGTGCTGTTGGACTTGTCCGGAGATCTGCCTCCGGACGCCGCGATTCGCAAGATACTCGAGGGAACCGGCTATATGCAGTACGCCTGTGATCTCGGGGATCCCCAGGACGTCAGCCGGGAGGAGAACCTCCTTGAGTTGATCAACGATGCGACGACATACGGTGACGAGAACGAGGACGGTCTGGTTGGTTATCTACAGCATGTGAGTCTGCTCACCTCGCATGACGAGGCCGATGCGGAAGGGCCTTCCATTACCTTGATGACGGTGCACTCAGCCAAGGGCTTGGAGTTTGACCACGTGTTTGTGCCTGGGCTCGAGGAGGGGATCTTTCCGCACAGTCGGTCGCTACAAGACCCAGTCGAGTCGGAAGAGGAGCGCCGACTCATGTATGTAGCAATCACCCGCGCGCGCGTGAGCGTCGCCCTTAGCTACTCTGCCTTCCGCATGGTTGCGGGGATCACCCAGAGGCAGGACATTTCGCGGTTTGTGAGGGAGATCCCGGAGAGCTGTGTCGAGTGGTTGGGAGGGGCCGCCTTCAGCAGTTGGAAGGATCCTTCTTGTGCCTATGATGATGTCTGCGAGTCGGGCGATGATGATGCAGATTACGCCGGCGATCATGACTACGGCGACGAGGGTGAGGTATTGCGAGTTGGCATGCAGGTTGTGCATCCGGCCTTCGGCCATGGTGAGGTGCGTCAGATTACTGGCGAAGGTTTTCGTACGAAGGTCGTCGTGCGGTTCAAGGACGGTCGTGAGAAGACCCTGGTGCGCGAGTATTCTCGGCTTCAGGTGCTGCCTGGTGGGGAGGCTATTTGAGCGACCCTGACCCGATCTTGAACAAGTTCTCGGACCTCCTCGCTGAGGCCGAGTCTACCGGGGATGGTCAGCTACTCGATGAGCTGAAGCGGCGGCTTGATGAGACTGTTGGCCGGATGGTAGCCGGTGACTCGCAAGGTGATCAGGCTCGGGCGTCCAACTGGCACGGGATGATCGGATCGTGCCAGGCCCTTCTCGATTTGCGGCAGCACGCCGAGAAGTTCGCCAACGCCAACGCACCGATCCTGATCCGAGGCGAGAGCGGAACCGGCAAGGATGTTGTCGCGAAGATTCTGCATGAGATCGGGCCGAGGTCGGCTCGACCGTTCGTCAGTGAGAACTGCGCTGCGATCCCACACAATCTGCTGGAGTCGATCCTGTTTGGCCACAAGAAGGGAGCGTTTACCGGGGCGATCAAGGATCACGACGGGCACTTCGTGGCTGCCGACAAGGGGACATTGTTGCTGGACGAGGTCGGGGACATGCCGCTCGCCATGCAGGCCAAGCTCTTGCGCACACTGCAGGAGGGCGAAGTTCGAGCGGTCGGGGCCACCAAGGTGCGCAAGGTGGACGTACGGGTAATCGCCGCAACCAATCAGGACTTGGAGGCCATGGTCGCTACCGGGACGTTCCGGGAAGACCTCTACTATCGGCTCAACGTATTAGAGCTTTTCCTGCCGCCGCTGCGGGAACGGGGCGATGATATCGTCGAACTCGCGCGCAGCTTCCTCGCAAATTCGGGTGGGGAGGGTACCCACACACTCGGTTTTTCCCCTGATGCGGAGGCGGCTCTGAGGAATGCCCGATGGCGAGGAAACGTGCGTCAACTGCAGAACGAAATGCAGCGGGTGTCGATTCTGGCCTCTGGGCCGTTGATTACGGCTGCGGATCTTTCGCCGGAGATCTGAACAGAGCCGATCTGGGGCTTTGCCTTGGCAGGCCCAGTTCTTACAGTCGAGTCGGTCCACGCCCCTGTTTCCCGCGGTCAAGTGCTGTAGATGCCAGTGTTCCAGAATCTCGATGGTGGGACGACCCACCACTTCTTGCTCGAAGCTCGTATTCTCGAGGCTAGCACGCGGCTGTTTGCCGGCGGAGAGTGTCGATGAAGTACCGTCTGATCCTTGTGCTGGTTCTGGGCGCCGCCGGTGCCTTCGGAATGTGGAGATGGGCCAAGGCGGAAGCCGAGAGCCGCTTGCCGTACGTGGACCGGGAGGCGGTCGAGCATGCGCGTAAGCAGGGTCGTTTCGACGCTGCTCTCGACAGGCTGGCGCGGTTGGAGACCAGCGCGGATGGCGTGGCGCCGGCCCGTATCGAGTTGATCAAGACCCATCGGGTGTTGATCGAAGACACCAAGAGAGCGTTCGACAGTCTCCACGCGAGTTACATGGCGCGGGTTCTACAGGAGACCGAGCGCCAGCAGATCGATTCCCTAAAGTATCTCCGTAGCACCGGTACCCCGGCTGAACGCGAAGCTTCGGTGATCTTGATGGCCGGGATTCGTGACTTCCGGATGGCGGCCGAAGATGTGGCGATTGTTCGGCGGGCAGGTGTCGTCCCGTCGACCACGGTGCCGGCGAAGCCGTCCAAGGCGCCGGACAAGCTACCAAAACCCGAGTGGCTCGACGCTCGTGTTGCTGAGATATGCAAGTACCAGAAATCCAGGAATTACGTCCACGCTATCGAACTGGCGAAGCAGACCTTGCCGGAGGTGCCGGTCCAGTACGCTGGTCCACTGCTGGATGTCATGGCCGAGGTGCGCCAGGGTGCTCGGGACGAGATGCACAAACTGGTTGCCGAGGCCTACAAGATGCGGAAGAACGGCAACCTGGCCGCCGCCGTCAAGATGTTGCGGAGCGAGGCCATCCGTTTCCCGGGTCAGGGCAACCTCTCGTATCTCTACCGCGAACTCGATCAACTGTCAGCCGAGTTGGGTGTAGCGATGCCCGCTGCACCAAGGGTTAATTTCTCACCCAGGAAGTCGCGCCCTGTGGTGGCCTCCAAGGGTGGTGCACCGGTTACACCGAACCGAAAGGATCCTGTCCAGGAGCCACCGACCAACGAGCGTCCAACAGGTCGTCTCGACAAGCGGTTGATCACGCGTGTGCTGCGTGATGTCGAGAAAGCCGAGAAGGCTGGTGACCTGCAAACAGCGCTGACTCTTCTAACGGAATCCATCGAGCAGAACTCGGCCTACCAGCCCGGCCTTGCTCGACACCTGGGTGAGATCCGTAGCGATCTGGAGCTGATCCATACTCTGGCCACGGCTACCGCCTGGGTAGGTGCAGAATTCGCGGGCAAGATCATCAAGCTTCGCGACGGAAAGCGTGTTCGGATCGTCGGAATCAGGGGTGCCAAGGTCCAGGCCAAGACTGATGGGCAGGCACGCGATCTTGCATGGTTGGATCTGCCCCTGTCCTTTGTCGAGCAACTCGCGGAGGCAGCTGACATCGACCCGAGGACGCGTCTTGGCATCGCGGCACTCGGATACCGGCAGGAAGAGGATCGGGCTGCCGAAGCCTACCTCGTGCGTCTGCTGCGAGCGGATGCGAGCTTGTCCCAGTCGGCTTCCAAGATCATCAGTCGCGGTCGCGGTGAATACGTTGATGAAGAGGGCTACACGATCGTCGGCGGCAAGTTCGTTGCGGTTCGGTTCATCAAGGTTCGTAAGCTCGCCAGGCAGTTTGCCGGCAAGTTGTCTCGATTCGGTCGTATGTCCGCGGAGGAACGGGAGAAAGCACTGGAGAAGATCCGTGAGCCAGACGAATACGGCACTGAAGACGCTCTCGTACTCGCTCTCAAGGACCAACTCAAGGTGTTGGCGGACAAGGTTGGGCGCAGCACCCTGCCGAAAGCCTTGGTCAAGATGAGCGCCAGGCGCGAAGAACTCGACGCAGCGCGCAACCACGCGCGGGATTTGATCTACGACAGCAAGACGTACTTCTATCCGTATAAACCTCCGGCGGTGTCTGGTGCGAAGCACTCGAAGTACAACAAGGTCCAAAAGGAAGTGGATGTCCGCGTAGCCGCGCTTCGAAAGATCTGGGATGACAAGTTGCTCATCCCGGTGCCAGCCAGATTGCGCAACGAGATCGAGTTCCTTCTGTGGACCGAGAATCAACTGGGCATGATGGGTGAAGTATCGGACGGGGTGCTGAGCCACATGGATTGGATCCACACGATCCCGCCGGTCGAAAATCTCTCCTTGCAGAGCTTCTGTACCTCAGCAGAAGAAAAGGATGCCTTCGTTCATTACGCAAAGGTCTATGCACTCAACGAGCGCCTTTCATCGGAGTTGAATTCCGGTGAGGTAGCTCAGGTCCGGGTCACGAATGCCTACCGAGCGATGTTTGGTCACCGACCGCTCGCGATTGACCTGAGGTTGCACAAGGCGGCGCACGATCACGGCGAGGAGATGTCCCGGTTGGGCTATTTCAGTCACACTTCGCCGACCAAGGAACGGCGTACCCCGTTCCGGCGCATGAAACTCGTTAATTACAACGCTGGCGTAAGTGAGAACATCGCGCGGGGTGGCTCTGCCGCGGGCGTCCACGTCCGTTGGTGCCACTCCAGTGGTCACCACCGCAACCTGTTGAATTCCCGTCACACAGAAGTTGGTATCGGGAACTACGGCAACTACTGGGTCCAGAACTTCGGCCGCGGAAGGGACTACGACAAGTAGTTGAGCCCGCACTTCTGCGAAGCACGGACCACGGCCTGATCGAGTAGATGCCGACGGTGCAGTACCGGATAGAGCAGGCGGCGGCAGGTGCGTACGTAGGCGCGAAGGAACTCGCGAATCACCGTCTCACCGCCCGGTTGATCCGCTTGCCAGAAGGCGGCCAATAGGCGGCCGAGATCACTGGCCCGGCCCCGGTCATCGGTCGGGACCCGCCGCTTGACGCCGTCGAGGTCGACCATGGAGACCGTGCCGCTGTCGGGATTGCGGACCAGGTTCTCGAACTTGAGATCCCGATTGCGCAGGCCGAAGCTGTGCAAGCGACCGACGCTCTCGCCCAGGGATTGCGCGGCGGCTACGGATTCCTCCTGGCTGAGTGACCGCGACTCCTCGCGCAGATTGGGCCACGCCAGCCGCTGCACTGCGATGGTGCCGGTCGATCGGAAGGTCTGCAGGGCAACTGGCATGGGGGTAGGCACGCCGGCGAATCGCAACCAGTAGGCACTTTCGAACAGGCGACGTGCAGCGGCTGCACTACGTACCTTGATTACGATTCCATCCTCAAGGTAGACGGCACCGCGTCGTCCAGACTTGACCGGTTCAAGTTCTGGGAGTTTATCAATTAGCTCACGAGCGCGGTCCCACAGGGTCTGTGCTGGCGTGTGCAGATAGACCCGTGGTTTTCGCTTTGCGCGCTCGATCTGGGTTGTCTTGCATGGTCGAAAGGCGCGCCGACCGAAGGATGACAGGGCGCGGTTACGAAGCCGGCGACTGTTCTTGCGTGCCGCCTCAAGGACTGTCTCGTTGGCGCCGTAGGCCTCGAGTATTGGCCGCGCTGCCGGGTCCTCGATCCCGGCGTCCAGGTCGAGGCAAAAGAAGGCCAGTGCCCGGCCGCGGTCCCTCGAGTTCAGGCGGTCTGCCAGGACAGCGCTGGTAAGATCCACGAGCACCATGCTCCCATCTGCCAGCCGCAGGATGTTGCCTGGATGCAGATCGCGCGCATGCAAGCCGGCTTCATGTGATTGTAGGATCAGGCGACCGACGCTTTGCGCATCGTCGGGGGGCAGGGGCCCGCGGGGCAGCGGCTCGCCGATTTTTGTCCTGGTCAGCAGAAAGCTCTGGCTGCCCAGGTGGCCCAGGATGCTGCCGGCCGCGATTGGCTCCACGCATGGCAGTCCCCGTTCCAGCGCGCCCACCAGGTTGCGGAATTCCCTGACTGAGCGAGATCCTCCGATTGCGTCACGGGCCCGATCGGAGAGGCTGACGGCGCGAAACAGCTTGAGGTGGGCGTCCACGGGATTGCCGTCCGGCCCCGGTATCGTGCCGCGGTAGATGGTGCGGACCGTCGAGCTCTTGATTTCCTCCCACTCGGTCCAGTCGGTTGGGGGCTTGGCAGCCAGCATTTTCTCGACACAGTTACGCCATCGAGTGGCCACGAGGCACTGGAACTGCTCCGTTCGGAGGTTCTCGATCTTGCCAAGGTCGTGTAGATCCGGAATCATCGTGGCTGTCAAATGTGGAAGCTCCACCGATACTACCTGAAAGAGATCGGGGTCAACGGGCTTCTCACTTTCGTGGTGCTGTTCGGCATCGCCTTGCTGAGTCTGCTCTTCAAGGGACTCAAGCTGATCGAGGGTGGGGACTTGCTGGACGCAGTGCTTACGACGATCCTGTTGACGGCCGACATCTTCCCGCACCTGCTGACGTTCTCGCTGATGTTCGGGATCGTCCTGACCTTCGCGAGGGCTTCCCAGGAGCGTGAGATTACCGCGATCCGGGCGCTCGGCATCAGCCCCCGGGTGCCGATGGTGGCGGCGCTCCTGATTGGGCTGGCCTGTTCCCTGGTCGATTCATGGGCCTTGCACTACGAGATTCCCTGGGCCCACTATCACAAGTATCGGGTCGTAGCAGACCTCTACCGGGGCCAGATCCAGAAGTTCCTGAAGAGTCAGGACCGTATCTCCCTGGACAAGGATGGCATCATGACCTGGCGCAGCCGTACCCGGATCGCCCCGGAAAAATCCGGCACCGAACCTGGCGGCCAGGCCGGGCGCAATCGCGAAGCGAAGTTCCTGTACCACGACGTCTCGATTTATGCCGGCTCCAGCAGTGGTTTGGCATTGCGAGTCGGTGGTGGCAAAAGCAGTTCTGGCGTGGTGCTTATCATTGCCGACAAGGTCTCCTTCGAAACCAACGAGGTGACACAGAGCATTACGATGCACCTCACGAATGTCTACACACCGGCTCGGCCGTTCCAGATCGGCGAAATCAGTATCACGGCCAATCTCGTAGAGATGCTCAGGGGCCGGGGGCGGATTCCGGGCAACAAGGATCTACGTAG
>JAYZDB010000044.1:0-12407 GCA_036338025.1 Planctomycetota bacterium
GTGAGTTCGGATGGCGAGACTTCGCGGGCTCGCCTGCGCGAGTTTGACGCGGAAGGAGAGCCGGTCTCAAATGGACTCGACCTGGGTGAGGCCCGTGTCGTTTCCCTCGTGTCCGACCGTCATGGCATCTTGCTGTCCTGGCAACCGCCGAGCGAGGGGGTCTACGTCCAGCGCATCGGATGGGGTGGCAAGCCGACCGGCGCCGCCACACGTGTCGATGATGCAGGCGGCGTGGCGATCGAGCCCGCGCTTGCCTCCGGACTCAGCGGGAGTGCGCTGGTTTGGATGGAGATGCCGAAGGGCGGTCGTCAGTACGATGTCCGTCTGCGGCGTCTCGGGGTGGGTGGGTCGCCCCTGGCGAGTTCGATCATCCTCAACACCGAAGTTGCCTGGAACAGCGGCGCGAGCGTAGCCTGCTTTGATGATGGCCGCATCGTCGCGGCGTGGAATGCCGAGGGCATGGACTCGAACCGCTCCAAGGTAGTGCTTCGGGTCATCGCCCAAGACGAGATCGTGAGCGAACCCTTCATCGTGAGCCAGGGCCGCCTGCGCGTCGCCGATGGGCGACCGGGTATCGCGGTGGGTGACGACGGCAGAATCGCCATCGCCTGGTCTGGCGACGGCGGTCTCGGCGATCGTTCCGGTGTCCATTTGACCATGTTCGTTCCGGATCAGGGTGCTGGCCTGGCCAGCGTTGCTGCACCCCGTGCGATGCACAATCGCGCCGAGCAGTTGCGTGATTTCGTGCCCGGTGAGTTTGAGACTGGCAAGCTTGAGGTGACCTTTGGTTCGGAGCTCGCAGTACCCCATGACCCGCCGGTCTACGAAAAGCCCGACCCACGCCTGAAGGGCTGGGGGCAGCGCGAAGGCGCCGGCATGGTTCCTGGTGGGGATCATGGATTCCCGGGCTTCAGCACCGGGTTCCGCAAACTCACGCCGCCCGATCCACATTTGGCGGTGGGGCCTGAGCACATCATCAGCATCGTCAACGTCGGCATCGGCTTCTGGAAAAAGGACGGAACCCGGACCTACCTCGCCAACATCGATGGGTCATCGGGGTTCTGGGCCAGTGTCGGAGCGATCGATTTCGTCTTCGACGCCGAGGTCCACTGGGATCCCGGCTCGGAGCGCTTCTTCGCCATGGCCAATGAGCGGGTGCGTAGCAGCAGCCGCTCCTACTTCCTGATCGCCGTGTCCGACGACAAGGACCCTAACGGCAAGTGGCACAAGTATCGCGTCGACGTGACCGCCTCGGCTGGCTCGGATATCGACTCTCCCAATATCGGTATCGACGACCAGGCGATCTACCTGACCGCGGACATGTACGGCAACAAGCGTCAGTACGCGATCTACATCATGGAGAAGCAGCCGCTCCTGTCCGGCAACCCGCCTGGGATCGCCAAGGCTCTCAGCCTGTCGCAGTACTCCGCCGGTATCCCGGTGATGTGGGGCAAGGCGCCGGCGATGTACATGATCCGGCACGGTAGCGGTTCTTCCGTGACCCTGTACGCGATCAAGGATCCTCTGACGACCCCGTCCATCGTCTCCACCTCGATCAGCGTGCCGAGGTACAGTAGCCCGACTTCGATCTCTCAACGCGGGACCTCCAACCGGATCAGCACGTTCAACGCCCGCTTCTGGTCCTGTGTCTGGCGCGATGGTTCGCTGTGGGCGTGCCACCACCAGGGTAGCCCGGTCAAAGCGCGCTGGTACGAAATCAAGACCAACAACTGGCCGACCTCCGGGCGGCCCTCGCTGGTGCAATCCGGCGACGTCACCGCCAAGGCAGGCAACCATGCGTCCTTCAACTCCATTGCTGTTGATGACGAGGGCAACGCGCTGATGACCTTCGCGGATTCCGGCACCAACGATTACCTCGGCGTGGCTCGCGCCTGGCGTTTGGCCACGGACCCCAAGGGAACCATGCGCCCGGCTGTGGTTGTCAAGAAGAACACCGGCCCGTACACCAGTTCGTCGAGACGCTGGGGTGACTACAGCGGCAGCGCCGCCGACCCGGTCGATCCGACCACCATCTGGTACACCCACGAGTTGGCGCCGACCTCGTCGTGGACTACGTGGGTGGGCCGCAAACGCACCCGGATTCTCGGTACGGACGTCGATACGATCACTGCGGCCAGTGGTGGCACGGTGAACTTCTCCCTCGACAACCCGACCCAGAAGGGCAAGGACTACATCATGATCTTGACCCTGTCGGGCACCTCACCGGGTTTCAAGATCGGTGGCCTCCACGTGCCGATCAACATCGATCCCTTTACCAATGAGGGCATCACGCAAGTGTTGGTGGGCAACCCGGCCTTCAGCGCATTTTTGAACAAGCTCGGGCCGAAGGGCAACAAGGTGGCGTCGATGACGCTGCCGCCGCTGCCACAGCTTAAGGGACAGACGATGCACTTCTGCTTCGTCCAGGACCTGGTCAACTGGAGCTTTGCCTCGCCGCCAGCAGCGGTGAAGTTCGACTAGCGCGAACTCATCGAGGCATTCGCTGCGACTGCTGTTGTGGATGTAGGCCCGTGACCCCCTGCAGCCAGCAGGGATCTTAGGTGGGGGCTTGCGGTGCCCTGCGGACAGACATGTAGAAGGCCCAGATCGTCCCGATCAGGAGCAGCACACAAAGACCCAAGTTCCCGGTCTCGGAGTGTAGCGGGTGGCGGTCGAGTTGGTCGTAGAGGGAGAGGGCGATAATTGTCCCGATCTGAAAGAAGAACACCCGCAGCCACGTGGCCAGCCCCATCTTCCACAGGATCATGCCATTGCCAGCCAGCACGATCGCCAGTAGGAGAAATGGAATCAGTGCGCGTAACACATTCATCGGACTACCTCCAGGAACTCAAGGTCTTGAGATTGCCCACGATTGGATTCGATGGCGCGACTCGAGTCCAGCCTTGTGGTTTTTCCCCGGACATGGACGGGCCGGGTTCAAGCGGCTAGGCTCGAGTGCCTGCCCGACCGGAATGTTGATTAGACGCTCCATTCTCCCCGCGCTGGTGCTTGGCCTGCAATTGGATCTGTTCGGCCAGGCGGCCCAGCATGAGCCGCCGTCCAGCTGGTTTGCGATTCGCGTGGTGGACGCCGAGACCGGCCGAGGTGTGCCGATGGTGGAATTGGAAACCGTCAACCACCTGCGGTTTTACACCGACAGCAACGGCAACGTGGCGTTCCGTGAACCGGGTTTGATGAACCGGATGGTGTTCTTCCATGTACGAAGTCACGGCTATCTGTACCCGAAGGACAGCTTTGGCTACCGGGGCGTCGGTCTAAAAACCACAGCCGGCTCGGAGGTCGTCTTGAAGATCAAGCGCCTCAACATCGCCGAGCGCTTATACCGCGTCACTGGTGCGGGCATCTACCGCGACAGCCACTTGCTAAACAAGAGCGCCCCGATCAAGCGACCGCTACTCAACGCCGCAGTGCTTGGCTCTGACAGCGTGGTTACCGCGGTTTACCGGGGGAAGCTCCACTGGTTTTGGGGTGATACCAATCGGCCAAACTACCCTCTGGGCAACTTCCACGTGCCGTTTGCCACGTCCCTGCTTCCCAGTGAGGGAGGGCTCGATCCCGGGCTCGGCGTAAACCTCACCTACGCCACCGGAAAAAGTGGTTTTGCCAGGGCGGCGGCGAAGATGCCCGGCGAGGGACCGACCTGGATCGATGGTCTGGTGGTGTTGCCGGACAAAAACAAGCAGCCTCGACTGTTGGCGCAGTATGTAAAGATCAAGGCGCCCATGAAGGTCTACGAACGCGGCGTGGTGCAGTTCGATGACCAGCAGCAGCGGTTCGAACATCGCATGAAGTTCCCGGAAAACGCGCCTCTGTTTCCTCACGGTCACCCGTTCCGTCACCGTGATGATGACGGACTGGAATACGTCTACTTCGCTGGTGGCCTGCCCCTGGTGCGGGTTCGCGCCGACGTTTCCAGCTACCTCGATCTGTCCCGGTACGAGACCTACACATTCCTGCGGGCAGGCGCCGACCCAGGCGAGAGGAAGGTCCAGCGCGACCGTGCTGGCAATCTCAAGCTGGATTGGCGTCGTGGTTTGTCGAGGCTCAACCCGAAGCGGGTCAAGCAGTGCATCGATGCTGGCGAGATTGCCGTCGGCGAATCCCAGGTCCATCTGATCGACTACGAGACCGGCAAGCAGGTTCTGACCCATAACGGTTCGGTTTATTGGAACGACTACCGGCAAAGTTGGCTGATGGTGATTTCGCAGTCTTTCGGGTCATCGATGCTCGGTGAAGTCTGGTTTGCCGAAGCAGGGCGTCCCGAAGGACCGTGGGCCTACGCGCGGAAGATCGTCACGCACGATGACTACAGTTTCTACAACCCAAAACAGCACCCCTACTTTGCCAAGGACGGTGGACGCGTGTTGTTTTTCGAGGCGACCTACACGTCGATGTTCAGCGGCAACAAGCATCCGACACCGCTCTACGACTACAACCAGGTCATGTATCGTCTGCAACTCGACGACCCGCGGCTGAACCTGCCGGTTCCGGTCTACGGGTTGCCGGTTGCCGACGGACCGACCTTGTCGACGGTTCGTCATGCTAACGCCACCATCTGGTTTTTCGCCCTGCCCAAGCCGGCCGAAGGCACGGTTCCTGTTGGGCATGATGTCTCGACTGGCCGACTCGTCCGTCTGGCTAAGGGTGCCGATGCCCTGTTCCACGTCGCCGCCAATACCGCTGCGCCAAGTTTGAAGTATCTAGTGCCGCTGCATGAATGGACGCGTAGCGACCAGGGCCAGGCAACTCGTCGCTACGGTACCAGGCCGCCCGCGAAAGGTGATTGGCAGCGTTCGGAGGTGCCGATCGGCTATGTGTGGCCGCGGCGTGTCGAACTCAAGTCTGGTAACTGACGGGGTAGTCTGATTGGTCGTGGGTGAAGTTCTTGCCGGATGTCGCGGGCGCAGCCAGAATCCAGGCGTGTATTACCGAGCCCCTCTTTCACGATGACCGAGCAAGCTCAGCCACAGAGGATGCGTATTGGCGAGGGCAAGATAAGCGGAGCTCTGTCAGTCTTCCTCGCGGTGATTTCACTAGGAGCGGTGATCTGCTTCCACTTTCCGGAGCACTTCACCACGTCGGAGTTTCGGGCGGTCTATCCGGTAGAGGTCCTGCGCTGGGTGCTGCTCGCCTGCCTGGTACTGGCGTTTGGCTTTGCACTCACCAGCTTCCTGCTCAGTGGCAAGAACAGGCTCGGGTTTGCCGGTGTTGTCATCAGCGCGTTTGCCATCGTTCTCGGCGGCAACACCGTCGAAATCCAAGAGTTTGACCAGAGCATCGCCTCTATCAGTCTCGACTGGTTGTTGATCGACATCCTGGTGTTGTCGGCGATCTTCATCCCGCTTGAACTCTTCCTGCCCAAGCGCGCTGAGCAGACGAAGTTCCACCTGGAGTGGAAGGCCGATCTGATGTACTTCGCCTTCGCCCATCTCTTTGTGCAGTTCACGGCCGTGGCGGTCAAAGCCCCGGCTGAGTCGGTCTTCGGCGGCTGGGGGCTGACGGGAATCCAGTCGACGGTATCGAGTTGGCCATTCCTCGTGCAGTTGTTTTTGGCCATGTTGATCGCCGACATCTTCCAGTACGCGGCCCACCGAACCTTCCACACCAACCGTTTCCTGTGGCGCTTCCACGCCGTGCACCACTCGATTCGTGCGATCGACTGGCTCGCCGGCTCGCGGCTTCACCTGGTCGACATCGTCGTGACGCGGGCGTTCTCCTATATCCCGCTCTACTTGCTGGGCTTCTCGATGCCGGTGTTCTACGCCTATGTCGCGATCGTTTCTTTGCAGGCTGTCGCTGCTCATGCCAACGTTCGGATCCGGTTCGGACCGTTGAAGTACTTGTTGGTCACTCCGCAATACCACCACTGGCACCACTGCGATGATCCCGACCTGTATGACAAGAACTTCGCGATCCACTTCCCATTGATCGATCGGTGCTTCGGTACCTACCACCTGCCAGGTGACGAATGGCCCGAGACGATGGGGTTGGGGGAGGAGAAGTATCCGAAGGGATACCTCAGGCAGTTGGTTTACCCGTTTTGGAAGGACCCGAAGACTGCCGAGGTGGTAGATCCCAGTGGGCGGTGATTTACCTGCGCGACATGGGCACTGCGGCCGTTGACGAATTGTGGCACCGTCGGGGCGCTGGCTGTTCCGCGAGTTTTGAACTTACGGTTTGCCTGGCATCGCTTTTGGCCCGTTTTGGGGGGCCATGGAGTTCAAACAAGGGGACAGTCTTGTTGCGACACCTCTGGGGTAGAATATAGAGTAGTATAGGACGATTCAGACACTTCGTGAATCCGACCCTCTTCTCCTCCCCCCAGCAGCTGTGCAGCCATGAAGAAAACTCTCACAGGGTTGTTCTGTCTACTTCCGACGGTAGTCATCGCCCAACGTTTCGAGGACATCGCGGCGGCTATCCAGCCTCAGGACGCCAAGACGGACCTTCGGACCTTCTTGCAAGAGAACGGCGGGGAATGGCAGGTCGAATACAATCAGGCTACCGGTACTCCAAAGGCGCTCTACGGCCCTGGGCTGAAGCTCAGAGGTCCCGTCCGTAATCTAGAAGCTGCACGAGCCCAGTCAGAAGCTCTACTCAAGCGCTACGGCAAGTTGCTAGGTAAGGGTTCCTCGAACTTCGTCGAGACGATCGGCACCAAGGTCAACAAGGTCTACGTCTTCGTTTACGACCAGAAGTTCAACGGCCTGGAAGTGATCAGCGGTCGCGCTGATGTCCGCATCAACGACATTGGTGTAGTTGCGATGTTCGGCGCGTCGGCTGTCGCGATTCCGGCGGGCTTCAACATGCGTCCGGCAATCAGTTCCAACTCCGCTCGCACCAGAGCCGACGCGGTGATTCTCGGCAAAGCTGGCGCGGTAAACCGGCCCGCGCCCAATCTGGTCATTTGGGCTGACACTGACAGCAAGGTTAAAACCACAGCGACTCTCGCCTGGGAAGTCCAGATCAACGAACTTCCACGCCAGACCGCGGTGGGGAAGGCCTACATCGACGCCATGACGGGTGCGTTGCTGCAGTTCAAGAACGAGGTCTTCGACTGCGCCTGTGGGACGTCCCACATCGTCGGCGCTGCTCCCAAGGGTCACACGAAGCGCATGGCGCGCTCCCTCGATCTCGCCACCAGGCTCGCCAGCCCAGACCTTGTCACCGCACCCAACGCGCCGAAGACCAACATCATCGGCACCGTCATGGCGTGGACGAATACGGGGCTCAACCCGCGTGACCCGCTGGTCAATGTGCCACTCGCGAACGTGCTGGTCACCAGTGCTGTGGGGAGGACCTTTACGGATTCGGCTGGGAACTTCTCTATCACATACAGCGGGAGCACTCCGCAGGTTGTCACAGCGACTCTGACGGGTCGCCACTGCAAGCGGGTACGCGCTGCGGTTGGCGTAAGGCTGTCCGCGTCGGCGACACTGACCCCTGGTGTTTCACAGGCGGTGCAAATCGGCTCATCCACAATGGGTCAATTCGACCGCGCCCAGACAACTACCTACTGGTACACCGACGACTGCAACACGTGGTTCCGCAGCCTGCTGGGCGGCTCCACTGCGATGGATACCCTGTCGACCATGAACCCGCGGGTAAATATCGCGTCTTCATGTAACTCGTACTACTCCAGTTTCACGATCAACTTCTACCAGGAAGGCGCTACGTGCAACATGACCGCCTATTCGACAGTCATTGAACACGAGTGGGGTCACGGCGCTGATGACGCGTTCGGTGGCATCAGCCAGATTGATGGTCTCTCGGAGGGCTGGGGCGACATCATCGCGATGTACCGTACAGGCCAACCGGTCGTTGGAGCCAACTTTCGGAAGAACGGCAGCTTTATCCGTACCGGGCTCAACACCCGGAAATATCCGGCCGGCGGTAGCTCCCAACAGCAAGGCCAGACCTGGATGGGTTTTGCCTGGGACCTCTGGGGTTTCCTCAGGACCTCACTGGGCAATGGCCCAGGTGAAGACAAGGCGATCGATATCGTCGTGAAGTCGATCGTTGCGAACGCTGCCAACCAGCCCGACGCTGTGCGCGAGGTCTTCATCTTAGATGACGATGACGGCAGCTTGAACAACGGCACGCCGAACTACGATGACCTCGAGAAGGCCGCCATCAAGCGCACACTGCCTTACCCGAAGAGGGCTTGCGGTGGCGCGGCTGCCGAGATGGTCTACTACAACTTCGACACCGGCGCCGGGGCGAACGCGATCAACCGGGCGACTGGCGCATCGACCGCGATGAACGGGGCAGACCCCTGGACCTCTCCCGGCAAGCACGGCGCCGCGATGCTGAAAGGCCAGAGCAACAGTTCGGCGACCGACTTCAGCTACGTTGAAACTGACTTCAAGGGTCCGATTATCGGTGACTTGTCGATCCACTGGTGGATGAAGGAACGTTTGTCTCCAGGGACAGCCCTGTCCTACATCCTGGGTGGTATGGGTACCTTCCGTGGATTCACCGGTGGTACCGCTGGGACGGAGTTCATGCTGCGTGACTGGGGTGGTGCTGATCTGGCGCTCCCCAACTCTGGTGCCGATCTACAGACTCGCGCACAGGATGCCAACGGTGTGTGCGTGACCCTGACCATTGACGAATCGGCAAACAAAGCGCAGTGGTATATCGATGGGGCGGCGCACGGCGCGTCGATCACGATTGCCAATGGTGCCAACGTCGCGGCGGTCACGAACGGGTTCCGCATCGGCAAGCATGTGTCGGATACGACCTGTTCCGTCTACGACCTCGACGAGTTCCGCATGGTAAACCGCGTCGCTAGTAAGGATGAGATCGCTATGTTGTGTGATGGCCCGAAGAGCTTGTACTACAAGTTCGACCGTGGAGCGGAGACCACCGCCATCAACTATGGTGATGGTCCGGCGCCAAGCACGGTGGTTACCGCCGGCGGTAGCGCGTGGGAGTCACCGGGCCGCTACGGCCAGTCCATGCTGCGCGGTAGCAAGAACGACACCTCGTCGGAGTACAACTACTGTGACACTGGGTTCACCGGCCCGATTCACGGGGGCCTTACGATCGCCTGGTGGATGAAGGAGCGGAACAGCCCAGGTACCAAGACCTGCTACCTCTGGGGTGGTCTCGGTAGCATGCGTTGCTTTACCAACAGCACCGCAGGCACGGGTTTGTATGTGCGTGCGGTCACTGGCAGTACCGATATCAAGTACACCGGTGACCTCCAGACGGCTGCAACTGCCGCCAATGGTGTTCACGTTGCCTTGACGATCGACGCTACGGGCAAGATAGCCCGGTGGTATATCAACGGAGTTCCTGACGGTGCTGCTTGTGTTCCGAGTGGTGCCGATGTGGCAGCTGGCAGTTCCTCATTCAAGATCGGTAAGCACACATCAGATTCGTCGAGTTCCTGCTACGACATCGATGAGTTCCGCCTGGTGAACCGCTGCGCGACGCTTGCAGAGATCAAGCTCTGGTCCACGGCTTCGACGGCGGATGTCGGTTTGTTTGGTGAGCGCTGTGGTCTTGCGGTGGAAACACTCGGTGGCACGCCGACGGTCGGCAACAACGACTACACACACGTCATTACCGCAACGCCAGCAGTGACAACCAGCTGCCTGGTCGTTGTCGGTGTTCTTCCGGCACCGAGCTTCGATATGGGGATCGCGTTCCCGTCACTTGCGGGTTGCCAGTGGTTCCCGTCGTTCGACGTCCAGGTAGCTATTCCGGCTGCTGGTGGTCGTCTCGTCATACCAAGCGCTGTGCCGAATATGGCCGCAGCGGCAGGAGTCCACGTGTTCACGCAGGTGCTCGGTGTTCAGGGTGGAACGATCCTGATGTCGAACGCGTCCGACACCGCAATCGAGATCAACTAGCAAGGAGTTCTCTGATCCAAAGGGCGGATGCTCCCCCGTGTTGCAGCGGTCGTGGGTTGCCGGAGCAGCAAGCGGCATGAGTCGTTTCCATGCCCAGGCGTGTCACGGTTCCTTGGACAGTTGTTGGCGAAGAATACTCATAGCGTTGCGGGTGCTCGGAGCTAGCGCCGGGTCATTGAGGTGTTGCTCAAGAACACGGAGGGCCTGGACGTTATCACCCAGGGCCGCGAGTGACGTGGCGATAGTGATCCATGTTTGAGAGGGCAACGGGGGTTGGGCCAGAGGCAAGGCACGCTGCATCAAGTCGAGTGCTTCTCGGTGCGACCCACCATGCGACAGTGATATTCCACGGAAGATCAGCAGGTGAGGGTGACCTGTAGCCTGCTGTCCTGCCTCGTTTAGGAACTCTTCAAACGACGTGCGATCACCCGTCAGGTCGGTAAGGTCAATCGCCTGGAGACGCACGCTCAACTCGTCGGGAAAACGCTGCATTGCTTCACGGAGTGTTAGCGTACATTCAGACCGATTGCCGACCGCGCCATGCAACCTCGCCAAACGCAGGTGCCTTTCAGGATCTGCGGGATCTGCATCACGGGAGCGAATGAGGTCGGAAAGCTGTTTGTCCCGCTCGCCGCGGCGCCCGTGGATTCGCGATCGCAGGTAATACAGTGTGCCCCCATTTATGCGGATGAACCTGGGACTCGCCAAGGCCCTTTCGATCAATGACTCGGCGCTTTTTTCCTCGCGCTCCACTTCCACTGCGTTCTGCGCCGCCAACGCTAGATCACGGCGTATGAGATGCATATAGGCCAGATCGTTGAGGGGCTGCGGTTGGTTCTGGTCCGAGTGTGCAGCGAGTGCGCGTTGCAGGTGGTTCTCCCACTGGCGCATACATTCCTGGCCACGCGGTCCTGCAAACTTGATCGCCTGGCCCTCGATCCGGTACTGGCGGCCTGCCGCCATCTGCATACGTTGCGAATTGGGTTGCGTTGCCGCCGCGTGTGCGAACAAGGTCTGACTGTCGTGCCAGATCCCGCAGCGCCAGACAATCATCGCACCACTCGCCACCGACCAAATGGCAAACAGCACGAGAACTGCACGGCGGGTTCCGGCACGACCTTGCTGTAACCATGAAGTACACCAGGCCGCGACGAAAGACAGACCGGCAATCGGAGTGTACATCAGGCGTTCGCCATAGATCGTCTCGACGAGAACTGCCAGGTTTGAAGTCAGGAAGGCGAACCCGAAAAACATCGCCATCCCCAAAAACAGTGCTGGCGCCCGTCGCAGCGCCAGCAATCCGCCAAGGAGTAGTGCGCCGAGGACCACGAATGCGAGCAGGAAACGGGTGTCGAGCCATCCTGACGCCAGCGGCAAGCTGTTGAAGCCGTAGTCGATGTGCAACCAAAACGGCGCAATTCCCTGCCACAGCCCGCAGCCAAGCACCATGACCGCGGTGCAAAACCGGGTTGCCATATCCGCCATGCGAAGCGGGTTGTTGACAGGGTCGACAAAAAACTCGCGTACCGCGAAGACCTGATACCAGAGCGCGAGGAAAGCGATCAGTGGCACGACAACGGTCACCGCGAAAGGCAGCGGTCGAATTCGGGGAATCCCCGGATTCGCGATGGGGCCCCGATACACCGCGGCGAACAAGGGCACGAATACCGCCCAGGCTACCCCACTCTCCTTGGCTCCGAAGGCCAGGAACAGACTCAGTCCGCCAAGTCCCGACCACAGCAGGCAGGCTCTACCGTGGCGCTCCAGCGCATTGAGGTAGCACAGCAGACCCACTGCGCCGAATACGAACTTCAGTACCTCGGCGCGACCGACGATCGAGATCACCGGGTCGCTCCGCAGCGCGTGCAGCCCAAAAGTCGCTGCCGCCACGATCCCCGGCCAGGGTGATGTGAACAGTCGCCATACCACGGCGGCCACCAGCCAGGTCGCCAATACGTGCAGCAGGATATTGGTGATCCGCTGCGCCACGGGGCCGGTCGGAGCCTCGTTGTCAGCCGGCGGGATGACCGCGTTGACCAGGGCGAAGCTCATCACTGTAGTCGGTCGATAGTTACGTCCGACGGGTACCGCTGTTGCGCCGTAGTACGAAGTGAGATACCGACCGAGCCCCTGCCACTCGCGCACCATCTCGTTGCGCATACCCGAGTCGGAGGGTGACATCACGTAGTGCCGGTCGTCGTAGGTAAACTCGTTGGCCAGGCTCCGTGCATACACCCCGAATACCACCAACAAGATTGCCGCGAGCCAGATCCGGTGTGAAGACGACGGGTTGGATGACATCGGTGTTCAGCCTAGCCGGAATGACTCGTCGAAAAACAGGGTCTGGGGGAGAATCCCGCAGCATGTCTGATGAGACCGGGAGCGCAGTCACGGTGTCGTCTCGCTTCTGCTCGGAATCCGGTCCAGCATGCAGGCTGCGAACCCGGAGGCGCCGAGCATCGCCTGACCTGTGATGAGACTCTACCACCAGGCCCAGGAATGGCCGCGGGGCGCCCCCGGGTATAC
>JAYZDB010000045.1:0-5910 GCA_036338025.1 Planctomycetota bacterium
GCCAACTACGTGGTCCCCAGGGAGCTCAAACCACCAAGGCCCGCGCGACCGCCGGCTGCGTCGGTCCAACCCGTCCCTACGGAGCCAAGGCAGGACCTGCCTGCATCGCCGCGTCCAGCCGCCCCAACGGCGCACGAGGGCATGGTCTCTGAGGCCTTGCGTGCCAACCAGGAGAGCCTGGAGGCCCTTACCAAGTTGCAACAACAGACTGCAGAGTTGCACCGCAGGTTCCTGGAGAATCAAGAACAGGCGGCGCGCAACCTTGAGCAGTTGCTGGCCCGGCAGCAGTCAGGATTCGGTACCGGCCAGCTGGGCGATGGGTTCCCCCCAGCCAGCCCCTTGTCGGTCCCGAAGATCGCCACCCCGGTGCCTATGACCGAAGATGCCACCCCGGTGCTGCTCGATGTGGTCGCCGAGAAGACCGGCTACCCGGTGGACATGTTGGAGCTTTCCATGGGGCTCGATTCCGATCTCGGTATCGATTCGATCAAGCGGGTGGAGATCCTCTCCGCACTGCAAGACAAGTTGCCAGCCGCGCCAGCTGTCAAACCGGAACATCTCGGAGAGTTGACGACGCTCGGTCACATTGCTGATTTTCTGAATGCAGGTGGCAGCGCGTCGATCACGGCCTCGACTGCTTCAGGGCTCAAGAGTGGCACGCCAGCCGCTGGCGAAACCAGTGGCATCGAATCGATCTTGCTGGGCGTGGTTGCCGAGAAGACCGGTTACCCGGTGGACATGTTGGATCTTTCCATGGGTCTCGATGCAGACCTGGGGATCGACTCGATCAAGCGGGTGGAGATCCTCTCCGCCTTGCAAGACCAACTTCCCGATGCGCCGATCGTCAAGCCCGAGCACCTCGGGGAATTGACCACCCTCGCCGACATCCTCGCATTTCTCGGCCAGATCGAAACCGCTACCGGGAGTCAGTCAAGCTCAAGTGCAGAGGTGGCGACTCCCGCGACGGACACCGACCACCTGGCACAAGTGGTGTTGGCGATCGTGGCCGACAAGACCGGTTATCCAGCGGAGATGTTGGAGCTATCCATGGGTCTGGATGCGGACCTGGGAATCGATTCGATCAAGCGGGTGGAGATCCTGTCGGCGGTGCAGGAACAGCTACCCGATGCGCCGGTTGTCAAACCCGAGCACCTCGGAGAATTGCAGACCCTGCAGCACATCATCGAGTTTCTCGCCTGCGTTCCGGCCCAGGTGTCCGACCCGATCGCGGAGTCTGCCAGGCCCGTTGTGCAACCGCCCGTCAAGCCCGGCATCACTCGCCTGGTGGTGGCGCGCCGGCAGATCGAGGTCAGTGCCGAGGTTGTCAGCGATCTGCCCGCACGCGCCCTGGTCTGGGTGACCCGTACCGATGATGGCTTATCGCAGGCAATCGTCGAACGCTTGCGCCAACTCGGCGTCAAGGCTGATGAGGTTGAGCGTACGACCAGGTCTGAGCCACCCGGCGAATTGTCCGGCCTGATCGTGGTAGCGGATGCGACGCCCCAAGCCAGATTCTTGCACGAGTCCTTTGCCGTCACGCGCCATTGCGCAGCCCGTCTTCGCCAGACCGGGGAGCAAGGTGATGCACGCTACGTAACCGTCAGTCGGCTGGATGGCAGTTTTGGGCTACGCGGTCTGGGCGGCGAGAATGTCCTCTCGGGTGGACTCGCCGGTCTCGCCAAGACGGTTAGCCACGAATGGCCGCAAGTGGGCGCACGGGCACTCGACATCGACGGCACGGAAACAGACTCGGATTGGCTCGCGGAACGGATCGCGGCGCAGTTTCTGGCGGATGTCGACCACCGCGAGCTTGGTATCAGTCGACAAGGCGCCTGCGTGCTCGAGACCCTGCCCGAGGATCTGCCGCCACTGGGAACCGACTATCCGGCGGTCCTGACTGGCGAGGATGTGGTACTGATCACTGGCGGAGCCCGGGGTGTCACTGCAGAAGTCGCGGTTGCGCTGGCTGCTGCGTTTGGTCCACGCCTGGTACTGATCGGGCGAAGTCCGGCGCCAACTCCTGAACCCGAGTGGCTCCGTGACTTGCAGGATGACACCTCGATCAAGCAGGCGATCCTCGAACAGTCTCGCGTGGATGACCCAGACGCCCAACTCACCCCCAAGAACCTCAATGAGCGTTTTGCTTCGATCACCAACAACCGTGAGATTCTACGCAACGTCTCGCGGATGGAGGACGCAGGTTCAACGGTGGTCTACCACTCCGTAGATGTTCGTGACCCGGCTGCCTTGGCGGCGTGTTTCGAAACGGTCAGGAATCAACAGGGACCGGTCAGCGGATTGATTCACGGCGCCGGCGTGCTGGCGGATAGCTACATCTCAGACAAGACCGACGAGGAATTCGCGCGAGTACTCGCAACCAAGGTCGACGGCGCACAGGCCTTGCTGACCACCTTGCGCACCGACAACCTCAAAGTGATCGTGCAGTTCGCGTCCTCGACAGCGCGCTATGGCCGTACCGGTCAGGCTGATTACGCGGTCGCCAACGAGGTGCTCAACAAGTTGGCTCAGAGGGAGTCCCGCCAACGACCGGACTGCCGGATTGTGTCGGTCAACTGGGGCCCGTGGGATGGTGGGATGGTGACCCCGGCTCTGCGCGAGATGTTCGCTGACGAGGGTATCTCGGTGATCGACCAGTCGGTCGGGGCTGAGTATCTGGTTCAGGAGCTGTGCAACCCAGGTGGTTCGGTGGAAGTCGTGATACTCGGCCAGGGCTCAGTGGTGCCGGCCTACGAGGAGAGTGAGTCCGTGCTGGTACCCGCCCTCAGTGCCCTGCCTGAGTTGCCGACGATTCTGGAACGCCGTCTCTGCATCGAAGACCACCCAGTCCTGGCCTCACACATACTGGATGGCAAGGCAGTGCTACCGGCGGCGGTGATCATCGAGTTGCTCGGACATGGTGCACTGCATGGCAACCCGGGCCTGCGCCTGCTGGGATTTCATGACCTGCGGGTCTTCAAGGGTGTCCTCTTGAGCGCTGATGAGACTTGCGACTTGCGGATTTGCGCGGATCAGGCGCAGAAGCGGGACGGTACGTTCTCCGTCGTTACGGAACTCTGCTCCTCCGATCCCGAGGGTGCACGCACCCTGCACGCCCGCGCCACTATCGATCTCGGAACCACCCACGAAATCGCACCGCGCGCCGCCCCAGCCGCTGTTCTGCCGCCGTATCCCCTCAGCATCGAGGAGGCTTACCGGGACGAGTTGTTCCACGGGACCTTGTTACAGGGTCTGAGCTCGATCAGTGGTTGCTCTACCGACGATGGTCCGGACGTCGGCATCATCGCCCATTGTCAGTCAGCCCCGGCTCCCAAGGAGTGGATTCACCACCCGCTGCGCAGCCGTTGGATCGCGGACCCCCTGGCGATCGACTGTGGATTCCAATTGATGATCTTGTGGAGCCTCCGCGCCAACGGGCAGGGTTCTTTGCCGGTCAGCATCGGTCATTACCAACAGTTCGTGAACGCCTTCGGGTCCGATGGCGTACGCATCGAGATCCGGGTGAAGACCAACGCACCCGGCAAAGTGATCGCCGACATCGATTGGCTTGATCACAAGGGTGACCTGCTGGCTCGGATGACGGATTACGAATGCGTCGTCGACGCCTCGCTCAGCAGGGCTTTCAAAAGGAACTCCCTGGAGTCCAGCACCGCCGTACGCCGATGACCTGCCGTCCACCCGTCGCGATCGTCGGCATCGGGGGCCTGTTTCCCGATTCACCCGACTTGGAGACGTTTTGGAAGCATGTGCGGGACGGCGTGGACACTTCCAGGGAGGTCCCCGAAGGTCGCTGGGTCCTGCCAGCGGAGCAGGCCTTTGATCCCGAGAAGGGCGCGCCGGACAAGGTCTATTCGACCCGCGCCTGCTTCCTCGAGGACATCGAACTCGACCTGCGTGGCCTGGCCATCGACCCTGATGTAGCGGCCCGTCTGGATCCCATGGTGCAGATTACCCTGCACGCTGGCGCCGCCGCCTGGCGCGATGCCCGGACCGAGGGGCTCGATCGCAGTCGAGTAGGGGTGATCCTCGGCAACATCGCACTGCCGACCGAGAGTACCTCGAAGATGGCCGACTGGATCCTGGGTCGGGGCTACGCGAACGAGTTGTTCTCGGGTCAGCGTGCACTGCAGCCTGAGCATTGCGTTCAACCTCAAGCCAACCTCAATCGATATGTCACCGGTTTGCCGGCTGGGGTTCTCGCACGTGCACTGGGTCTCGGCGCGGGTCACTTCACCTTGGACGCCGCCTGTGCTTCCTCGTTGTTCGCCCTCAAGCACGCAGTCGACGAGTTGCAGGCCGGTCGTGCGGACGCGATGTTGAGCGGCGGACTCTCGCGACCGGACTGCTTGTATACGCAGATGGGGTTCGCGCAGCTGTTGGCCTTGTCCCCGAGTGGGCATTGTTCGCCATTTGATCAAAAGGGCGATGGTCTCGTGGTTGGTGAAGGCGCCGGCATCGTAGTTCTCAAGCGGCTTGATGACGCCGTCGCCGCGGGCGACGAGATCCACGCGGTGATTCGGGGTATCGGATTGTCGAACGATGTCGACGGCAACCTTCTGGCACCCAGCGTTGAAGGTCAATTGCGGGCGATGCGTGCAGCCTACCACCATGCCGGGTGGCAACCGTCGAGTGTTGACCTGATCGAGTGCCACGCTACCGGCACGCCAGTCGGGGATGCGGTCGAACTTGAGAGCCTGCGAGAGTTGTGGGGTGACTGTGCCTTCGATGTCGGTCAGTGCACCATCGGTTCGGTGAAATCCAATGTCGGACACCTGCTCACCGGTGCAGGTGCCGCGGGACTGGTAAAGGTCTTGCTTGCGATGCGCGAAGGCGTGCTGCCACCCACCGCCAATTTTGAGACTGCTGGTGACGGGATCGAACTGTCGGAGTCGCCGTTCCAGGTCCGTAAGACTGCTGCCGACTGGCCGCAACGAGATGGTAACCCACGCCGAGCGGCCGTCAGCGGATTCGGGTTCGGCGGCACCAATGCGCACGTACTGCTGGAGGAGTGGAATCCAGAGGCTGTGTCTCCGGCAGCGGTTCCGAGCCCCGATGGCGACAGCATCGTGATCGTGGGCATGGCAGCTCGCTGCGGTGACCTCGATGACCTGCAGGCGGTGCAACATCGGATGCTCGGCGGCGCTGTCGAGCATCCGATCTCCGAAAAGCAGAACTTCTTCGGCCAGGCTGACCCGCCGAAGGGCTGGTTCCTCGAGGACATCGAAGTCCGCAGCGGTCGGTTCCGCATTCCCCCAACCGAGATTGCCGAGACCTTGCCGCAGCAACTCCTGATGCTCGATGTTGCTGACCAGGCTTTGCGGGATGCTGAAGTCGACTCCCTCGACCGACTGCAAATCGGGGTGTTCATCGGGATCAGTCTCGATCTGAACACGACCAACTACCATCTACGCTGGGCCTTGCGGGCCCGAGCCGCGGAGTATGCCCGCGCGCTCGGTATGGAGTCGGATGGCGCCGACTTCGACAGCTGGGTTGATGCGCTGTGCGATGGTCTTGGTGCGCCGCTCAACGCGAATCGGGTGATGGGCAACCTCGGAGGCATCGTCGCCAGTCGGGTGGCGCGTGAATTTGGTCTGGGCGGTCCGAGCTACGTCTTGTCCTCAGAAGAGAGTTCCGGACTCACGGCGCTTACGGCAGCCGTGCGAGGCCTCGCCCTCGGTGATCTGTCGGCTGCACTGGTCGGTGCCGTGGACCTGCCGTCCGACGTGCGTGCCGTTATCGCTACCGACGGCGATCGCTCGTACGAACGTGACGGACGGGTACGCCCCTTTGACCGTGCTGCGGCTGGGACTCTCCCCGGCGACGGCGCCGCCTGCGTCATCCTGAAGCGCCGTTGTGATGCTGAGCGCGACGGTGATCGGATCTACGCAACCG
>JAYZDB010000046.1:0-10783 GCA_036338025.1 Planctomycetota bacterium
CCGAGCCTGGTGACTTCGTCCACACGGTCTTGAATGAGACCTATCTGCAGCCCGCGAAGGTCGAGGTAGGCAGGGATCCAGATGGCAGGTCCTACCGTGTATTCCGCTATACCCGCTCATTCTTGCCGACCCGAGCTGGTCTTCGACGTTTGAATGCCCCGGTGCTGAAGTTCTCTGTCGAGACCGGTCGGCGGACCGGTGGCTTCGGTTTGTTCTCGAGCCCCGAGGTGCGCGAGTACCTGGCCTACGGGGAGCCGATCGAACTCGAAGTTCGGCCACTGCCGAGCGAAGGCCGTCCGGATCCTTACTATGGTGGGGTCGGTCGATTCACGATCGCCGCTTCGCTGTCGAAAGGCCGTGTCAAGGTGGGGGAGAGCTTGAAGCTGCGGGTGACGATTGCGGGTCGCGGCAACACCGACTACCTGCAGGTCCCCGAACTCGGCGACACCCCGGGTTTTCACCAACTTGGCAAGAACACCAACCGCAAGCCAGGGGAAGTGGTTGTCACCTACGATCTCATGCCGACCATGGCGAGTGTGTCGGAGGTGCCGTCGCTGCGCTGGAACTTCTTCGACACCACCGAGGGGGTCGAGGACTACGTGGAGATCGAGACCGGACCGTTGTCCCTTGAGGTCCTGCCGATCGCGGGGGCTGCAGCGCTGGCGGCCTTGCCAGGCGAGGCCAAGAAGGCCGTTGAGCTAGGTGTCGACGATATTTTTGATTTGCGCCTGGCGAGTGCCGCGAAGCCGACAGCCCTTCCACCACGTTCTTCGGCAGAAGTGTTGTGGCTGGTCTGTCTAGCGCCCTGGATCGTCTCCTTGTTCGGTAGCGTGTTGGTGCGGTCCCGGCGCCGGAGTCTGGCGGATGTCAGTGGGCGGCGGTCGAGGGGTGCACGCCGACGCTTCGACACGGCCTTGTCCGCCGACCAGGATCCCCTCGATGCCTTTGTTGCGTACCTCGCGGACCGGCTCAATTGTGAGGCCGCCGCGATCATCGAGCCAGACCTGGACCGTCGGCTGGCTGATGCCGGCTTCGACGCCGAGCAGTGTGAGCGGGTCAGGCAGGTCGTTGAGTCCGGCGTTGCGGGCCGCTACAGCGGCGGCGGGGATGCCGGAGTCGAACCGTCCCAGGTCCAATCCCTCGTGCAAGTCCTCGAGGCTACGAGCTCGCGGATGGCGCCATTGGCGAGTGCTCTGATGAAGTGCTTGTTGGTCTCGACCGGCCTGCTCTGTTCGGGGGTCGACCTGCCGGCCCAGCAGTCCCAGCGCTTGAGCAAGGGCGAGGCCGCCTACCGGGCGCGTGACTACGCGGCGGCCGCCACTGAGTTCGCTGCCGCTGCCGCAGCGGGGGATCGCATCGCAGCCTACAACTTGGGCAACACGCGCTATCGCCAGGGCCGTTTTGCCCTGGCCCTGGTGGCCTACGAGCGCGCCCGTCTCGCCATGCCGCGTGACGCGGAGTTGCTCGCCAACATCCGACTGGTGCGGAAGCAGTTGGATCTGGCCAGCGGTGAGGAGGCCTTCGGGCAGACCCTGGCATCGATTCGTGACAGTATGACGGCGGCGGAGCGCCTGTGGGTGTGTGTCCTCATCAATGCAGCCGCCGCCCTCCTGATCTGTTTCGGAGGTCGCCGCCGCCGGCTGATCGCTGCGCTGATGACGGTGCTGGCAGTGGCCGCGATCGTCGAAGTTGCCGTACTCGGCCCTGGCCGTCCCCCCAAGGGAATCGTGTTGGACTCCGAAGTCGCCATGCACTCGGAACCGGACGCTTCCTTGGAGGCTCGCATGAAGATGCGGGCCGGTGTGACCGTCGAAGTACTGGGCAGCGGGTCGGGTTGGACGAAGATCCGTGCCGAGGGCCTTACCGGTTACGTCAAGAGCGATTCGGTCGCGGTGGTGGACTAGAGCTACTGGACTGCCTGGTCATCCGGTCCGGTCGCTGGTCTCAGTTCGGCGGTGCGGAGAAGGGCCCCTGGCGGGCACGGGATTCCCGTTCGAGTTGATCGACTCGTTCTTCCAAGCTTGCGATCCGGTTCGAGTGGACCTTGGCAGCTGCGTCACGTTGACGGAACCCGTCCATCGCGTAGCGCCAGACCCACGCTACGGCAAGTCCAAGTGAGACCATGCTGACCTGTCCGGCGCGCCAACCGCCCAGATCTTGCTGGTCGATCGCACACGAGATCATCAGTAGGAGGGCCATCACGAGATGAAAATTGCGTTGGCCTGGATCACTCATGCTTGCACTGCATACCCGTTTTCACCGTAGAGAGACACTGAAGGCAGGTAAACGCTACGGGTCTCCGGACGGTTGGGACTCTCGGGATTGGTGGAGTCCGATGCCGGACTCGCGAAAACCGGTGTCCCTCGCTGCTAGGATTCGCTAAGAAAGGCCGGACCGTTTCGCGATCCAAGGCCCTCTCCCTATGCGCTTGCACCTCTGCTTCCTGATCGGCTCTCTTGGCCTGCTGGGCGGGTGTGAGACGAGTCCGCGCCGCCAGCCCAAGCTCGATTCCCTGCCACAGGCTGACGAGACTCAAAAGACGCTCTACGAGCGTGCCATCGCCTTGTTTCAAGTTGGTGGCGAGGAGTTCGAGACCGTATTGCGCGAGGGCCGGGGCGACCCGGTCTTGGCCAAGGCTTTGACGATGTTCCTGGTCTTCCACATGCGGGACGCCGAGCAGCGGCAACGCCAACGTCAGAGCGGCAACTTCGAGATGCGGGGTCTGCGCGACAACGTTCGTTATGCCCAGGCCCGGGCCGGGCTTGGGATCCTGGGAGGGGCTGCTCTGCCGACGGTGCAGGCCGAACTCATTCAAAATCGTCACACCGAGAATCGCTTGTTCGGCGTCGTTGCGCTGACGGCTCTTGGCGCCGAGGCGGTTCCGGCCATTCGGGACGCGATGCGGGTCAGTGAGCCGCGGTATCGTCGCTACTACGTGGACGCCGTCAGCCAGATGCGTCCATCCAAGAAGGCCGAACTGCAGCTGTTGCGTTGGTCCAAGGACCAGGATTTTTCGGTGAGATCCAAGGCCCTGGCCGGCCTGACCCGGTACGGAGACCGGCATCTTGCGCTGCTCCGCGGCGTCTTGCGTACCGATCCGGACCCGTTCGTGCGGCGCCAGATCGTCCAGAATCTCGGCGACCACAAAGATCTTGCGACGGTGACGTCCGTCATCGACTACTACGGTCGCTGTTCGGGTGACGGTGATGACCGCGGCTGCCGTGAGGCGGAGCGCACCCTGGTCCGGATGTCTGGCATGAAATCCAAGAGCCGTGGTCAGGCCATCAAGAGCTACGGTCTGCCCTATTGGCGTAAGTGGGCCGAATCTCTGCCCAAGGAGGGTCGCTGAAGTGGAACAGTGGAGGATCCACAAGGATCGCATCAAGTGTGACAAGCCAGGCTGTCCGCTGGCGGCGGAGATGGAGTACTTCGCGATCCTGCAGTTGCCTGGGTGTGTTCGTCTCGAGCGGTGCCAAAGCTGTTTTCACGAGATGCAGCAGGCTGCGGAGTCGATGCCTTTCCACTGGCGGATCCGGCGGTCGGTTGATGGCAAGCAGCAGCCGGTTTTGGACCTGGAGTCCCTGCGGACCCTGTTCGATACCCTCGGGGAGCCCGGTGCCGGATTGTTGCCGGAGGACCCTGAAGATGGCTCGGAGGCTGCCGACGGGCCGATCGTCGAGGCAGCTGGTGAAGATCCAGGGTCAGAGGTCTCCGACACGAGCGAAGTGACTGCCGGACTCCGTTATCTCGTCGCCCTGCTGCTGCTGCGCAAACGGCGCCTCAAGATGGTCGATGCCCAGACCCCAGACCAGGAGGCTGCCGACCTGGTGGTGGTCGACCCGAAGGTCGAGGGGATGGAACCGGTCGCCCTGTTCGCTCCAAGCCTGGAACCGGAGCGTCTGGCAGGGTTGCGGGAGGAGCTGACCGCCGCCATCGAGGTCTGACGGGCGATTTTCCGGGCCCCCAGCCCTTTGGTCAGCCTGGCGACACCCCGCCGGGGCAGGGCGTTTCCCGGGCGGCAGATTTTTTTACCATCCGCTCGAAGGGCGAAGCACAACATACGGAGGCGGAGCGACCCATGAACCACAATTTGTGCCCGGGCCTGATATTGAGTGGTGGTCAGGTGGGTGTTTAGTCGAAGTTTGTGCCTATTAAAACCGATGCAGTGGTAGTAGAGTGGTTGTTTATGAGGCCACGCGGCCTTGACCCACACTCCCCGCTCGAATGGCAACCTTTCTCGGCAGATCGAACCACACGTTGGATGACAAGGGACGGCTGATCCTCCCCAAGCGCATCCTCGACGAGGTTGCGCCCACCGATCGCCGTTTCACGCTGACCGCCGGCCCGGAGGGATGCTTGATGCTCCTCGACTCGGCAGCGTGGCGGGATGTCGCAGAGGCGATGGGGGCCGAAGTGTTGGGGTCCAAGGAACAGCGAGCGATGCGGCGCATCTTCCTCGGTCACGCCGAGCAGGTGAAGCCCGATCGCTCCAATCGAATCAGTATCGCTGAGGGTTTGCGTGAGTACGCCGACCTCAGCGAAAAATCCGAAGCCGTGCTGGTTGGTACCGGCGAGAGCTTCGAGATCTGGTCCAAGTCGAGATGGGATGCTGCGCTGGCAGATGCCGTCTCGAGTTACGAGTTCTCTGATAATGACCTGGTTGGATCCACGGCTACCTTACCGCCGTGACATCCGTCGGCCGCCGCCGGGGGGCTGCGGCCGATTCCTTTCCCACCTGCCGGGCGGTCGGAGGGAGGGGGAATCATCATGACCTCTGATGCGGTCGAAGGCGGCGAGGGCCACCGAAAGGACGATGGTCAGGGCACGGTTCACGTGCCGGTCCTTTTGGGTGAGTCCTTGCAGGCCTTGGATCTCGCAGCGGGGTTGGTGGTGATCGATGGAACGTGTGGGACCCTTGGCCATGGGAGGGACATTGTCTCGGCCATAGGACCCGATGGGTGGTACGTGGGTTTGGATCAGGATACCGAGATCCTCGCTCGGGCGCGGGCGGTGCTGGGGGGTACTGCGAGCGTCCGGGGGAGGGTTTCTCTCCACTCTGTTGTGTACAGCCGAATGGGTGAGGTGCTCGCGGAGCTGGACCTTGCGTCCTGCGACCGCGTGCTCCTCGACATCGGCCTCAACTCCATGCAAATCGATACGCCTGAACGCGGCTTTTCCTTCCTGATGGACGGGCCGCTGGATATGCGGATGAACCGAGAGCATGGTCAACCGCTCGGCAAGTGGTTGGCGCGGGTGACCGAGGCGGAGTTGGCGGACGTGATCTACCAGTACGGGGAGGAGCGGCACGCACGGCGCATCGCCCGTGCGATTGTCCGGGAGCGGGGACGCGGTGGCCTTCATCGGACCCTGGAGCTGGCCGAGGTGGTTCGTCGGGCCATCCCTGACCGGGGTCGGCAGCGGATTCACCCGGCGACGCGCACTTTCCAGGCGCTCAGGATCGCCATCAACGACGAACTCGGCGAACTCGAGCGGGGTCTGCGGGCTGCCCTCAAGGTCCTGGTGCCGAACGGCCGCCTGGTGGTGATCACGTTCCACTCGCTCGAGGATCGCATCGTGAAGCAGTTCATGAAGGAACACATGGAACTGCCGTTCAAGAAGCCGATCACCCCGACGCCTCAGGAGTGCCGTGACAATCCGCGGGCGCGCAGTGCCAAGCTGCGCTGTGGCATCAAGCGTGAGGTGGCCGCGTGAGGTGGATGCTGGCGGGGATCTCGTTTGCGATGCTGACTGGACTCGCTGTCTTGACGGTCGCGATCAAGGCCCGGAACTTCGCATTGCGCGCGAGCATCGCGACGGCCAACCAGCGCATCATGGCTTTGCGGGTTGAGCGAGCCCGCCGCGTGCCGCATCTGCGTCCGGAGGCAGAGACTGACGAACTCATTGTGCGTTTCCGTGAGTTCATCCGGCAGCTGGAGGAAAGGAAGCACTGAGATGGAGGTGTCTGGCGCGGAGAAGTTCAAGACCCTCTGGATTTTCAGCATGTTTGGCTTGGCGGCTGTGGCGCTGGTGGTGCGTCTCGGATGGTTGCAGGGGACGCGGGCCGAGCCAAACCGCAAGGCAGTTGAGTTGGCTCGCGATCTACGCGACTCGGTGCCAGCGATACGCGGGGCCATCGTGGACCGGGTGGGCCGCAAACTGGCCTACGACAGGACGGTCCTGACGGTTCAGGCGGAGTTTCACGGTCGAGTTGCCAAGGGTGTCGAACGCATCCCCGACCGCCAATTGGACTACCTGGCAACGCGACTCGCGGCGCTTCTGATGGCGGACGAAGGTCGGGCTGATCGACACGATCCGAGTGTCCGGGTCAAAGAGCGCGAGCGCCTCGCCCGGCGTATCAAGACCCGTCGTCAGCGAGTCCTGCCGTCCAACTACAAGACCAAGGCCTACATCAAGATCGACTTCATGCTGGCTCGGGCTCTCGATTCGCTGACGGTGGTATCCAAGCTGTGTGCTGAGGCCAGGCACTGGAACTCCAACTCCGACATGCCAGGCCGGCTCTACCTGCGGTTCGTGCGTGACTACCGTCGCACCTATCCCGACCGTGAGAGCACCTACGGTCCGATCGGAAACCACTACATCGCCAGGCAGACACCGGTACGAATCGGTCAGCGCACGTCCCTTGTGCCGCAAGAGGAGTTCACCGGACTCGAATCCTGTCGTGGCTTGTGGCCTGGCTCGGATGGTGAGAGCTTCTTCCATCTCGACTACCGGGATGCTCGACGCCATCGTTATTGGTCGGGACTCGGGCACGAGCCGGAGCCGCCATCGATCCTGCACACCACCCTCGACCTCGAACTGCAAAAGGCCGCGCACCAGGAATTGCG
The DNA here is from genome assembly GCA_036338025.1 of Planctomycetota bacterium. Classification (GTDB taxonomy): domain Bacteria; phylum Planctomycetota; class UBA1135; order UBA1135; family UBA2386; genus JAYZDB01. The sequence goes on from JAYZDB010000046.1 coordinate 6,846, forward strand.
CGCCGCGAGTGAAGCCGTGCGGGCCCGATACAAGTCAGACTACCAGTGGGGCAGCCTGGTCTTGATCGATGCCCAATCGGGTGATGTCCTGGCGATGGCCTCGCACTTTCCGGGGCGGCCGGTGCCGACTCCGTTCGCGGCGATAGAAAGCTCGTTCGAACCAGGCTCGGTGGTCAAGCCACTGGTGATCGCCTGGGCGGCGGAGAGCAAGCGCGTCCGTTGGGATGAGTCCATCGATTGCACGCCGACCCACCCCAAGCGGGGCCGCGTTGTCGGTCGGATCATCTACGATGATCATGCCTGTGGGGTGCTGTCGCCGGTCGGCATCATCGTCAATAGCAGCAATATCGGAGCCACGCAGATTGGTAGCCGGCTCGATCGGGCACAGTGGCAGCAATACTTCCGCCTCTATGGATTTTGCCGGAAGACCGCCATCGGACTCCCCAGTGAGGCGGCTGGGGGTCGGCCCGGGGGGATTGCCGGGATCGCCAAGATCTCGGACCGGGGGATGAAGAAGTACACCGGGCCGTCCTTGAGCTTTGGCTACGAACTCAATGTCACCGCGGTGCAACTCGCCCGGGCCTACCTCACCCTGCTCTCAGGCCGGCAGCGTGAGCTGCGCCTGCTTGCCAGTGTTAGCGTGAATGGCAAGCAGACCGCCGCACAGCCCGCATCCCAGGCTGCCCAGCGGTTCCTGTCTGAGGACACGGTAGCCCGGATCAAGACCGCCATGACCCGTGTCGTGAGTTCCGAACCGCACGCAACCGGCCGTCACCTCTACCAGATGCTCGAAAAACTCGGGCACCACGAACCTCTCATCGCGGGCAAGACCGGCACCTCAGACTCGAGGATCCGGGGTGTTCGTGCCAAGACCGCGGCGTTTGTCGGGTTTGCTCCCGTCGATACACCCCGGTATCTCGTTGTGTGTGTTCTTCGCAAGGATCGTTGTGCACGATTCTACGGAGGAAGTTATGCTGCCCCACCAGCTGGACGGCTCCTCTTGCGCGCCTTGGCGCTCGAGGGAGATGGTCGGCGTCTTCAGAACGAGCAGGTCAGCGCCTGGTCTGAAGATCGGGGCATGGCCTCGAAAGAATAGACGTCAGGCGGTTATGACAGAGCTAGCGTACCCATCAGGGCTTTCTCGCAGTTTGGGGGAAGTGAGCCTCCAATCGATTCTTGAGTGTCTCAATCCCCGTGAAGTGCTGAGGTTTCGGCAGCTGGGGATCGAGGGGCTTTCGTTCCACTCCGCTGAAGTACAGCCGGGCCACCTGTTCTTTGCGATCCCGGGGACGCGGCATGACGGTAGCGTCTATGCCGCCGAAGCTCTCCGGCGCGGCGCGGTGGCGGTTGTCGCAGAGGAGCCGCTCAACTTGCCGTGCCCGGTCCTGCTGGTGGACAATGCGCGGCAAGCCTTGGCCGACGTGACCTGTGAGTACTACGGCAATCCCTCCCACCAGGTGCCGGTCGTTGGCGTCACGGGCACCAACGGCAAGACCACGGTGACGCACCTGGTGCGTGGTTGTCTGGAGTTGGAGGGTGGCTCGGTGGGGCTGATCGGTACCACCGGAATGGAGTTCGCGGGTCGACAGGTCCCGACCGCCAATACCACTCCCGATCCACTCCGCATCAACGGATATCTTCGTGAGATGGCGGATCGCGGTGCGCGTGCTGCCTTGATGGAAGTCAGTAGTCACGCCCTGACCCAGTCGCGGGTCCGTGGCTTGCGATTCAAGGTGGCGGCCTTCACCAACCTGACCCAGGATCATCTCGATTACCACGGCACGATCGAAGACTACGCCGAGGCGAAGTCGCGTTTGTTCTCCATGCTCGATACGGATTCGACGGCTTGTATCTCCAGGGACTCGAGTTGGGCGCAGATGATGTGCGAAGAGGTTCCTGATGGTGTCCGGATTTCGACTTTCGGTCTGCACCCTGAAGCTGATGTGCGGGCTGAGAACCTGCGATGTACTCTGGACGGCACGCGATTCGATCTCGTGATGCCGCGTGGTCGGGTTGAACTCTTGCTGCGGCTTCCGGGTCGGCACAACGTCAAGAATGCACTGGCGGCCGCGAGCATCAGTCTGGCCCTGGGAGTCTCAGAGCTGAGTATTGCGGCGGCTCTCGACCGGGCGCGGGCCGTCGATGGTCGCCTGGAGTTGGTCGGGTGCCATGACGAAGTGCAGGTGTTCGTCGATTATGCGCACACGCCTGACGCGCTTGAGCAGGTTTGTTCGACCCTCGCGTCGATGACGCGCGGCCGCCTGGTGGTGGTCTTTGGCTGCGGTGGTGACCGCGATCGATCCAAGCGCCCGCTGATGGCCAGCGCTGTATCGAGGTTTGCCGAGGTTGGCTTCATGACCAGCGACAACCCCCGGTCGGAGGATCCTGAGCTCATCCTCGACGACATGGAGCGGGGGCTGAGCGACCGGCAATCACCATTCCGCCGCGTCGTAGACCGCTCGCAGGCCATCCACCAGGCCGTCTTGGAGGCGCGGCCCGGGGACACCGTGTTGATCGCGGGCAAGGGACACGAGAGTTGTCAGATCTTGCGCGACAGCGCCGTACCGTTCGATGACCGGGACGAGGCACGCGATGCACTTTGCGAGAAGGCCGGCAGGCCATGAAGCTGGCAGGTCTCATGAGCAAGGAGCAGCGGATGATGACGCCGGCCCGGATCGCTGAGATCTGCGGCGGCAAGGTCTTGCGTCGAGGTTGCCGTGAGCGTCCGGGTCCCGGCCGCTTTGTGATCGATAGCCGCGAGGTGCGCTCGGGCGATTGCTTCATTGCCCTGTCGGGTGAGCGCCTGGATGGCCACGAATTTGTCGCCGAGGCGCTGCAGTCCGGAGCCGCCGGAGCGGTGGTTTGCGGACCCGTCCCCAGGACCCAGCTCGATTCCGGGGCGTTCTTCGTGCGGGTAGATGACAGCCATCGGGCCTTGCTGCAGTTGGCAGCCGAGTATCGTCAGCAGCACACAGCCAAGGTGATCGGAATCACCGGTTCGTGTGGCAAGACCAGCACCAAAGACATGCTGGCCCAGGTCTTGAACCGGCACATGCCGGCAGTGCATTCTCCGCGCAGCTTCAACAACCACATCGGGGTGCCCTTGACCCTGTTCCAGCTGACTCCTCAGACCGAAGCCTGTGTGGTCGAGCTAGGGACAAATGCACCGGGTGAGATTCGTCATCTGGTGTCCGTGGCGCAGCCGGATATCGGGATCATCACCAGGATCGACGAGAGCCACTTGATGCACCTGGGTTCTCTCGAAGGTGTTGCGCGCGAGAAGGCCGAACTGATTGCGGCCCTGCCCCAGACGGGTTTGGCGATCCTCAACGGTGATGACCCGAGCAGCGCGATGCTACGAGGGCATACCGATGCTCGTTTGCAGGAGGTCCGGATCGGTGCCGAGGCCGATTGGTTCGCCACGGACCTGAGTTTCCACGGACTCGGCACTTCCTTCCGCTTGCAGGGGGAGACGCCGATCACGCTGCCTCGCATGGGGTCCCATAACGTCTACAACGCGCTGTTCACGGCGGCGGCAGCTACCGAAGTCGGTGTGCCTCTCGATCACGTGGTGGCAGGCCTTGCCGAGGTGCCGCCGACCTCTCGGCGGCTGGAGTGCAAGCAGATCGGAGATATCTCTGTCATCGACGACACCTACAACTCCAACCCGGCGTCTGCCCGCGCGGCGCTGCTCGCCTTGGCGGGCTTGCCGGCGGCAGGTCGCCGGCTGGTCGTGTTGGGCGAGATGCTCGAACTCGGGGAGCGCGGCGAGGAATTGCATCGCAGTGTCGGGACCGAGGTGGCCGAGTTGCCGGTCGACGTCCTGGTCACGGTTGGCGATGGGGCACGTCCCATCGCTGCGGCGGCGGTAGCACACGGGATGGACGAGTCTGCGGTACATTCTCTCGGCAGCGCTTCGGAGGTGGTCACGTACCTGC
>JAYZDB010000047.1:0-4764 GCA_036338025.1 Planctomycetota bacterium
GCACCGTCCTTACGCTGTTGTTCATCGGCCTCCTGGGCAGAAGGCGCTGCGGGGATTTCTCCCAGCGTGCCCAGGTACGCCGCGATGTCCCGGGCGGCTTTCGGAGCCACCGTACCGTGCAGGAGCTTCGGCATGCGAGCCATCGCGCGCGACCGTTTCGGGTCCTCGATCCATCGGGCCATCCAGCCAACGCGCAACCGACTCGCGACTCCAAACAACGCCGGTCCGCCGCGGCCGGCCACAGCGTCCTCGTGACATGCAGCACAGCGGTACTCCTGCACCAGTTCCCGACCGCGCCGCAACCTGGCAAAGCGCGCCAAGGTCTCGGTCTGGTCATGGGCAAGGGCACTGGCCGGAATCGGCTCGCGGGCAAAATCACGGGATTGCCAATAGATCCGGAGTACCGCCGGCCCGCTCTTCGGACTCGAGTATCGCGCAGTCATGACATGCGCACCCTTCTTGAGGCGCAAGCGCATGCTGTTGGTGACTGAACCGTCAACGGCGGTCAGCACAACCTGGTCACCGAGACTCAATTCAAGGTCACCGGTGCCGACAAAACTGAAGCTGTAGCGATCACGATTCGGCACCCGCAGGCGCCCCTTGAATGTCGCCTTGAACAGACCGGCGGGCAAAAAGTCGGCGGCGGGGCGACCCGCCGGGACATAGAGCGCCAAGCGCGAGAACCCACGTACGTCCTGCTCGCCGGCGACCTCGAAAGTCAGACCATCCTGAGGCGCCGCGGACGGTAACGGCGAGGGCACATAAGGCGGCGCTCGCTCGGCCCGGTCACCCCCCACACCACCGCCATCGGGAAGCTCGTCGAGCATGCTGATGCCAACGATCGGAATCGCCAGCAGGAGCGATACGCCTAGAATTCGTCCGGGCGTCCAGGTGCGGGAGCTCATCGTGCTGCGGATCGGAACAAAGGGCTGTGAATAAGGGGCGTCTGGGCGGCGGATCTTAGGCCTTCAGGGGCTGAACGACAGCCGCCTGGCAAAGCAATGTTGGGGCACCCGATGCCCGCGAGAGTACCAGGGTGAGCCTCCCCCACCCGGCGACTGAATTCATCCTTTCGCCAACGCTGGCGCTCGGGTTTCATGGTAAGCATGAAGCTCGTCAGCATCGGAGCCGGTCCAGCTGCGCTCTACACCTGCATTCTGCTCAAGAAGGCGTTCCCGGACGTCGAATGCCAGATCTACGAGCGCAACAAGGCTGACGACACCTTTGGTTGGGGCGTCGTGTTCTCCGACGAGACGCTCGACAACATCGAGGCCGCCGACCCGGACAGCTTCGCGGAAATCCGCAGCAACTTCACCTACTGGGACTCGATCGAAACCTATCGCGGCACCGACTGCGTAGTCTCGACCGGTCACGGATTCTGTGGCCTGAGTCGCCAGCGCTTGCTCTCGATCCTGCAGCAGCGGGCTCGCCAGCTCGGCGTCCAGATGCAATTTGAAACGGAGGTGTCGGACCTCGACGCCCTGGCCGACGCCGACGTGATCCTGGCGGCGGACGGTGCTAACAGCATGGTCCGAAGCCTGCACACCGACCACTTCCGCCCGGACATCGACTGGCGCCGCTGCAAATTCGCATGGTTCGGGACCACCAAGCACCTCGACGCTTTCACCTTCGTGTTCAAGGACACCGAGTGGGGATTGTTTCAGGTCCACGCCTACCCATTCGAGGAGAAGCTCAGCACCTGGATCGTGGAGTGCCACGAGGACGTATGGAAACGGGCCGGTCTGGACCAACTGGACGAAGCGGCTTCCGCAGCATTTTGCAAAGAGATCTTCGCGGCCGAACTCGGGGACGCGGAGCTACTGCTGAACGGTTCGCAGTGGCGCAGCTTCCCAACAGTCAAGAACCACAGCTGGAGCTACCGGAACATCGTGCTGATCGGAGACGCGGCACACACCGCGCACTTCTCCATCGGCTCTGGTACCAAGTTGGCGATGGAAGACGCCATCGCGCTGGTCGACGCATTCAAGACCCACGGCACAGCTGACATACCCAGGGTGCTGAGCGCCTACGAGGACAGCCGCCGCGTCGATGTAATCAAGACCCAGAAAGCCGCGCAGACCAGCCTCGAGTGGTTTGAGAACTCGGCTCGCTACATGAGTCAGGATCCGGTGCTGCTGAAGTTCAACCTGATGTCCCGGTCCAAACGCATCACCTGGGACAACCTCACGCTCCGGGATCCCGAGTTGATGGAGCGGACCCGCGAGGCCTACGCCCGGCAGGTCGGTGCCAGCCCGGCCAGTGATGGCAAGACACCGGTCCCGATGTTCACGCGTTTCCGCCTGCGTGAGATGGAACTCCAAAATCGCGTCGTGGTCTCCCCGATGTGCCAGTATTCCGCGCAAGACGGCAGCCCCAACGACTGGCATCTCGTGCACCTGGGCAGCCGAGCCATCGGAGGCGCCGGGCTGGTGATCACGGAGATGACCAACGTCAGCGCCGACGGTCGAATCACCCCGGGCTGCACCGGCATGTACGACGACGCACACCTCGAGAGTTGGGCACGGATCGTCGGCTTCGTGCACGACAACAGCTCCGCCAAGATCGGGATCCAACTGGCGCACGCGGGGCGCAAGGGCGCCGTGGACCACCCCTGGACCGGTGACGATACGCCGCTCCCCAGCGGACAGGCCTGGCAGACCATCGCACCGTCTGCAATACCCTTCCTCGACCACTGGGCGACGCCGCGCGAGATGGACCAGGTCGATATGGATCAGACCATGGCAGCCTTTGTCCGAAGCGCACAAATGGCGGATTGTGCCGGCTTCGATCTGATCGAAGTTCACATGGCCCATGGCTATCTGCTGTCGAGCTTCTTGTCCCCGCTCTCCAATCAACGGAGCGACGAGTTCGGCGGATCACTCGCCAATCGGATGCGATACCCGCTGGCGGTTTTCGAGGCCATGCGCGCGGTCTGGCCGGCGGAAAAACCGATGTCGGTTCGCATCTCTGCAACCGACTGGTTGGGCGATCGAGGCCTGACCGGTGATGACGCGGTCGAAATTGCACGCGCCCTCACCGAGCTCGGCTGTGACCTGATCGACGTGTCCTCGTCGGGCAATTCATCGGAATCCGAGCCGGAGTACGGCCGGATGTACCACGTGCCGTTCGCAGAACGTATCAAGTACGAAGTCGGCGTACCGGTATTGGCAGTCGGAGCAATCCAAGGCGCCGACCACTGCAACACGATCCTGGCCGCCGGGCGCGCAGATCTCTGTGCCCTCGCACGGCCCCACCTGCGAAACCCGAGCCTGACCTTGCACGCAGCGGAAGACTACGAGTTCGAGGATCAAGCCTGGCCGGGACAATACCTCCTCGGCCGGGGACTCAAGAATCCCACCACGGACTAAGCAGTCACGTGCGCTTCATCGTCATCGCCACCCTGATCCTGGCTCTCGCATCGATCGGTATCGCCTTCCTCGTCCAGGGCGGGTTCACCCGCAAGCGAAGGCAACAAAAGGGTTTCTGGAGACGATTCTGGCTACGCCAGGTGCTGCTGGTGCCGGTCTACGTGTTCGTCCTGCTGCCGGGTCTGGTGGGATGTGCGGGTTCTCGACTGGTCCGTACCCGAGGCGACGAAGCCAGCTACCCAGGCCCCATCCTGCGCGACGGTAGGTGGATCCTGCAAGACCGCCAGACGCTGAAGCAAGCGCCCCCGCCGGGCACCGTGCAACCGCCGATCGAGATCCCCAACCCCGGCGGACCGACTCTGCGGGCCTACTTCGTACCCAGCCGCACGGTCTCCCCGCGGGCCAGTGTAGTCCTGGTGCACGGCTTGTTCCGCTCGGCGATGGAGGTCGAACCAATCGCCGAAGTGTTTCGCGAACTCGGATGTGAGGTTCTGCTCCTCAACCTCCGCAACCACGGCGGCAGCGAAGCGCGGCCATTTACGTATGGACTGCACGAGAAAACCGACCTGCTGGCAGCCGTCGAGTACCTACGGACCCGACCCGGTGGCCTGTCCGCACCACTGATCGTGTACGGCGTCAGCATGGGGGCCGTCATCGCTGCCCGTGCGGCACCGGAAATCCCAGAACTGGTGGGGCTCGTCCTGGACGCTCCGATGACGAACCTGGTGGACACGACATTCCGGCAACTCGGCTCCAGCGAGTGGCAAGGACAACGAGGCTTCGGCATCCCGGCGTTCTACATCAGCCTCGTACTGTTCTACATGGAACTCGCCTCTGGCTTCGACATCGCCGACATCCGTCCGGTGGATCAGATCGCAGAACTATCCGGGGACGTCCACAGCCTGTTCATCGGCGCCGGACTCGACCTGCGCGTGCCGCCGCCGGTCGTGAGAGCAGCCTTTGAGGCCCACCGGGCACCCACCACCCACAAGACCCTGTGGATCGAACCCGATGCCACCCATGGCCGTGTCTGGCAACGGCGGCCATCCGAATACCGGGGCCACCTCGCGGCATTCCTCGACCGAGCGACCAGGCGCTAGCTCAGCGCAACTTCTCGAACTCGTCCCCCGGCGTCCAGGTCGGCACCTGGTCCGCATTCGCAGTGACGAGCATGCACTCGAGCAACAGGCGGGTATCCGCTACCGCTCCGCGTAGGTCCCAGCTGGGATTGTATTCATCGTTCGGCTGGTGGTAACGCGTACGCGTGTAGGCGCCCTTGACCAGGGCCTTGCCGTGAGCATTCTCGAAGAACTCGTTGCCAGCCTTGAAGTAGGCCGACGGAATACCCAGACGAGCGAAGGAAAAGTGATCCGAGCGGTAGAACAGGCCGAGCGAC
>JAYZDB010000048.1:0-4954 GCA_036338025.1 Planctomycetota bacterium
CTGTTAAAACGAATGCGTGACCAGGATGCCGACGACGAGGATCCGACGCAGGACGAGGACTAGCTGACGACGTTCATCCGCAGCGACTCCGTGCCGCCTTCCAGGTTTGCGAGGGTCATCCCATCTCGGTAGTGACGCTCAACGTGGTATTCGACCACGAAGCCGTAGCCGCCGAGGATCTGGATGCCTTCGTCGCCTGCTTGGATAGCGGCCTTGACGCCGGCAAGCTTAGCCATGGCGGCAGCGGCGCTAGCGTCTCGATCACTGTCTAGCAAGCGCGCCGCGTGGTAGACCATGTGCCGCGCGGCAACTGTGGCACTGATACAATCCGAGATCTTGAGAGCCACCGCCTGCTGCTGCGCCAGCGGCTTGCCGAAGGCGATCCTCTCTTTCGAGTATCTCGATGCCGCAGCGGTCGCGGCCTCCGCGATACCGAGTGCGATCGCCCCCGCTGAAATACGCGCAGCAATCTGAACTCGCTGCAGCGCAGCATCAGCATCGGACCCGCGGGCTACCAGCGCGTCAACGGAGACGGCAACCCCCTCGAACCGAATCCTGCCGGGTGCAGTCGCCCTGAAACCAAGTGTGGTCACCGATTCACGGCCCACCGACTCCGCAGGTAGACAACACAGTATGTTCTCACCTTCCATCGTCTTGGCAGCGGCTACCACAATGTCAGCTTCGAGGGCAGCGGTCACGTGTTCTGCACACCCATCCAGCACGAAACCATCGCCATTGATGGACGCCTTGATCTCGGAATCCGGACCTACAAAGGCGGCGAGTTTGTCGCCACCGGCAACCCCCTCGACTACCTCATTGCCCTCGAGAGCCAATCCACACAGCGCGGTCTGGGAAAGTAGCAAGCGCGCCGTCGACCCGCAGACCTTGGCGAGCTCTTCGAGAGCGACAACCAGGGACAGCCAGCCCATCTCTGCTCCACCGCTGTCTTCGGACAGAGGAATGCCGAGCATTCCGAGTTCCGCGAGTCCATCGAGATTGTCGCGCACAAATACAGAGTGCTCGTCGTTGTCCAGGGCCTTTGGTTCGACCTTCTCCTGGGCGAACTTGCGCACCGTGTCCAGGATCATGGCCTGCTCTTCAGATAGCTGGAAGTTGTCGGTTTCCATGGCGCGGCTAGCGGCCACCGGGCCAGAAGTAGAGAAACTTGGCGCCCGTCGTCTGATTGAGGTACTTGCTGACTGTGTGGTTGAGCGTCGGAGTCTTGGTGCCGACCGAGGCCTGCCCCAAAATGGCATCCATCAGGCTCGGCAGTCGACGTTGCTCAACCAATTGGGCTTCCTCCACCCCCGCCATCTCCTTGATGAGGTCCATGACCGCATCGGGATCGAGAATGTCATCGACCAACCCATTGGCCTTGGCCTGGGCGGCTGAATAGATCTGTCCGTTGGCGAGAGCCACCACTTCGTCGCGACTGAGCTTGGGGCGTCCTGCGTCCACAATGTCCACGAAGCGCTGATACATATCTTCAACGATACCCGTCAGGATCTTGCGCTCGTCCTCACGCATCGGGCGAGACGGCGACATGATGTCCTTGTACGGGGTGTTGGGCGAGATGATGGTGGTTGCAGCTACCCCGATCGTCTTCATGGCTTCGGCGAAGTTGTAGCCGCTCATGATCACACCAATGCTCCCCGTGATCGTCGTCGGGCGGCATACGATCTTGTCGCAGGCCGCAGCGATGTAGTAACCACCGCTCGCCGACATGTCGCCAAAATACGCCAGGACCGGCTTCTTGTGCTCGTTACGGAATTTCTCGATCAGGCGATGGATCTCATCCGAATCCGTCACACCTCCGCCCGGCGAGTTGATCGAGAGCAACACACCCTTGATCGACTTGCTACGGGCCGCGAAGGTCAGTTGTCGCCGAATCTGGGTCACCGACCCTCCCATCCCTCCCATCAACGGTGAGGCGGCCTCGGCAATTGCGCCTTCGACCCGGATGCGGAGAATCTTCTCGGGGGCCTTCTCGCCACCAACGCGTACGACACGATACCCAGCCTCCGGATTTTCCGGCTCGAAGTCAGCCAGACCGGCGGTGCTAGGACCAAGAGCGCTGAAGAACAGCAGCACAACATTGATCGCCCCGCTGATCAGCAACAGCAAAGTCAGGAACAACGCAACGTAGAATGACACCGAACGCCCGCCGTCGGTGACAGGCTGGAAACCCGGCACGGGTGGCTGGCCCAAGGGCGAGCTCGGCGGCGGGCCAGGTGGTGGTTGTTGAGAACTCATTGGACTATCTCCGTGCTAAGCAAGGACACTGCGGGCGACAACCAGCCGCTGGATATCACTCGCTCCCTCGTAAATTTCCGTGATGCGTGCGTCGCGGACCAAACGCTCGGCGGCGCTGGTGTCGGTGGTGCCGCTGAGCCCCAGTAGATCAACCGCCGCACGCGCCGCGCGGTTGGCGAGCCTCGAACTACACAGTTTTGCCATCGCCGATTGCGGCCCGACAGACTCCCCTCGATCGCGCAAGATCGCCGCCCGCCAGGTCAAGAAGCGATAGGCATCGAGTTCCGCACACAAATCCGCGAGGACCCACTGGGAATTTTGCGAACTGGCTGGGCGGCCCCTGGCGTCCGTCTGGTCCGCGAGGTGCTCACGGATCAGATCGATGGAAGCCTGCGCGATCCCAAGTGCCTGTGCGGCGATGCCGAGCCGGCCACCGTCGAGGGTGTCGAGGGCGATGCTGAAACCCCGCCCCTCTTCTCCAACCAGGTTGCTACCCGGCACCTTCACGTTCTCGAGCAGGATCTCGGTGGTCGGAGAGGCCTTGATACCCAGCTTGCGCTCCTTCTTGCCGATACTGACCCCCTCGAAGTCACGTTCGACTAGAAACGCCGAGATCCCCTTGATGCGATCTTCACCAGACCGGGCAAATACGATGTAGATGCCCGCCTCGCTGCCGGTGGTGATCCACAGCTTGGGGCCATTCAAGACCCAGTTGTCACCATCCCGAGTGGCTCTGCAGACCAAGGCCGCGGCGTCCGAACCCGACGCAGCCTCGGACAAACAGTAGGCGCCCAACCACTCACCTCCGACCATCTTGGGAAAGTAGCGACTCTTCTGATCATGGCTGCCCCACTTCGCCAACGGCGAGCAGAACAGCGAGTTGTGCACCGAGATCGTGACACCCGTGGACGCACAACTGGCATTGACCTCCTCCAGCATGATGCAGTTGGCGAGGCTGCCCATGCCACTACCACCATATTCGGTCGGGATCGACATCTTGAGGAAGCCGAGTTCCGCCGCCCGCTTGATCAGGTCAGCCGGGAAGGTCTGCATACGATCCCGCTCAGCAGCACCCGGCTTGACCTCCACCTGGGCGAAGCGGCGCGCCATCGCCTGGATCTCTTGAAGCTCCGGCGAGAGTTCGAAGTCCGTAACTTGGGGTTGACTGCTCATGGGTCGGTCGTCACTCAGTCGTATTCGTAGAAACCCCTGCCGGTCTTACGACCCAGGTAACCAGCTGCGACCATTCGACGCATCAGTGGGCAAGCCCGGTACTTGTCATCGCCAAGACCATCCTTGAGCACATCCAAGATGTGCACGCACACATCGAGTCCAATGAAATCGGCCAAGGTCAGAGGACCCATGGGATGGTTCATACCGAGCTTCATGATCTCGTCGATACCCTCGCGTGAGCTGACTCCCTCCATCAAGCAGAACGCTGCCTCGTTGATCATGGGCATCAACACACGATTGCTGATGAAACCTGGATAGTCGTTGGCTTCGACCGGGGTCTTCCCGAGGTCCTCCGCCCACTGCATGACCGTTTTGGTGGTGGTGTCGCTGGTGGCGTGACCTCGGATCACCTCGACGAGTTTCATCAACGGCACCGGATTCATGAAGTGCATCCCGATGACGTCGGCTGGCCGGGTGGTGGCAGCCGCCAAGGTAGTGATCGAGATCGAACTGGTGTTGCTGGCCAGGATGCAACCAGCGGGTGACTTTTGGTCCGCGGTGGCGAAGATCTGTGCCTTGAGTCCGGCATCTTCCGTCACCGCCTCAACAATCAGATCGCACTGCGCGAAACAGCCATCGTCCGTCGTCGGGGTAACGCGTCCGGAAATCTCTGCCGCCTGCTCGGGTGTGATCTTCTCCTTCTTGACGAACCGGGCGAGGCTACCCTCGATGGCAGCGTGACCAGCCCGAACAAACTTGTCGTCGATGTCGACAAGAAAGCAAGCTACCCCGTGGGCGGCGAACACCTGGGCGATGCCGTTACCCATGGTACCGGCACCGACAACAGCGACTCTCGAAGGAAGGGTCATGCGTTGATCATCTCCACGGCAAGGGCGACCGCATTGCCGCCACCTAGACACAGCCCGGCAAGACCTCGCTCTTGACCGCGATCCTGCAGGGCATGGATGAGTGTGGTCAAGATCCGCGCACCAGATGATCCGATCGGGTGACCGAGAGCCACCGCACCGCCATGCACGTTGAGTTTGTCCGGATCGAGTTCCAAGACCTGTTGCAAAGCCGCCGCAGCTGCCGCGAACGCCTCATTGAGTTCGATGAGGTCGAAGTCCTGCGGGTCACACGACAACAGGGAACATACCTTCTTGACCGCAATTTCGGGCGCCATCATGACCCACTCCGGCGCCATCCCCCCGGTAGCGTAGCCCAGGATGCGAGCGATCGGTGCAACACCGGCAAGCTTGGCGGCCTCCTCGTCCATCACCACCAGGGCACTGGCGCCATCGTTGATCGGAGAAGCATTGCCCGGCGTCACGGTACCGCCGTCCCGCTTGAACGCGGGACGCAAGCTGGCGAGATCCTCCGCCGTGAGGTCGTCGCGTGGCCCTTCATCCCGATCGAACACCGTCACCTTGCCTTTGCGGTCCTTGAGTTCGACACCGAAGATCTCGGCGTCAAACTTGCCGGCCGCCTGGGCCGCGACCGCCTTGCGGTGGCTCTCGGCGGCGAAGGC
>JAYZDB010000049.1:0-7588 GCA_036338025.1 Planctomycetota bacterium
GATGTAGCCGCCGGTCAGGGACCGACCGGCAAGAAAGTAGCCTTCCGCACTGGCCCCGGCCCCGTGGGACCGCGTCATGCGCCAGGTCACCAGCGCCACCAGACCGGTGAAGAAGAGAAACGAGCCGATGGTCAGGAAACCCATGGCCGCAGCGTCGCGAATTCCAGCGGCAAGACAAGCCAAGATCAGGAACGGCCGCCTGACAAATCGGGGTCGTCCTGACGCCGCCCAGGCCGCCTTACGCGTACTCCGGCTCCAAGTGGCCCTTCGCCATTGAATTCCCCCGGGTGAATCGTCGATAACCCAAGTCAATGGCGGTCAATCTCAAGAGCCGAGGTGTGCTGGCCCTGAAGGGCATGGCGATGGGAGCAGCTGACGTCGTGCCCGGCGTATCCGGCGGCACCATCGCGTTCATCGCAGGTATCTACGAGGAACTGATCCGCTCGCTCCAGTCAATCAACCTGGCGAGCCTGCGCAAGCTGTTCAAGGACGGCGTGCCCGCGTTCTGGGACCACATCAACGGGGGCTTCCTGCTGCCACTGTTCCTCGGGATCGGAATCAGCATCGTGTCCCTGGCGAAGGGCATCACCTACCTGCTCGCAAACCACCCCGAGTTGCTGTGGTCGTTCTTCTTCGGCTTGATCCTGGCATCGATCCTGGTTGTTGGAAAAACCGTACGGCGCTGGAACGCCACCGTGTTCCTGGCCCACGCCATCGGAACCGTGGCGTCCTACTACATCACGACGATCACGACGGTCGCCGATACGAATACCAGTCTCGGATACATCCTGCTGTGCGGCATGATCTCGATCTGTGCGATGATCCTGCCCGGTATCTCGGGCAGCTTCATCCTCCTGTTGATGGGTGCCTACGAATTGGTGATCGGCACGATCAAGGACCTGGCGGGTGCCGTCTTGAAGTTCGAGTTCGACGAGATTGGCACACACCTCAAGATCTTCTTCACCTTCGCGATCGGCGCCGTGATCGGATTGATCTCGTTCTCCCACGCCCTGACGTGGCTGTTCAAGCGATTCCATGACCTCACCATCGCACTCCTGTTGGGTTTCCTGGTCGGGTCGCTCAACAAGATCTGGCCTTGGAAGGAGACCCTGACGACTCGCATCAAACACGCCGGACAAGCTGATGAGCAGGTTCTGCCGTTCATCCAGGGCAACGTGATGCCCTGGGACTACGCAAACCTGAACAGTGTCGAGTCATCGGAACTCGGCCTGACCGCGAAAGACCCCAACCTGCTCGGTGCGGTCGGCCTGCTCCTCGTCGGGTTCGCCCTGATCTGGATCCTGGAGAAACTCGGCTCGAAATCCAACCAGTCCGAGCCGGCGTAGCGATACAGCCAAGCTGGCCGGGCAGCTCCCCCCGCAGCCGGGCTGATCACGTCGGCATGGCGCAGCTCGCGGTTAGCGGCCGAGGGCCTCGAACACCTGATCGAGCTGGGTGAATTTCTCCCTGACCCGGCCGGTTGCCTCGCCACGTTCCTGCTCGATACGATCGATCTCGCGCCAATCCGCAAAAGTCACGTAGCGCACCCCTCGGGACTTGAGCAGGTCGCAAATCTGGTCGGCTTCGCCGTCCGGCAACTCCGTAGCTGCAACACCGGGCAGATCCTCCACCATCTTTTCGACGGTCGCCTTGGAGTCCGGGCTGTTGGTCCCGATCAGGCCAGAGGGTCCGCGCTTGGCCCACCCAACCACGTACTGCTGCGGGACAACCTCACCATCATCAGTCACCCGACCCTCGTCGTTTGGGATGATGCCCCAGTCCTCTCGGAACGGCACCCCGGGGATCGGGGTACCACGGTAGCCAATCGCCTTGAAGATCATCTGGATCTCTTCATCGACGTACTCGTCGGTGCCCTTGGGGCGCGGCGTGCCATCATCCGCGGCGTAGATACGGTTGCGTTGCAGGCGTACGCCGCTCAGAACACCATCCGTTCCGGTGAGTTCGACCGGTGAAACCAGGAAGCGGCAATCCACACGGCGACCGCCGGCCGGCGCCTCCTCGGAGACCTTGGTGAGAAAGTCGACGTTCTTGTTGGATGATTTCGGAGCCGATCCGCTCTCCAACCACTGACGGGACACCGGGTCCAAGTCCATGGCCAAGGGCTCCAGGACGAGATCCACCCCGTCGAGTTCGGCGACTTCCTTGATCTCCTTGGGCGAAAACGCCGCCTGTGCCGGGCCACGTCGGCCGAGCAGCATGACCTCCTCGATCGTGCTGGCCCGAAGAACCTCGAGGGCGTAGTCAGCAATGTCCGTGGTCGCGAGACGTTCCGGATCCTGGATGAGAACCCGGCAGACATCCATGGCCACATTCCCGTTACCGACTACCGCAACACGCCGCGCCTGGCTCAGGTCGAACTCGCGATCGCGGTAATCGGGATGACCATTGTACCAATAGACGAACTCGGTGGCGGAACAGGCCCCCTTGAGGTCCTCCCCTGGAATCCCCAGCTCCCGGGCCTCCTCATTGCCAACCGCGTAGACGATCTGATCGTAGTGCTCGGTCAAGTCCTGGACCGTCACATCCCGACCCAGCTTGACGTTGCCAAAAAACCGGAACCGCTCGTCCGCCGCGACCTTGTCGTAGACCCGGATGACGTTCTTGATCTTCTGGTGATCCGGAGCTACTCCGCCGCGAACGAGGCCAAAAGGCATCGGTAGGCGATCGAAGACGTCACAGCGAACACGCAGGTCGCCGACCTTAAACAGGGCGTCGACAGCGTAGAAACCCGAAGGTCCGGAACCGATGACGGCAACACGCAGGGGACGGTCGGGGCTACCGAGTGCAGGACTACTCATAGTCTGACTGGGGGATACGGATCAGGTGGGGCAAGGGGTAGGGCGGACCACCGGGATCATAGGGCGATATTCAGCCCGGACAACAGTCACCAGCCTTCCCCGCAAACCCGGCCCAATGTCGTTAGCCAGAGAAGATCGGCAACGAGGACCGGAGACGGGCCTCTAGGCCCTTGGAATCCTGGCGGCGGGGCTCTACGTTTTGAGGGCTTTCGTTATCCTGCGTCTGCACGCTTCGGAAGCCCCCAATATCCCCCGCCAGCAAACTCACCTACGATCCCAGGAACCACTCTCGAATTGGTACAGGACCCTCACAACGGCACACAGGCCACTGACAAGTCGGTGGAGGCACTCGACGAAGTCATCATCCGCTTCGCTGGAGACTCCGGCGACGGCATGCAGTTGACCGGCAGTCAATTCACCCGGACGACCGCTCTGATGGGAAACGACCTCGCGACGTTTCCGGACTTCCCAGCGGAAATCCGCGCTCCGGCCGGCACCCTGCCGGGCGTCTCGGCATTCCAGCTGAGATTCTCGAACTTCGACATCCACACACCTGGCAACCAACCGCACGTGCTGGTCGCGATGAATCCGGCCGCCCTCAAGGTCCATATCGATCAACTGCCGCGTGACGGTCTGTTGATCCTCAACACGGCGAAGTTCCGACCCGCCGACCTCAAGAAGGCCAAGTATGCAGAGAACCCGCTCGAGGATGGCAGCCTCGACGGCTATCGCGTGGTGCAAGTTGACCTCGAGAAACTGACCCACGAGACCCTCAAAGAGTCGCCCCTCGACAAGCGGTCCAAGGACCGCTGCAAGAACATGTTCGCCCTGGGCATGCTGTACTGGCTCTACAACCGCGATGTCGAACCCACCCTGAAAGCTCTGGATGACACCTTCGCCAAGAAGAACCCCGACATCGCTGAAGCAAACAAGCAGGTCGTAAAGGCCGGCTACAACTACGCGGACATCACGGGTCTGTTCCAGACATCGTACACAGTCAGCAAAGCAACGGACCTGCCGTCGGGTTCGTACCGGAACATCATGGGCAACCAGGCCTTGTGCCTGGGTCTGGTGGCGGCATCCAAGAAATCTAACCTGCCAATATTCCTCGGCTCCTACCCGATCACCCCCGCCTCCGACATTCTGCACCAATTGAGCGGGTACAAGAACCACGGCGTGATCACGTTCCAGGCGGAAGACGAGATCGCCGCAGTTTGTGCAGCACTCGGAGCAGCCTATACGGGCAAGATCGGCGTCACGACAACCAGTGGTCCGGGCCTCGCACTCAAGGGCGAGGCGATCGGGCTGGCGGTGATGACCGAGTTACCGTTGGTCATCATCAACGTCCAGCGTAGCGGCCCTTCGACCGGCATGCCGACCAAGACCGAGCAGGCCGACCTCCTGCAAGCGATGTGCGGCCGCAATGGCGAATCACCGGTACCTGTCCTGGCAGCGACCAGCCCTAGTGATGCATTCGCGACGGCGTTCGAAGCCGTCCGGATCGCCCTCGAGTACATGACACCGGTAATCGTGCTGTCCGACGGCGCGATCGCCAACGGTTCCGAGCCGTGGTTGATTCCCGACGAAACCGAACTCCCCGGCATTTCGGTGAACTTTCTGCCAGCGGCGACCGAGACTGATGAACCATTCATGCCGTACCGGCGCAACCCCGAGACCCTGGCGCGAAATTGGGCCATCCCGGGCACCGAGGGGCTTCAACACCGGATCGGCGGAATCGAGAAAGCCGACCTCACTGGCAACATCAGCTACGACCCTGACAATCACGAGCACATGACCATGGTGCGCGAAAACAAGGTCGCCGGAATCGCCAACAGCATTCCTGATGTAACCACCGTCGGCCCCGACGAGGGTGACGTATTGATCCTAGGCTGGGGCTCAACGCGCGGCCCAATCGCCGGTGCAGTACGAGCGATGGAACCCAGCGGCAAGAAGGTCAGCGGGTGTTGCCTGCGCTATATCAACCCGTTTCCGAACAACCTCGGAGACCTGATGAAGAGATTCAAGAGGGTTCTGATTCCTGAGCTTAACCGCGGCCAACTGTCTATGCTGATCCGCAACAAGTATCTGATCGACGCTACCTCCTACACCAAGGTTCAAGGTCTGCCATTCTACACGGACGAACTTGTCAAGCGGGTCGACCAGATCCTCGAGGAACTCCAACGATGACCACTGCCAGCAACCAAGCCCCGCTGTCCAAGAAGGACTTCAAGTCGGACCAAGACGTCCGCTGGTGTCCTGGCTGCGGTGACTACGGAATCCTCAACGCCGTCCAGTCTGCGTTCGCCAAGCTCGGCAAGAACCTCCACGACACCGTGGTGATCTCGGGCATCGGCTGTTCAAGCCGATTCCCGTATTACATGGAGACCTTTGGCTTCCACACGATCCATGGCCGCGCGCCAGCACTCGCCACCGGAGTCAAGGTCGCAAACCCGGATCTCGATGTGTGGCTCGTCACCGGTGACGGAGATGCGATGTCGATCGGTGGCAATCACTTCATCCACCTCCTGCGACGCAACGTCGGGATCAAGGTCCTGCTGTTCAACAACCGGATCTACGGGCTTACAAAGGGCCAGTACTCGCCGACCTCGGAACAGGGCAAGAAGACGAAGTCGACACCAATGGGTTCGATCGATCACCCGATGAGTCCAGTCAGTCTGGCACTCGGCGCCGGCGCCACCTTTATTGGTCGCTCGATCGACACCTTCGGGCCGCATCTCGAAAACGTCATCATGCGCGCCGCCGCCCACGAAGGCACCGCGCTGGTCGAGATCTACCAGAACTGCAACATCTTCAACGATGGCGCGTTCGATAGCTTTCGCGAAAAGTCGATCCGCGCGGAACGCACTGTCGAACTCGAGCACGGTAAACCCGTGGTCTTCGGCGCGGACTCCAACCGCGGTTTGCGACTCAACCACGACCTGCAACCCGAAATCGTCACGATCGGCGAAAACGGGATCACCGAGGCGGACGTCATGGTGTGGGACGAAGCCGACACGAGTCCGGCACGCGCAATGGCCTTCGCGGCGATGTCGGAGGCAGACTTCCCGGTCCCGTTGGGCATCCTTCGCAACACTACCCGCCCGGCGTTCGAGAAAGAGGTCAACGCTCAAGTCCAGACCGCCCAGCAAAACCGCGGGGACCAAAAGCTGCAAGACCTGCTCAACGGTCCAGACCGCTACACGATCTAGACGTCAACTGCGCATGCTCCCGAACACCACGGTGCCCAGGGAGCCAAAGATGATCGTTGGGGTCCAAGCCGCGACGACGGGGTGAATGATGTCCTTGTAGGCGAGGTTTCGGCAGGTCAAGTCCACCACCAGGTACCCAGCACAGATAGCAATCGAGAAGATCACCCGCTCGATGCGGCGACCGCGTTCGAAACTAACCGCGAAGGGTAGCGCCAGCAAAATGAGGATGATGTTGGCCAGGGGGAACGTGAAATGCACATGGTAGGAGAGGATGTAGTCGGCCTTGCCGGGCCGCAACCGCATCAACTCCTCCAACTCCGTGTAGGACAACTCGGCAGTCTCACGCTGGGTCTTGCCGGAATCCAGGACCTGGCTCGGGGTCAGCCCCTTCATGCCCAGAAAATCCTGCCGCTTGATCTGGTCGTTGTCGACTCCACCGGTAATACGTCGGCCATCAACCAACTCCCAGTCATCTTGCGCCGGGTTCCACTGAGCTGAATCGGCTTCTATGAACACACCGTCGGCCCGTGACGCACCGCGATCATACAGGACTACACCATCCATCAACTGCTGTTCGTGCTTGTAGACACGGCAGTACAGCTCTCGACGTCCGAGCTCATGCGACCGGAGCGTGATCTGCTGGAGTTCGAATTCGCTCCCCGTCAAATCGGCGTAGAGCGCCTGCTTTTGTTCCGCAAAAGTCGGAATGACCCACTGCCAGGTTGCTCCCATGGCAAGCGTAGAAATCACCGATACCGAGAGCATCGGCATCAAAATGCGAAATACGCTGCGACCCGTGAAGACCATCGGTCCGACTTCGTTGGATGCCATCAATCGTGACAAGGCGAACATACAGGCGATCACTGTCACAAAAGGCGCGATGGTGACGAAGACCAACGGCATGTTGTAGAGATGGTACTCCGCCAGATCGGTTGCCAACTCCAGCAATCCGGACCCGTTTCGAGCGGCCACTGCTACGTAGTTGTCCATCTCGAACAGCAGATCGAAGACAACGAACATCATTCCCAGGAACAACAGGGCGGCCAGGTACGCCCCGCCGACGGCAGATGCAACGTAGCGATCCATTCTGCCGGCCATCAGATTCGCAAAAGCCTCCAACAGAACGGAAGGCCCAAGATCAAGGTGACCGCAGTCGGCAACCACCCCACGATCGGCAACTGCAAGTGCCGCATCGCGGTCTCACCCAGGAAATCCGTGAGATACACGATCGACAACGGAACCATGCAGAAACTCAACGCCAGAACCCGACCACGATCACGTGCCAACACCCCAATGCAAAACCCGATCGGGGCCAGCAAGAATGGTAACAACGCGAAACTAGCCCGCCGATGCACCAGGTAGCGTGCCGCAGCCGGATCCGGATGCACCCCTCGGTACACCTCGGCAAGCAGAGAATCACTACGTAGATCCTTGTTGCCCGGAATCCGCCCCCGGCCCCTGAGCATCTCTACGAGATTGGCCGTGATACTGATTTCGCCGATCTGGAACGGCCGAGCCGGTGTGTAGACATTCGTGAGGTGCATCGTAATGCTCTGTGTC
>JAYZDB010000050.1:0-5608 GCA_036338025.1 Planctomycetota bacterium
CAGGTTGGTGTCACCGGACCTCGAGTGTTGGCGCAAATATGCGATCGCTGTCCGGCGCAGTAGTGGGTCGGAATCCTGGGCGGCGGTGCTTCGCATCCAGTCTCCGACCGCTGTGGCCGTCATGGTAGGTGTCCACTGGAGGAACGCTCCGCGGCAACGCTCGACCTTTCGTGCCACCAGGGGCAACATCGCCTTGATGGCAGCAATCGAGTCGTATCCTGCAGCCCAACGGATGTAGTTGCCGCGATGCGTGAGGTTGGAATCGAACTTGCACATTGCTTCGAGGATCTTCAGGTAGCGTGGACTGCCGGTACTTGCGAGCAGTCGCATGGACTCGTAGCGCTGATCTTCGTCGCCGGATGCGTGCAGGTTGGTCGAGAGGATCGGGGTGAGTCGCTCGGCTGAAAAAGAACCTTTGCGCAGTGCCTTGAGGATTTGCAAGCGCAACTCCTTGACGTTGGTCATTCCGAACAGAGTGTTGAGCTTCTGAAAAGCCCCGTGAACGGCGAGGGCTTCGAGATATTCGAAGCAGTGTTCGGTCTGCTGGCTCGCCAGTCTTGCGACCCGGCCAGCCCAGTCGAAGGCTGCCAGATCGAGATCGAGCAAGACCGTGCGACGATCGTTGTCATCGCCGGTCAAGGCGGCCCGCAGTGGTGCGGTGGCGACCTTTCGTCCTGAGATCAGGAGCAGCCGAAGGAGTTTCGCGCGGTCGGTAGGAGCCTTCGCCTTGGTCAGGAGACTGGACAGATACTCGACGCCTCGGTTGTCAGAGCCTGCCAGGGCCACCAAGATGCGCTCTTTAGTGCTTGGGTCGGAGGTGGCCTGGTGTTCGGCGATCAACACCTTGCTGGACTTGGCCGCGAGGAGTCGCGGATATCCGGGTCCGGCACCCTGGAGCCGTACATCGTCGAAGAATGCATCGGTGATCTTGCCGACTCTGTGGTGACCGATGAGGCGGATACGCACGGCGTGGGCAGTCTCGGGTAGCCTTACCAGGGCATCGAATGGCGTCCACTGGCTGTTGGCCTGCGGTCCGCTGCCGGTCTTGGCGAGGATTGTGCCAGTCTTGTCCAACACCTCGAACACCACTTCTGTGCGATCCTTCCCGACACCTGTTCGCATGGCCACGTGGGCGAGCAGTGCCTTGGGGCGCGGAGTGTCGAATGCCGCCATGGTCACCGCTTGCGTCAACTCGCAGAGTTTGCCCTGGCGGCTTCGGGGGCGCAGGTAGCGTTGGCCCTGGTGCGCCGTCACCTGGTAGTAGCTACCGGTCTGAACAGCCCATGTACCCGCGCGCGCCTGCCATCCCGGGTGGTTGAAGAAGGCCTGGCGCCGCGACGTGCCGATTTTCGCAGCGCCAGGAGCTTCGAAGTCACCATTGACCGGAGCGTGCTGGTCCTGGGCCGGGATCGTCGCAAGTACGAGAGGGAGACACGCGATGCGCAACATTTGCCCAGGGTAGATGCCGCCGGGGACGATTCAATCCTCCCGGTGCGAACCCCGTGGGCGCGGTGCCGTACTTAGGTGGGTCGAGCGATTTCGATGGCTGGCCGGCGGCTGAACCCGTCGGTGTTGGGCTCTGGGTGGTTGATTTGGCTCTGGCAGGGCCTCTGGGAACCCTCTCGACGCGCGTAACTGTCTGGGATCCGTGTCGCTGAGGTCGCTGAACTACCGTTCGCGACGGTCTTATGGGGTGCTGGCGGTCACGGGTCATTTGGCTGGATCCGGTGGAGAGCCGCCGTCCGGTGGACCAAGGGAGCCCTTTCGTAGGGTAGAATCCTGTTGGTTGGTTGGCCCATGTCGTGCACCTCGTCTCGCCTATTCCTCGTCCTGGGGACCCTGATTCTCGTATGCCCTCCGGTCCGGAGCCAGGGGCGATCCATGCCGCGACGGCTGGTTGACACCTATCCCCACGCGGTCGTGGATCCCGACCCGGTTGAGCGTCGCTTCGTAGTGATGGGGGACTACCTCTACTACGCCGGTTCTGACCCGGCTGCTGGGGTCGAGTTGTTTCGTGCTTCGGTTTCCAACGCAAGGGTCGAACTCGTTCGGGACATCGCGTCTGGCGAATCCGGGTCGTATCCCTTCGGCCTGGTGGCGGTTGGAAAGCGCTTGTATTTCTTCGCTGCCGGTGCGGCGAGTGGATTCGAACTCTGGGTATCGGACGGTTCGGCAGCTGGTACCAGCCTGGTCATGGACCTCTACCCTGGGTTGGCCAGCTCGACAGTTCCCAACGAACGGGTACCGGCGCCGATTGGCGTGTATCAGGGCGATCTGCTGTTCGGTGCGGAGGACGCCAACGGCGCCTATGGTTTGTGGCGCAGCGATGGTACGCCGGCGGGGACAGTCCGACTCAGGACGCTTGGCCGCTTCGATCAGCGGACTCCCCTGTTGCAGTTTGTGAACACCGGTACTTTCGCCTGCTTCTTGCTTCCCGATGACACGATCAATGGTGCGCGGGTCTGGCGGACCGATGGCACGAGCTTGGGGACTGGTCCGGTTTTGGATCTTGCAAATACACCGGACACTTTTGTCCGCCGATGCGCGTTGAACCTGGTTGGCAGTCAGGTGTTCGTGACGGCCCCCGGCAACCTCTGGCGGATTGATGCGACGGCGCCGGATGCACACCAGCTGCTGAAGGAGACTGGTGTGCTGCACGCCGGTTTGGGTTGTCTCGCTGATCCCGGCAACCCGCAGCGACTAGTTTTCTACTTTAGTGCGGGCACCCAGTTGTGGCGATCGGATGGGACGGTTCTCGGCACGCAGGTGTTCTATCCACAGCGAGGCGTGGGAGTATTGAATTCGTACCGCCAGGATGTATCCATCGTCAACGGACGGATGTACTTCCTGGGGTTTGATCTCCAGCATGGCGAAGAGTTGTGGTCGAGTGATGGGTCGGTCCCTGGCACCAGTCTGGTCGTGGATGTTCGTCCGGGTCCCATCGGTTCGACCGGGCAGCGTGGTTTCGGACGGGTCCGAAGTGTGGTCAGCAGCGGTGGCCTGGTGTATTTCGCTGCGGATGATGGTCAGTCGGGCGTGGAACTTTACGTCACCGATGGCACCGCGGCGGGCACGAGCCTGGTCAGCGATATCAACCCTGGCGCTAGCGGTTCCAATCCGCGGCGGATCCTGTCACTGGGTGGCACCAGGGTGGCATTCCTCGCTGATGACGGTGGGCCAGGAGCCAGCGGTCCGGGCCTTTACGTGTCCGAGCGAGGCAAGGTGCTGCGCAAGGTCGCCAGCAACTTCGTGTCCCGCTCGGTACGAACTCGCGAGTCGCGGGTGCTCGGGTTGCGGACTCATGATGACAGGGTGTTCTTTGCCGCCGACGATGGAACTGCTGGTAGCGAACCCTGGTGCTCCGACGGAACTCCTGCGGGGACACATCGGGTCTTCGATCTGTGGTCTGGGCCCGGCTCCGGTTTGCGTCACCACGATTGGGCAAATGGTCCGGCCTACGGGGTGATGCAGGGTGTCAGTCTCGGCAAGGATCTGTTCTTTACCGCCTACCGGGGGGATCGAGATCTGGCCCTGTTCAAGACCGATGGCAGCAAGAGCGGAACAGTCCGGGTCCAGGATCTTCAGATGGTCAATGGCGTGGGGTGGCCGCTGCAGGGGTTGGGCGTTGGGACGACCTTGTTTTCCCATGCGGTGTCCAAGACTCAGGGTGAGGGCCTGTTCAGTTTCGGGACGGGCAGTAGTTTGACCCTTCTTGCCAAGGTGCTTCCGGGTTCCTACCACCGGTTTGGACGCCGATTGATCTTTACTGACGGCACGCCGCCGACCTTGCGAGGCGTGTGGATCACGGATGGGACGGTAGCGGGCACCCTGCCGTTGCGGACCTATAGCCGCATGGTTTTTGATCCATTTTGCATCGTCGATTTTGGCGGCAAGGTGCTGTTCTCGACGATGAATCTCGGCGGCGAGTTGTTCGAGACCGATGGCACGCCGGTTGGCACGCGCAAGTTGCGGGGCGGTGTCGCCATTCGTGCCATGGCAGTCGCTCAGGGGCGCCTGTTTATCCTAGAAGAGGTAGGTTCGACTGTGCACTTGACGGTCGGGGATGGCACACCTGGCGGTACCGTGGTGTTGCACAACAACCTGCCCGCTAGTGCACAGGGCTTGTTGGTGTCAGGTTCGAGGGTTTTCTTCCACGGTTTCGTCGGTAACAACAGCGAATTGTGGGTCAGTGATGGCAGTGTCACAGGCACCCGGATGGTCCACCGCTTCGGTGTGCTTTCACCAGCACTCCCGCGAATCGAGGGTATGCAAGCAATCGGCAGTCGCCGGGTGTTCTTCCGGGTCGAAACGACCAAGGGCGTTGGCGTTGAATTATGGCAGAGCGATGGAACGTCGCAGGGCACCCATCTGATGGCTGACATACAGCGCGGTCCCGGGTCTGGCGTTGACGGACAACTCGCACACGCTCGAGGCAAGTTGTTCTTCCGTGGTGACGATGGCCGCTCAGGAAGTCTCGATGGAGATCTTTGGGTGGCGGATCTGGGCGGCCTGACCTACCAGGTCGGTGATGGATGTGCGGCGACGGGATTTCCGCCGGTTCTGGATGGGACTGATCCCGTGCTGGGTGGCACGTTTGATATCGAGGTCGAGGGTTCGCCCCAGACTTCTGGCGTGATTCTGGTTGGATTGGCGTACGAACCAGGCATGGAACTGGGCTTCGGTTGTCGGCTGTTCGTCGATCCGGGCACTGGCATCCCGCTGCATTTCCAGACCTCTTCAATGGGTCGTGCGCGATTCGCCAACAACCCAGTGCCGAATCTCCCCGCTAACCTCGGACTGCGCCTGATGGTGCAAGTAGCGCTTGGCTCGACCAGTAAGGCCCCTCTCATGACCGACCTGTCGAATGGTCTGGTTTTGATCCTAGGCTACTGACTGGTGCGTAGTGAGTTCCGGACTGGGCTACCGACGACGGCGGCCGGTAATGGGTGGCAGGGGAGGTGCCGCCTGTTTCAGGAACAAGATTGCGAAGCAGGTCGAGTAGAGGCTTCCTGATGGCAGGAAACCTGAACGCTGGTCCAGCATGCCAAGGATCATTGTGGATCCCTCAAAGTACCAGTCGCGATCTCCGATCAAGGCGATCTGACCCAATTCGCAGGCGCGCTCGATCCCGTAAAGGTAGTAGTAGTGAAAACCGTAGCCCAGCCGGTGCTTGTTGCACCGCAAAGAGAAATTGTCGAGTAACCACGCGTAGCCCTGCTCCCTGGCCGTTGCGAAGTCACGGAACAGGTCCTTGGTGCTCGGCTTCTTGCTACGCTTGGTGGTCTTCTTCGAGCGTCGTTTGGAACTCTTCTTCGGGGGTGCTGGCTTGGCAGTTAACAGGGCGGCCTCGCAGATTGTCACGCCAGTGATACCCGCCGCCGTCATGCTGAGGGTCAATGGCATCATGTGCTCGGTCTTGCCGAGTTTGAGGGTCGTGTAGGGCCAGCCCGCTGGCGCGATTTTCTTACCCCGGCCGACGGTGCGGCGGCTGGGTTTCTTGTCGCTAGCCTTGGCCCGAATCTTGGCGTAGTCGGTGTGAGAGGTCAGGTTCAGGGGCAGTGGTGCTCCATCGGGCAGTCGATCGGAGAGCCAGTGGTGGCCAAGGGCG
>JAYZDB010000051.1:0-3324 GCA_036338025.1 Planctomycetota bacterium
GGTAGCCAGGGTTGCCGCTGTTGCCTGGACCGCTGGAACCGTAGGCGGTTTCCAGGCACATGTAGGCACCAGCGGAACTGCCTAGGCAAGCGATGCGTTCGACGTCGATACCCAGTCGCCTGGCGTTTCGGCGTAGATACCGGATGGCCGCCTTCAGATCGTAGATTGCGGGCAGCCTGTCTGCGTAACTGGTCGGGGAACTTGGCCGAAGCCGGTAGTCGATGGACACCGCCACATAGCCACGGCTTGCCAGTGCTCGTCCCAGGGGACCGAGATAGGCGTGAGTCTTGCTGCCGCTGGTGAACCCACCGCCGTGTACAAGTACAACTGCGGGCCGATCGCTGGCGGGATCTCCGGTCGGTGTATACACGTCCATCTTCAGGTCCATCATCTGGTTGGTCTTGATGGACAAAGCTGAGCCATAGGTCACATCCCGCACAGTTAGGACATGAAATAGCGTGTCTCGATATCGGCTCTGTTGTGCGGGCAGCGAGACCGTGACGAGGGCGGAGATCGCGATGAGCAGTTGACGCATGGTGTGATTCGGGGCCGCGGACAGGCTGCCAAGGTATGCCGAGTATACGGGTTGCTCCTTGCACCGCGAAGTGGCCACGAGCGGTTTGATTAGATCAGGGCGTCGAGTCGCACCGGGCGCAAGCCACGTTGTTTTGCGGTGTCCAGGACCTGCCGGACGATCTCCAGCGTTCGCCCCGGTATCGAACCATTGTCGTGGAGACGCATGATTGCACCTGGACCGAGGGAGGATAGGCATTGTTTGACCACCGTCCCAGTCGAGCGTTTGGTCGTGTTCATGCCGCCCGCACACCACCCCACTACCAGCACCTTGTTGAAGGTGGTTGCGGCGTGCGTCGAGTAGTTGCGCAGCCCGAAGGGTGGCCGGTAAAAGCGTGGACGGTAGCCGGTGGTCGTTTCGATTACGTCTTGGCAGCGCGACATGTCACTGGCAAGACGAGTTGGGTTCGCGAAGGTCAGGGACAACGAATGACTGAAGGAGTGGTTGCCGATCAGGTGTCCCTCGTCATGAATACGCTGCGCGATCTCGGGATGAGCCTCGACCTGTTCTCCGATGCAGAAGAATGTCGCGGGGACATCGTACTTGGCCAGCAGATCGAGGACGGCATGGGTGCCTTCGGGATCCGGACTATTGTCGAAGGTGAGGGCAAAGTGGTCTGCTGGGCGACCGCGGTTGATACAGGGGCCGAGGATCGGGCTGGACAGTGAGATCGTGCCCCGCAAGAGGAGAAACAGGTAGCTCGCTGCGAGTACGATCATGCTCAGGATGCAGGTATCCCACGGCATGGCGAAGGCCAGGCCAGCGGCTCCCGCGAACAGTACCGTGATCCAGTGCAGGGGAATCACCGGGCCTCGTTACCCGGCGTGATCACGCCGAGCCCACCTTGACGCCGATGATCTGGCCGGTCACGTAGCTGGCGTCCTCTCCGGAAAGAAAGGCGACTGCTGCAGCGACTTCGTGGGCACGGTTGCCTGAAGCTAGAATTGGAACCGGAATCCGAAGAACAGGCCGTCAAAAGTAAAATCCGTTTGGTACTCCGCCGGACCCTCGGAGCCGTGTGCCCTGACGTCGAAGCGGCGGTAGCCGCCGAACAGGGTCAGGTCTTGGGCTTCGAGGTAGTAGTTGGCTTGGATGGCGAAGTCGAAGAACCGCTTCTTGAAGTCACCACCGCCGATCCTCCAGTCGTCGTTGACTGCGTAGTCGACCAGCAC
This sequence comes from Planctomycetota bacterium, assembly GCA_036338025.1. Taxonomy (GTDB): domain Bacteria; phylum Planctomycetota; class UBA1135; order UBA1135; family UBA2386; genus JAYZDB01. Next base: position 1,747 of record JAYZDB010000051.1, read on the forward strand.
GTCCAACGGGCCGCTCCCGCCGGCGAGGCGAATCGCCAGCATCGGCGATGCAGCGTTCTTGACTTCGATCTTCTGGGAATTGTTGACACCGCCACTACCGCTGACTTCCGTCACCGTGAGATTGAGTTCTCGGTGGACGAGTTGCATGCCTACGCCAGCTTTCAGCCAAATCTCCTCGCCGTCACTGAGATACTCCCAGGGTAATTGGGCGATGTAGCGCAAGCGAACCTCATCCATCGCCAGTCGCGAGTTGACGGTTTCGTATTGGCGCACGGTGCCCCAGCCCTGATTGGTTGTGCCGAGTTCCGTCGACTCCATGTCGAGCAACAGGTAGTCGATGTCGAAACCCGAGAACCCATCTCCATAGGTCATCCGGGCCGCGAGTTCTTCGTCGCGCCTGCCGCCACCGAGGCTCTCAATACTCTGAGAATCCTGAGGCACGTTGTTGTGCTGCATTCGCGTGTCGCCGTGGACCCGGAACAGGTTCATCTTTGGGGAGATGCTGAGCGAGGGATCTTCGAGTCCTGGCCACGTGGCGCAGCTGGCCAGAGACCCTGCGAGCAGGAGGAGAAGTGGGCGGCTGGTGGTGTGTGGGTTCTTCAAGTTCTATCTGCCGTTGAATCTCGGTCGGTGAGCCTATGGCGCGCATTCGGAGGATAGGGAAAGCCACTTGGTGAAGCTACTTCGCTGATCACCGGCGAACGGAATTCGGGTCAGATCCTGGTGTACGGCTCGAGGCGTTCGCTAACGCAGCGGGTAGTTCTTGATGGCCCACTCCCGGAACTTCTTGTCGAAGTTTATGGGGCTGAGCCCGTAGGTGTTGCGCAGGGCATCGCGTACCGCACCGACCATGTCATCCGCGTCCGCCTTCTGCAGCTTGTGATCCCAGCGGCCTTTGATCGCGAACATGAACTCCCTGAACTTGGGTTTGCCGAAGCTCATCAGGAAATCGATCCGGCCCCAGATCATCACGTGATCATTGAAGTTGATATCGCCGAAGTGCCGCCAATGGCTCGCCTTACTGAACCTGGACCACTTCTTGCCTTTCAAGAGCTGCCGGATGTAGGGCTTCCACCGCCACTTGGAGAGGGGCCTGAAGGGCGATGATTCGTCCTGGTCGAAGTCATTGTGTTTGGGTGAGAGCTGGCGTTGGAACCAGTGTCCCAGGCCTTCTCGGATCCAGACCGGTAGGTCGTAGGTGTAGTGCCGGAAGCCATCGATGAAGTTGATCGTGATGTTGAAGACCAGATGGCTATGGAGGGACGTGTCGTGACGCAGCGCCCCGTTGTACATGTCGGCGCCGACACCGTAGTACATTGACCCCTCATTCAGGAAGTGCCATCGCTGTCCGAACAGGGTCTGGCGCCCAGTGAAGTTCTTGAGGTAGTCGAAGTATGTCGAGCCTTTGTCGGTGACCATCAACATGTACTTGGCGGCCATGCCCACGTACCGACCCTCTCCCATGTAGGTTTTGCCGAAGACTTTGGTCTTGTCGACCTTCGACTTGCTGTCCTTGGGAAAGTCGGAGTCCTTCACTTGCAGCCAGCTCTGCAGGTCCGAGTATAGGTCCTCCATCCG
>JAYZDB010000052.1:0-6343 GCA_036338025.1 Planctomycetota bacterium
CGAGCGTTCCCGAAACGCTACACCCACGATGCCCGTCTTGGGTTCCTGCTCGTTCTGAAGCAACTGGCGGGTCTCTGCTGGGCTGAAAGGGGCAGGACCGTCGACCGCGCGCAGGAACTCCTCGTACCTGGTCTTCGCAACGGGATCGGTGGCCTGCAGATACGCCTGCAGGTTGTAGCCGAAGCGCATGACGGGGTTGAGGGCGTAGAGCAGCATGCCCAGGAAGATCAGCACCCAAGCGGCCTGGATCGCTCTGCCGGTGCGGTCGATGCCTTGCGGACCGACCTTCAGGAAGCAGAACACCATGACGAAACCGGTGATCAAGCCGCCGATGTGGGCCGAGTTGCTGACGACTGGAATGAAGAAACCGATCAGCAGGTTGAGCACGATCAGGGAGATCAGCTGGCGGGCGCCGTGGTTTTCCATGAAGTCGAGCAGTGTTCGGCCGCCGCGGACATTGTAGGCGAGCGCGGCGCCGAGCATTCCGAACAGCGCCCCGGAGCCGCCGACCAGGAAGACGAATTCGATGTTGAACAGCAGGGCTGTCAGTGAGCCGCCGATCGCGGTGATCGCGTAGAGCAGCAGGAAACGGACAATTCCCATGTGGCGCTCCAGCAGCGGACCCAGCACCATCAGGCCGTACGAGTTCAGCACCAGGTGCAGCAGGCCGCCGTGCAAGAAGGCGCAGCTGAGCAGGCGCCAGGCCTGGCCGTCCTGCACCAGCAGGCCGGCGCATCCCCCGTAGGTGATCCAGTGCTCGCGGTTTGGATCCAGAGGGTCGGTCAGGAACGCCATCGTCACGTAGACCAGCAGGATCGCGTAGGTGGTCGGGGTCTCGTTGACCTGGTCGAGGAAGCTCTTGTTATGCATGCTCACTCCGATCGCCAGAGCGTGCAGCGCCGACCCGCAGGAACGTTACCTTGGCCTGGGCACGCGCCAGGGCTTCTCGCGGGGTCAGCCGTTGACCTTCGTCGGGCGGTCGTTTTGCCAGCTCCAATTGTTGGCGGGCCTCGTCGATGGCGCCGTTGTCCGCCAGCGCACGCGCCAGCAGTAGCTGTGCTTCTCGGCTGCCAGGGAACAACTCCAGGTGCCGTCGCAGCGCCGCGATGGCCTCGTCATCTCGGCGCAGCCGGTACAGCACGCGTCCGAGCTGGAACAGGGCTTCGCCGAAGGCGTGCCGCTCATCATCGTTCACCAGGCTGATCAAGAGGTGGGCGGCGTCCTCACGGGTACCGATCTCCTCGAGTAGGAGGGCGAGCTGGTACCGGCCGCTGGCGTGGCTCGGGTCGAGCTCGAAGGCGCGGGTGAGGTTCTCGACGGCTACCTTCGTGTCGCCGAGTTGGCGAGCAAGGCGGCCAACCCGCAGGCGTTCATCGTGGGTTTCGAGATGCCTGAGGCGGGCGATACCTTCCATGAGCGGTCCCCGGTCGGTTCCCAGGCGGCGACGGGCTTGTGCAAACCGCAGTCGGAGGAATGGGATGGCCGGTGGATACAGGATGGCGGCAGCGATTGCGGCGATGGCGAGGTAGACCCCGACCTGCCCGGCCAGGTCCCTTGCCTGGATCCAGAACACGATGTTCCCGATCGGATCCGAGGCGTGCATCGTCACCAACGCTATTGGTACGAGTGCCACCAGGAGCAGTGCGGCGGCGAAGATCTTGCGAATGGGGAAGGACACTGGTTGGTAGAATTTTCCCAGGCCGCGGCACGGCTGGCAAGTTTCGACTTCCGGCTCGCCGTTCGGAGCTTGGGACCTGGTCGATCCTCAGCCGGCAGTACCTCGCCAGCGACGCGCGCTGTCCTGGGGCGTGACGGCGTTGATGTACATGTCGGCGCCCAACTCGAGGGCCGCCACCTGCCCGACCCGGGGCTGAAATTCGACGTGCCAGTGGAAGTCGGTGTCCGGGATCCGGTGCAGGAAGCTGTTGAAAGGCCCGTGGTCAAAGGACTGCGCGAGGGCGGCGTAGCTGAGCTCGAACGCGCGTACCAGGTCGTCGTCGTGGCTGGTGTCGTCGAAGTCGTTGGCGTGGCCGGTCGGCAGCAGCCAGGTCTCGAAGGGTAGTTTGGGGGTGCTTGGGCACAGCAGGATGTGCTGATCGGTCTGCAAGACCACGCGGTCCTCATCGTGGGCGGCCCCGATCTCATCACAGTGCAGGCAGCTGCCGTGCTCGAGGTTGGCGGTGTGCTCCGCGACCAGTCTCGGTGGCAACATCGGCAGGCCGAGCAGCTGGCTGTGGTTGTGCTCGATCGAAGAGCCGGCGCGGGCGCCGACGTTCTTGAACAGGAAGGCACATTCGACTTCTGGCATTGCTTCGGCGGCTGTGATCCGGCTTCGGTAGAGTCGCAAGCAGTCGAGCAGTTCTGCCGCCGTCAGTTCTGCCGGATGGGCGGTGTGGCGGCTACCTTCCGCGATCACCTCATGACAGGCGGCGGCCGGGTAGATGTTGCTGAACGAGCGCGCTTGCCATCCGGGGGTGCCCGGCTCGGTCCCTGGTTTGCGTACCGCATCCGTTTCCTCGGTCGTGCAGGCCTCGTTACCCTCACAGAACGGGCAGTCGGTGACACCGTCGTCGGCTTCGCCAGTATTGCGTGGCCGATTCAGGCGCCCTGGTGACATCAAGATCGGTCGCTTGGTGCCCCGGTCGTGCAGGATGCGGGGAGGGTCGGTCATGGGTGCAGCCTACCGCGAGAGCCCCGCGCGGCTCAAGAGCGCGGGCAATTGCTGCCGCTGCTCGGAGCTCAGCCGGTCGGTATCCTGGGTGGTCGAGACTCCATCGCGGACACACCACTCGCCACCGACCAAGACGTGTCGAATGTCCTCGGTCTCGGCGGTGTAGACGATGTGCGAGACCAGTTCCCGGTGGGTCGGCTTACACTCCGGATCCGGCTGTCGCATCAGCACGAGGTCAGCGCGCTTGCCGACTTGCAGGCTACCGACTTCGTCGGCGACCCCGAGCGCCTCGGCACCGCCGATAGTCGCTGCGCGCAGCGCCCGATCGGCGGGCCAGTGTCCGGGGCCGGTCTGCGCAGCCGCTACCAGGGCGGCCTGCCGGATCTCCGCCAAGGCTGACAGCCGGTTGTTGCAGGCAGCGCCATCGGCGCCGAGGCTGATCGGAATCCCGCGCGCCTGGTAGTCCGCGATTGGGGCCAGACCGGAGCCCAGCTTGAGGTTGGTGGTGGGGCAGTGCGCGATCGTCGAACCGGCTGCTTGCAGTGCATCGCGTTCGGCGGTGCTGGTGTGGACGCAGTGGGCGAGAGTCGTTCTCGCTGTGAGCAGACCCAAGGATTCCAGCGCCAGGATGTACTCCTTGCCGGTTTGTTGGCGGACCAGTCCGACTTCGTCAAGGTGTTCGTCCGCGTGCGTGTGGATGCGAAGGTCATGGGCGGTGGCGTAGTCGGCTGCCTCTCGTGAGAGTTCGTCGGAACACGACAGGATGAACCGTGGCGAGATGGCGTAGTGCAGGCGTCCCGCCAGGCCGTCGAACTCCAGGTGCAGGTCCGCCACCATTTCCATGGCCTCGGATCGGGTGGTGACCCAGTCCGGTGGCACACCGGGTCCCGCGACATCCATCAGGCAGTTGCCCAGGATCGTCAGCATCCGACTGTCGCGTGCGACTGCGAAGCTCACCTCGGCATGGTGTACGGACTCCATCACCTGCGTGGTGGTGGTGCCGCCGCGCAGCAACTCGGTGACGGAGAGTTGGGCCGACAGCCTGGTGGTGTCGGCGTCGTGGGCGGCCTCCATCGGCCAGATGCGTTCTTGCAACCAATCGATGAGGGAGAGGTCATCGGCGAGGCCTCGGAACAAGGTCTGGCAGTAGTGGACGTGGCCCTGCACGAAGCCAGGCAGGGCTAGCAGGCCAGTGGCGTCAAATTCGATGTCCTCGGCCTGGGCGACGACCGTGCCGATTTCCAGCAGCTGCCCATCTCGGATCCGCAGGTCGGCGTTCGCCACGGCGGAGTCCAGATCCTCGCTGGCCACGGAATCGTCCATCGCGAGAACTGCTGCGTTACGAACCACGAGGTCTGGCATTGCTGTTACTGGTTGCGATCGATGCGTGTGGCACCGGGGAACAGTTGGTTCGGTGTGAGCCAGGCCGAAGGCTTGCCGTCCGCTCCGTAGTTGCGGAACAGTCGATACCGACATCGCACTACGACTCCTTGGTCGCCTGACGGAAGGTGTATCCGCCGACCGCCGCTCGAAAAGCTCTGGACCAGGTGCGGCGGTTCGATCCTGAGGACTTCGATCAGGAGGTCAGGGGTGGAGCTTGGCAGCAGGATGACGGAGGCAATTGCATTGGGTCCGTAGTGCACTGTGAGCGAGGTATGCCGTGCCTCACGGTGGGACCAATCGGGGACGTTGGAACAGGATGTTGTTCCGATTATGCTGCCGATTCCCACGCAGAAGAGGATGGTCAACCAGGGGTGGGCGGAGGCTATGCTCTCGTGCGAGTCGATCTTCATTTCGTAACCGCGACCAATCCTAACGGTTTTCGCCATGTACGGTGGCATCGCTGTCTCCAGGAATCTCCTCTGTCTTACCTACACTGATGGGCGTGGGCGGATCTTCCTGGTCGACCTGGAGGGTCGGCAACCGGTTGACTTCTGGGGATACACCGGGCCAGCCGGTGGGTATTCCGATGCCGGGGGTGTTGCGATCGACGAGAGCTTTACCCTTCACGTCGCGGACACCCAGAATGACATGGTGCGCCGTTTTACCGCCTTTGGCAAAGAACTCGATCCACTGGGGGAGCCGCAGAGCCGGCCACCGGGAGCGTCCAGTCGAGATCGCCGCGGATCGCTGTGCCATCCACACGCGGTCGCGGAACACCTGGGCAGCATCCTGGTGGCCTGCGGTGATCAGCATCTACGGCGCGGGGTGCAGCGCTTTGGCAGGGATGGCTTTGCCGAGAGTCCCTTGTGTGCCTTCGGGGAAGCCGAGGGTGAGTTTGGTGCGCCGCGCGGATTGTCGGCCGGCCCCGAGGGGATCTTCGTCGCGGACACCCTCAACGGCGTGGTGCAGCGATTCACCACGGATTTCCGCTTTGTGAATGCCATCCCGACCGCCCGGGACAGCGGCGGAGTCGGCCGCCCGATCGCGGTGGAGGCGCTCGGCGATGGCAGTCTGTTGGTGGTCGACCAGGGCGATCAACCTGGGCTGCGGCGATACGACTACAGTGGCCAGCTGATCGAGACGGCGGTGTCCGGTGGCCAGTTGGTGGATCCAGTCGATCTCGCACGCGATGAGGATGACCGGGTCTATGTCCTCGATCGCGATGGAGAGCGGGTGCTGCGCCTGCTGCCCGACCTGGGCGTCGATGTACAGGTCCTGGATCTGGCGGAGTACCTGCATGACACCTGAGTCGGATTCCACCACGCCCGCAGGCAAGACGCGCCTGGGTGCTTTCGACATCGCCTGCGTGGTGATCGGCGGGATCATCGGCATCGGAATCTTCTTCACGCCCGCCCAGGTCGCCCGATCTGTCGACGCACCCTGGCAGGTGTCGGTGGCCTGGAGCCTCGGCGGGGCCATCGCGATCCTGGGGGCGCTGGTATTCGCGCGGATGAGCCGCCTGGCGACCGGGCCTGGCGGGGTGTTTGAGTACATCCTGCAGAGTTTCGGTAGCAGGCCGGCATTCTTGTACGGCTGGTGCCTCTTGATGATCACCCAGTCGGGCGCGCTGGCCTTCGTCGCGCTGTTGTTGGTCTCCAACCTTGAGAAGGCGCTGGTTTGCCAGTTCAGCACTTTCTGGCAGCACATGATCGCGACTGCGGTCCTGCTCGGTTTGACGCTGGTCAATATCGCGGGATTGAAGTTGGGCAAGGGCGTGCAAAATGCGCTGACTGTGATCAAGACCCTGGCGGTGTTCTCGATCGTGGTGGTCGCGATCCTGGTGAGTCCGGCGGAGCCTTCGGCAGCGATTCCGGTGGCAGAGCCAGCCCGCGAAGCGGTCGGATTTTTTGTCGCGATGAGCGCCGCGATGCTACCGGTGTTGTTCTCATTCGGAGGTTGGCACCACGGTTCGTTCGTAGCGTCGGTCGCCCGCAATCCCCATCGCGATGTGCCGCTGGGCATCGTCGGTGGCGTGTTGGTGGTGGTGATCGCCTACGTCGGCGTGAACCTCGCATACCTCGAACTGCTGGGTTTTGACCAGGCCAGCCAATCCTCGACGATCGCCGTCGATGCAATGCAGGCAGCCTTCGCCACTGGTGACGCTGCCCAGTCCAAGGTCGCCCAGGTGTTTGCTGCGCTGATCGTCCTGTCTGCTGCTGGCCTGATGAACACGATCTGTATGGCACCGCCCTACGTGTTGCACACGATGGCGAACCGCGGCTTGTTCTT